>JAFAUH010000033.1 GCA_019243445.1 Streptomycetaceae bacterium | reverse complement strand
ACGACTCCGTTGGAAAATCCACAAAATGGATGTGTGTCCGTGGTTTCAAACGGCGAGTTCCAGGCGGGCCAGGTGGGAGGTTCTGGTCTTGCCGAGCGGGGTGCCGGTGAGCCAGGCATCGAGGCGGATGATGTTGATTGCAGTGGCGGCGAGGACATTGCCGAGGTGGGTTTTGGGCAGTCCGGTGTAGCGGGTGCGCCGGATGCCGGTGTGGCGGACGGCTTGCGAGATGGTGGCCTCAACGCCGGCTCGGATGTCGTACCGCTTCTTCCACTCTTCGGTTTGCTGTTCTTGGCGGCGCTGGTCCAGGACTTCTTGCTGCTCGCGGGGCAACAGCGTCAGGCTGCGACCGTAGCGGCTCTTCTCACTGGCTCGTGTGCAGGCCGATCGCAGCGGGCAAGGGCGGCAGTCGGTGGCGGCGAACTGGACCCGGGTGATCGGGGTACCGCTGGATTTGACCTGTTCGGACCAGCTCACGCTGACTGCGTCACGTGGACAGACCACCGTATGCCGCTCCCAGTTGATGGTGAAGGCACTTTGGGAGAGATCGGGAACGGTGCTGTCTGACCCGCCGTGGTGGGTATCGAGCCCGACTGGTCCCAGCAGTTCGATACCGTGCTCGTCGCGGGCGGTGACGATGTGCGCGGCGGTGACGTAGCCGGCATCCACATCATGCTCGTCCGGCGTCAACTCCCTTGTCGCCAGGCCCTGGTGGATGATCTGGGTCATCTCGGTGTCGTTGACTGTGGCGTCGGTGGTGGCCACGTGGGTGATCAGGTGCGGGGCGTCGGGTTCGCAGGTCTCGCTCAGGTGAGTCTTGTAGCCGCACCAGCCCGAACCTCGCTTGATCCCGTAGTGGGCGTCGGTGTCATACGGTGAGGACAGCCGTGATCTGGCTGGCGGGAGGTCTTTGCCCTCCCGCCAGCGCACCCCCTCGCTGTCGCGGTGGTACTGCTCGACCCAGGCCCGACGCAGGACCTGGACTGTTGGGATCTCCCGCAGCCACTGTGGTGCCTGCGGTGCGTGGACGGCCTCCAGGATCGTAAAGCCATCCCGGCCCACTTGCTCGGCCCACTCGGTGCGGACGTTGTCGCCCTTGGGGAAGCGGTAGGAGTCGATCCGCGCGCCGTAGCGCTCGATCCAATCTGCGGTGATCAGGGATGCCAGCCAGTCGGGGGCCGCTGCCGCCAGGGCCTCCACGGCCGCGCGCAGGGTCTCACCGACGAACTCCATCCGGTTCAACACCCTTACCGCGCCCAGGACATGGGTGGAGTCAGTCCTCTGCCGCCCGCCCGAACGCAGCAGTCCGAGTTCGGAACACCTTTCCAGAACAAGGTCCAGGACCTTTTCCTCCAAGCTGTTCCTGATCAGACGGGAACGGAAGTCGCTGAGCGCGGAAAAGTCGAACCCCGGATCGTCCAACTCCAGCCCCAATAAAAACTTCCAGTCCATCCGTGCCCGGACCTGGTCAGCAGCCTGACGGTCAGTGAGCCCCTCGGCATACTGCAGCACCGACACCAAAGCCAGCGCGCCCGGCGAGATCGCCGGCCGTCCCCGCTTGGGGAACGCCTCAGCGAACGACTCGTCCTCGAAGACCGGGCCGAGCACCTCGCGGATGCGGACCGCCAGTGTCCCCTTCGGGAAAGCCGCCCGCACCACCCGCGCAGTCAACTCCGGCACACCGTGATCATGCCGAGACTCCAGCGACACCCAGCTCACTCCTCGCTCCGACGAACAGAACGATCATGCCAGCCTCGGCGAGCCAACGAAGCCGGTTTGCGGATTTTCCAACGGAGTCGTGAACGACCGGGCTTGCGGCCTTCATGAAGAGGGTCAACGGTGCGCCCGGCGCACGGGAGAGCGGAACCCGTACTGTCAGACCGTCCGCGTTCCTGGTGAACTCAGTTCGCATGTCGAGCTCCCGGTCCTGCGTGCCCACCAGCGCGAAGCCGCGGGCGGTCGGGAGAACTCTCGCTTCCCATATCCAGTTGTCGACGGACAAGCCCAGCGCGAAGGCGCCCTGCCTGCCGAACGCCAGCCGCCGAAGGGTCCCTTGGCCCGCCAGCCACCGTGCGGCGATTGTCGGCGGGAGCGCTATGGAGCCCACCCCCGGGGGGACGAAGAGGTGCAGCATGTGACGGTCACGGGCGTCGAGGAGATGCGACAGCATGCCGGTGCGGGCATCGACCACCGCCCGAGTCAGGGGCCCTTGCGACGAACCAGCGGGCGGCACCAGCGCAAGAAAACCGTCATCGTGAGCCTCCACCGGCAAGTCGTCCAGCGGCCTGCCGCCCGCGTCCACCAGGCGGGGCAGCGCGTCGGGCGGCTGAGCGCTGTCGTATCGCAGATACCCCAACCTCACCAGGCGGGCCCGGCCCGCGCCCGACGTCCCCTCCGCCAAGGCCTGGCCGGCGGCGTCGAACGGCACGCCCTCGCTCTTGCCGTAGTCGATCGACCAATAGCCCTTGACCTTGCCGTCCTCACCGAAGTGCGGGAGAAACTCCTTCACCCACTGCGCGGTAGCGGGGTCGATCTCCATCCGGGTCAGCGGGCCCGGCGCGCCCTCCGCGGGGACGACAGCAACCAGGCCGCCGTCCCGCGCCTCCGGCTGCCAGTCCTGCCGCACCTGGCCGGACCGGTCGACCACCACCATGCCCTGCTCGCCGATGCGCAGCTGGAAATGCTCGCCCTGGACCAGCTCGCTCAAGCCCAGCTTCAGCATGCCGGGCAATGTGATCCGCAGGTACAACTCCCTGTCCAGCGGCACCTCCCGCCACACCAGGCGGGCACCGGACGCGTAGAGGCGGCGCATGCCGCTGGTGGAGTCGGTGACGGTAAAATAGCCAGGCGGATTCAGGTACCCACCCGGCAGCTCCTGCGCCGGGCCGATGTGGAACGCACCCGTGGCACCGGACGGCCCGACGAGCGAGTACGTCTGCCCCTCCATGTCCTCCGGGTGATCCACCACTGCCCGCAGTGAGCCAAGAGCCTCCTCCGGTCCGCTCCCGCCCAGCGGGAACTCCTCACGGAACAGTTCCCCGCGCAGATTGAACCGGTACTCCGCCCACCCGGCGTCCGGCGCATCGCCGACCGGTACCCGTACTGTGAGGCCCTGCGCGTCTCTGGCGAATTCAGCGGGTACATCGACCGCATGGCCCTTCGCGTCCAACAGCCGCAGCCCGGGTTCCTCGGGGAGCGTGCCGACCCGCAAGGAGCTGAGGCCCTCATCGGAGTGGACCCGGAACGTGTAGCTGTCCTCCGCGGGCAGCACATCGACATCCTCGTCCTCTGTCTCCAAGGTCCCCCGGGAACGACGTGCGCTTTGGAGTCCCGGGGCCCCAAGGACACTGAGCCGACAACCAGCCATGGACGTCTGCAGAGCCGTTTGTCACCCGCGTACCACTCAACACTCTTCCCCGTGGTGCACAACTTCAGCGGACGCCGGACGTTCCCGTCGAGGTCCTTTTCGACGACGGTGGCGTCCGTGTGTGTGAACCTGCTGCGCCTGCACCAGCGCCGTCCGGTACTCCGCGACCGCCTCCCCGGCCAGCGAGAACGCCCGCGCGATGTTGAAGACGAACGTCTTCAACCGCCCCGAGACCACCTCCCGCAACGCATCCGCCGTCGCCCCCGCAAACCCACCCGAAGCCGACGCCACAAACGCATCCAACCCCTGCGACACCGACCACGCCGTATCCCGCAGATACGTGAAGTCATCCACGACCCCCTGCAGCACCCGCGGTTCACCCGGCACCGGATCCCCGTCAAACCCCAAAGCCGAAGCCGCTTCCGATGCATGCCAGTTAGGAGAGAAGGACACCGGTACTCCTTGAACTACTTACTTCATCAGCAACTGACCTCCTGATGGACCAAAGGGTCGACAGATCCTACGACACGCCTTCCACCGCGGACGAGTCCTCCACCAACCCCTGGACATAGACGTATTTACGCGTGGCCAGAGTTCAAAGATGTGAAGCCAGTCACTACGCTACTGGACTTGGTGCTGCGTCATGATCCCCCATCACGCCGGTCATCAACGCCGAGGCCACGTCACTTAACGGCCTTATAGATGCTGCGCCGCACGCGTCGGAGGCTGTTCCGTCCCGCAGTACCGGCACTTGCCGGCGGCGGCGGGAATGTCCTCGGACAGGCAAGCGGGACATGTCTTGACCGCACCCTGCTCTTCGAAGGCGGTCATACCGCGCCGAGCCTGGATGCTCTTGTACGGCACGACGATCAGGAAATAGACGACGGCCATAAAGAGGATGAAGTAGATGAGCGCCGAGATGAACGATCCCACATCGAGAAAGGTCGCTTTGTTGCCGGGGCGGCCGAGTTGCCACCCAAGGCCGAAGGCCCGGCCCCCTTGCGCACGCGCGATGAGCGGGTTGATAACATCATCCGTGAACGCCTTGATGAGGGTACTGAAGGCCAGCGCGACGATCAACCCGACCGCCACGACCACGATGTCGCCCCGCATCAGGAAGTTCTTGAATCCCCTGAGCATTTTATCTCTCCTCACTGGCGACGCCATTGACTGAGAAGTTCTGGTAGGGCGCACCTCAGCCGCATCAGCGAATGATGACAGCCATGTTTCCCTAGGTTGCGTAAGCAGCGGTGAAAGAACTCAGCTCAGGGGAAGGGATAGTTGACCGCGGGATGGGCGTTCACCGTCACAGAACCGTTAGAAAATCCGGTGACAACGACGGTGTGTTCTGCGGGCCCGGCGTACGGGACGCTGGTCCCGTCAGAGGCCATGTACTGCGTGGCCGGTTCCTGACGCCAGAAGCAGTCGCCCCAGACGATCGCAGGGTGGTCTTGGGCAACCTGGTTCTGCAGCGGCTCGACCGATGCCCCCTGGCTCGCCGCAAGCACGCTCAGACCAGCGGCGCAGTTGAGTCGCTTTCCCATGCTTCTGGTGTTCATACTCTTGGACGCTAAGGCCGCTCTCTGGTGGAGTCGAGTGCATGTGGGCCAATCGGGGTAAGCAGCTTCTTGGTGATCTCAGGAACAGAACGCCCTTGTCTTTGAGCACTCATTGATCTCAACCGCCTCCGCCCTATCACTCCCCGGCGCGCGCCTATGGCACCTGCCCTTGACTTATCGGCGTGGTGACCGGCGAGCGCTTTGCAGTCCCCGAAAAGGGAGCTGCCCGCCGGCGTGGATATGGTCCATGCAAGTGGGCAGATGCAGGATTACTGTTGGGGGCAGCACGCAGGAGCGGCAGTCCGATGGCAAGCGTTTCCCTATCACCGAACGTAGCTGGAATCAGGTCAAATCGTCCCAGAAGTTGCTCAGTTTGTCAGGGCCCGGGACGGTGTTCGTCTTTGAATTGTATTGGTAACGGTCGCAGTTCGGACCGCTATAGGCGGTCACGGTCAGCTTTGTGTAGTCGACCATGGTGACCTTGCCGTCGACCCAACCATTGACCCAGGGGGTGAAGCCCCAGCTCGCCGGGTTGACGCACCAGCTTTCCTGATGTCCTGTGCCGGCTGCAGTTCCCTCAAAGCGGATTGATTGCGTGTCACCATTCGTCTTCACGAAGAGATGGTGGTAGTACATAGCGGTTGACGCATTGGAGGTGGCACTCAAGAAGAACACTGCGGGACAGGCGGCAATGACGGCGCCTACCGCCAGGAGTTTTTTCGTTTTCATGACTTTCCTCATCGCGAAAGATCAATGATCTTCTTCGCCGGGGGCGAAGTAGATGGGATAGTAGCTCAGGGCGCGCCTACAAATAAGTCATCGGTTCCGGATCTCTGAAGTTTCGCCGTTATGCGGCGGCAGCTTCGCTGGTCGGGACGCTGGGGGCGAATTGGTCGCTGGTGGCCTGGGCTGCGGTGATGCCAGTTATCCGGGTGCGCCGGAACGCGATGATCATGTCTTCGATGGAGACGTAGCGCTTGCGGCGGTACCAAGGTGCCTGCTCACGGCGGGAGTTGAGGTCATC
>JAFAUH010000215.1 GCA_019243445.1 Streptomycetaceae bacterium | reverse complement strand
CCGTCGTTGCGTGCGCGACTACGAACGCCTGCCAGAGCACCACGAAGCGATGGTGCTCTGGTCGATGATCAGCCTCATGGCCCGGCGGCTGGCGCGATCCGCATCGTCCGAGTCGCTATAACGATCAGTTTGTACACAGGCACTAAGAACCGGCCGTGCCCGATTTCCAGGCAACCGGCTCAAGCAAGCCCCGAGGGCTCGCGGACAGGCAGAAGTGCTGTACTGCCGCTGCCGGTTCGGCGTCGGCAGTGCGTGTGGACGAGACGGAGCGTGAAGGCGTCCGGCGCCTGGGGGCCCGCGGTGGTGGTGATCACCTGGCGGTGGACCGCCTTGCGGACCGTGGTGAGCCAGCGTTCCCATTCCTGGGGCGTCTGTGGCTCGTGGTCGGCGTGCAGCAGCAGTTCCTGGCAGAGTGGACAGCGGCCGTGCTGGGCCTGGAGCAGGCCCAGTCCGGTCCGGTCCAGCAGGGGTTGGCTGCGGCGGCGCCGCTGGTCCCAGTAGCCGGTCAGGGCCGGGTCGTCGGGTGAGGCCCAGCCCTTGACCAGCGTGTGTCGGACGATCTTCGTCCAGACGAACTTGTGCAGGTAGGCGCCGGATTGACGGTCGCCGAAGACCCAGCGGTCCGCTCTGGAGTGGTTGAACCTGCCGAAGTAGCGGGCTGTGATCCATTTCTTCGGCTTGTGCGGATGGGCACGCTTGGCCCACTTGTAGGTGAGCTTCCACAGGTAGCTGTCCAGGTCGTTGAACGTCCTGCTGGACACCACGTGCCGGTAATAGGCCGCCCAGCCCCGGATGATGGGGTTGAGCTTGATGAGTACCGCCGGAGCGTTGGCCCCGTGCAGGGCCGGCATCTCGGCGGCGAGCCGTCTCCGGATCCGCTTGACGGCCGCCTTGCTCGGTTTGATCAGCAGCTTGCCGTGGTAGCGGCGGACGTTGAATCCGAGGAAGTCACAGCCCTCGTCGAGGTGCACGATGCGCGTTTTGTCCTCATTGAAGGCCAGCCCCCGCGGCGCCAGCCACTCGGCGAGCCGCGCCTTGACCTGTGCGGCCTGTTCACGTGAGTGGCACAGGGCTACAAGATCATCGGCGTATCTGACCAGGACCGGGGAGCCCGGAACCGCCGTCCCGGCATTGGGATGCCCGGGAGGGCAGTAGCGGACCCCGGCGGCCTGCTCCATCCCGTGGAGGGCCACGTTCAGTAGGACGGGGCTGATCACGCCCCCAACGCAATAGCGAACCTGGGCCGTGGTCGCCTTTTTCGTCACTCTCCGTGTCGGTGTGGGGGTCGCGGTGCCGGGTGGCGGGGCCGGGCTCGCGGAGGGGGATCCTGTGCCGGATGGTGATCTTCTCTGGTCCGATCAGGACGTCTTTGACCAGCAGCCGCAGGACGCGTTGCCGTTCTTCGACGTCGGCGGTGGCCGCGTTGTGGCGGAGCTGGGTGAGGAAGCCCTCCAGGTCGTCGGCGAGCTTCAGGTATGCCTCGCGGTCGGCAAGTTGGGCCTGCAGGGCGTCGAGTTGGCCGCGCAGGCTCGCCTGGCGGGCCCGCAGGCCGGGCATCCGGGAGCGGAGCTCGTCGATGGTGATCAGCTGTTCCTGGTAGGCCTCGATCATGCGGGTGACGCTGGTGTCGGCCTTGGCCAGGGCCAGTTGGAGGCGGTCTTGCTCGCGGGTGGCGGGATCGCTGGTGCGGGCGTGCTCAAGCCGCTGGTCGATCTCGGCGCGGATCAGGGCCGGGTCGGCCAGCAGCCCGGTGATGTGCTCCCACACGACCGTATCGAGGTAGTCGGCGCGGACCGGCTTGCTGGCGCAGATGCGCCCGCCTTCGTACCGGTAGTCGTCCGAGCCCAGGCAGCGGTAGTAGTAGATCTTGTTCTTGGCGGTCGTTGTGGTGTGGCCGCGGTAATAGCCATATCCGCAACTCGCGCAGGCAATCATGCCTTGGAGCAGGGAGGGGACTTTGCTGTTGCGGGAGGCGAAGCGCTTGTTGTCCTCCAGCCGCCTGGCGGCACGTTCGAAGGTGAGGCGGGAGATGATCGCGGGCACCGGGATGGCGGTCCACTCCTGGCGGGGCTGGTCCACGGTCTTGACCGGGCGCGGGGTGCTGCGGCCTTCCAGCCGGGCCCGGCGGTTGATGCCCGCCGGTTCGTGAAGGACCCGGGTCTTGCCGAAGGCGGCCTGCCCCATATAGGCGGGATTCTTCAGCATGCCCCACACCACACTGCGGTCCCAGCGCCTCTTGCCGGTCCGGGTCAAGGTGCCGCTGTCGGTGAGCCAACGGGTCAACTCCGCGATGGAGTCGCCGTCATCGGTGTAGCGGCGGAACAACTCGGCCACGACCGCCGCCTCACCCTCAACGATCTCGTAACCCGCCGCGGCCGTTCCAGCCGCCGGTAACTCAGAGTGACGGGGAACTGGGCCTTCCTTACGGTCGGCTTACCAGGCAGAACCTGGACCCCATCGGGGTTGTCGTGTTGCACATGAGCAAGATGCGACCGGGCAGGGCGCCCCCTTTGCTCCGGGGACAGTGGTGCGCTCCCGGCCGGCGGCTGGGTCCGGCCGGCACCCGCCGCTTTCCAACGGCCAGTCCCTACGGCCCCGCTGGAACATCCCACCGGCGGGGGTCACCTTCACGAAGCCTCATCAGGGGTTCACTCACGTTCGCCCATCCCGGTCTTCTCCTCGCCTGTAACCCCCGGGTGGAACAGGGGTCCTTGGGCTTCTTCTCCGGGCTTCGCACCTCGCGGTTACCCGCGACGCACGCCGGAGCGGAGACGGGCCGTGCGCACTGGCCCGAGTACTACACCTCCGGCATCAGCCGAACCTCCAATCGGTGCCTCCCACTTCACTCATGCACCTTCACGTCGCACCCAGCCATATGTCGCCTCGACCACGACCTGCGGACGCTCACCGGCCTTGGCGATCTCCGCCCGCAACGCGCCCGGCGAGTTGGTGATACGCGCCTTGCCCAGCCGCTCACCCTCGCGCGTCATCCGCACCAGCACCGACCTGCACCGGTGCAAATCCATTCCCACGATCTGCTGACCGTCATACGCTGCAGTCATCAGGGGCCTCCCATCCTCGAGGATTGGATGTGATGACCCCGAGTGTCCACCTGGGCACCGGAACCGTCACGGGGAGCGGAGGCCTCGCTCCTTCATCGCATCAGCCACGGGCGCACCAGCACTGCCCCGCCCCCGAGGGCACCCCTCGCGGCGAACGGGCCGCCGGGCCGCCGGGGCAAGCACCGGACGGACACCGGCCCAAGATCCCGCCGACCCCCGCGCGCGACCGGGCACGTCAGCGCGGCGGCCCGGCTACGGCAGGAGAGCGAAGGACAGGGGCGCCTTGGGGCGTACGACGCTGAAGTGGCGGCGGTCCAAGGTTGCGATGGCGTCCGCGCCGAGTCGCTCGGCGACGGCGAGAACGGACGCGTCGACCGCGCCGAGTGGGAAGTCGGCGTACTTCTCGACCAGTTCGACCATGCGGTCGATGTCTGCGGCGGCCAGGGGGATCAGGCTGATCTGCCTGAGGCTGATCGAGCGCAGGAACGCAGCCTCCGCACGGGTGCCGTGCTCGCGTTCCAGCAGGTAGCAGACCTCGGTCAGGACCGGGTAGGGCACAAGCAGTGGGCGTGGCGTGCGGCGCATCAGCTCGACGCAGCGGGCGTGGTCCTGATCGTCGGCGTCGGCGGCAGCGACCAGCGCCCCGGTATCCCAGATGATCACTCGGCGTCGCGCCCCAGCTCGGCCCGCAGGATCTCGCCGGAGCGGGCGGCCAGGTCACCCTTGCCGCTGGACAGCGCGCCGACGAATTCGGGCAGCGGCCACTCCTCCCCGCCCTCCTCGGCAGGGGTGCTCTCCCGCACGATGGCGAGTATTGGGGCGACCTGCGACTCCGGCAGCCGGTCGATCAACTCGTGCAGCTCTTCCCGCAAAGTGCTCATGAGGCCAGGATAGGGACAACCACCGACGGGCGGGAGCTGTCGGAGCCGTCGGCTCACCCGACACCACTGGTCTATACCTCTGACGGCAGCGCTGACGGCAACAAGCGCGGACGCCAGCGCACACCCAAGGGCGCCGTAAGCATTCACGAGGAATTCAGACTTCTTGGTGACGTCGCGTGATGTCTGCTGGTCAAACGGGCTGGGCGATGGGTGGCATCCAGAGGTTGCCGGTGAAGGCCCGTCGGATCGCGTCGAAGGCGTTGATGCCGTGCTTGCGGGCGGAGTCCAGGTAGGAGCGCACGGCGAGCCAGGCCGCCGTACCGGTGTCGGACTGGTGGCAGCCGGAGATCTTGACTTGGGTCTTGACTGGTCTCAGCGCGCGTTCCCCGGTGTTGTTGGTCATCACCAGCCAGCTCGGGTGGTTGGCGAAGCGCAGGATGTCCTCGGCGTGGTCGCGTAGCCGTTCCAGCAGGTTGCGGGTGGTGCTCTGCTTGCGGCCCTCGGCTCGGGGATGCTCGGACAGTCCGACCGCGACGCCTCGGTGGTACGCGGTGAGGTAGAACAGGTGCGTTGCCGGGGCGATGTCGTCGATCTCCCCGGCGCGGACACGGACGGCCTGCCGGTTCAGCCCGGCCAGGGCGCTGCGGACCTGCTGCTGCCACTGCTGTGTGGGGTGGTCCTGCTCGGCGGCGGTGAGTTCCCTGATCAGGTGCGCGTTATGCCGATATCGTCATAACGCCCACCTGATCCGGCACTGCAAGGCGGTGCTGGCCCTCGCCGAGGCCGGTGAGCAGGGCTGGGCCCGTCGGGTGATGACCGTGCTGCGCGAAGCCAACCAGGCAGTGGCCACCGCCCGCGAGGCGGGAGACGACCAGCTCGACCCGGACCACCTGGCCGACCTGCGGCAACGCTACGACAAGGCCACCGCATGGGGCCGGCGCACCAATCGGCTGCGCGACTGGCATGACGGCAACCACCCCGGCTACCGCGACCCTGGTGGTCATTCAGTTGTCATGCGGTGAGGGCGAGTTCGAGGCGAGAGAGGTGGGTGGTGCGGGTGCGGTCGAGTGCGTGTCCGTTCTGCCAGGCGTCGTAGCGGAGGAGGTTGAGGGCGGTGGCGCTGTAGACGTGTTCGAGGTGGGTCTTGGCCAGGCCCCGGTAGCGGGCGTG
>JAFAUH010000160.1 GCA_019243445.1 Streptomycetaceae bacterium | reverse complement strand
ATTTGGCGTCCGTATGAATGACTGTGGCCCCGGGTAGGGCTGATCCGGTTGTCTCGAGAAAGGCCGGAGCGCAGTGACACAGCCGTTTGAATTGCCGGACTTCTACATGCCGTATCCTGCGCGTCTCAATCCCCATCTCGAGGAAGCCCGGGAGCACTCGAAGCAGTGGGCCCGCGACATGGGGATGCTGGAAGGGTCGGGTATCTGGGAAGAGCGCGACCTGGACTCCCATGACTACGCCCTGTTGTGCGCGTACACCCACCCCGACGCCTCCGCCGCACAATTGTCGCTGGTAACCGAGTGGTATGTGTGGGTGTTCTTCTTCGACGACCACTTCCTTGAGGTCTTCAAACGGCCGCAGGACCGGGTAGGCGGCAAGGAGTACTTGGACAGGCTGCCGGCATTCATGCCGATGGAGCTGTCCGGCGGCCTCCCGGAGCCGACGAACCCCGTCGAGTCGGGTCTGGCCGACCTGTGGGCCCGTACCGTGCCGGCCATGTCCATGGATTGGCGTATACGGTTCGCCGAGAGCACCGCGAATCTCCTCAACGAGTCGCTGTGGGAACTGTCCAACATCAACGCGAACCGGATCCCCAATCCCGTCGAGTACGTCGAGATGCGCCGCAAGGTCGGCGGGGCTCCTTGGTCGGCCGGGCTGGTCGAGTACGCGGCGGCAGCGGAAATCCCTGAGATGATCGCTGAATCCCGGCCGATGCGGGTCTTGAAGGACACATTCTCCGACGCGGTGCACTTGCGCAACGACCTCTTCTCCTATCAGCGGGAGACCGAGGAGGAAGGCGAGTTGAGCAACGGTGTCCTCGTTCTGGAGACATTCCTGGGCTGTTCAACGCAGGAGGCTGCGGACTCCGTCAATGACCTTCTCACCTCGCGGCTGCAGCAGTTCGAACACACGACTCTCACCGAACTCGCGCCTCTCTTCGCGGAAGAAAGCCTCGACCCGAAGTCCTGCGCGCAGGTGCTGGCGTATGTCAAAGGATTGCAGGACTGGCAGTCGGGTGGCCATGAATGGCACATGCGCTCCAGCCGCTACATGAACGGCAGCAGCGGCTCCGATGCCGCATCCAGCGGCTCGTCCGGTGCCTCGTCCGATGCCTCATCCGGTGCCGGTTCTGCATCGGCCGGATGGCCGACCGTCGCCTACATCGCCTCCACGAGGCTCGGCACATCGGCTTTTGACATCACACGGACCACTGGACGGGCGGCTGCGCAGCGGGCCTGCGGCTTTACTCACCTCTCTCACCAGAGAGTCGGCCCCTCGCAACTGCCCGACTTCTCCATGCCCTTCACCCTCACGCTCAGCCCGCATCTGGGAACAGCCCGCCACAACGTGATCCAGTGGGCGCGGCAGATGGGGATGCTGGAACCGCAACCAGGCATCCTGGGCTCCCACATCTGGGACGAACACAAACTCATCGCCTTCGACTTCCCCTTGTGCGCCGCTGGTATCCACCCGGATGCCTCGCCCGAGCAACTCGATCTGACATCGCAGTGGCTGACCTGGGGCACCTACGCGGACGACTACTATCCCGTCGTCTTCGGACGCTCCCGGGACTTGGTCGGCGCCAGGGCGTGCAACAGCCGGCTCTCGGCCTTCATGCCCATCGACACCGCAGCAACACCCCTCCCGGCCTGCGCTCTCGAACGCGGCCTCGCCGACCTGTGGTCCCGGACGGTGAGGCCCATGAGCAAGGCCGCGCGCCACACCTTCCGTACGGCCATCGAGACCATGATCTCGAGTTGGCTGTGGGAGCTTGCCAACCAGGCACAGAACCGCATTCCGGATCCTGTCGATTACATCGAGATGCGACGGGCGACTTTCGGTGCCGACCTCACGATGAGCCTGTGCCGACTGGCCCATGGGCAACAGATCCCGCCGGAAGTTTATCGTAGCGGCCCAATGCGTTCTCTGGAGAACTCAGCCTTCGACTATGCGACCTTGATGAACGACGTCTTCTCCTACCAAAAGGAGATCGAGTTCGAAGGAGAGATCCACAACGGGATCCTCGTCGTCCAGAATTTCTTCAACTGCGACTATTCGGCCGCTCTCGCCATCATTCATGACCTGTTGACCTCCCGGATGCGGCAGTTCCAGCATGTGGCTGCTCATGAACTCCCCACGCTCTACGATGATTTCCTCCTCTCGGCCGCTGCCCGCCAGGCGCTGGACGGATATGTGCGGGAGCTCCAGAACTGGATGGCCGGAATTCTCGCCTGGCATCAGGGCTGCCACCGGTACGAGGAGGCCGAGTTGCGCCACCGCCCCGGATCGCCACACCGGCTCGTCGGTCCCACGGGCTTGGGGATGTCGGCGGTACGAATCTCTCTGCGGACGGCCGCGCCGATGGCCGCCAGGTAGCGGCGGGCTTGAGCGTCCGGCTCGCGGATGAGTTTGACGGCTGTACGCTGCCCCGCGGCGCGCAGCCGCATCGATCCAGCGGAAGTGGACTTCTGTCGCAGCTGACATGTAGTCAGGTGGTGGCGGTGATCACAGCACTGTTCAATGATTCAGCGGGTTTCGTCTTTGGTCCGGCGGGTAAGCGACCACATCTGCCGTGCGCGCTCGATCTCGATGGCTCGCTCCCAGGCCGTGCTGTCCAGCACTGTCAGGCGTAGATCAGCCTTGAGCGCCCGGGCAAGCGCCGGATCGTCGCCCAGGTGCTTGACCATGTCGTACGCAGCGGAGCGGAGGTCGGCCGCGGGCACGGCGCCCCAGGCAAGACCGAGATCGACCGCTTGGGCCCCGGTGACGGGTCGCGCGAACAGGCCCATCGCGGAGGAGGTTCGAGAGCCGGCCGCGCGGGCGAGCAGGTGCAGATGACCGCCTCCGGGATGGATGCCGATCGCGGCGAACCCGGACACCAGCACGGCGTCCTGCGCCACGAGGCGCAGGTCAGCGGCGAGTGCCAGATTCAAGCCCGCCCCGACTGCGGCGCCGTTGACCGCTGCCACGGTCGGCACGGTAAGAGCGGCGAACCGACGGAACCCTGCGTAGAGCACGTCGAGACCGTCGTAGCCCTGATCGGCGCGGGCCGACCGCAGCGAGGACAGTACCGCGGTGTCCGCTCCCGAGCAGAACGCGCGTCCGGCGCCGGTGATCACCACTGCCCCCACCGACAAGTCGGTGTCGATGCGGTCGCAGGCGGCGAGAAGATTCTCGGACGCCTGCGCATCCAGCGCATTGCGGGTGTCCGGCCCGTCCAGCGTGATCCAGGCGATGCCGTCTGCTGTCTCGACGTCGATCCGGGTGGTCGGATTAGTAAGCATCAGCACACCATTTCCACGGGGCCGAGGTGCATGTCCGTGAAGCGTTCCAGAAGCAGTGCGCCGATGTCGAGGCTGCGGACCGTGCCGTCGACGATCTCCTCGGCCATCAGCCATCCGGCGGAGCCTGAGCGTCCGGCAGCAACGACAAGGCCGGTGCGGTGTGGAATCTCAGGTCCGCCAGCCCGCGCGGCCAAGGAGAACCGTCTGCCCGCCGCCGACGATGAGTGCCACCCGGGCCCGGAGAGCGGGATGACGTCGAACCAGTTGCCGCTGGCGGTTGCCGTCGATGAGGCCAGGTGCGGGTTCTGAACTTGCATATGAGTTTCTTTTTCAGGAATTCGGGGTGAGGTGCGCCTGACGCAAGGCTTGTCTTGGCAGGGGAGAGTCACAAGGAGGCATGCCGGTGGGCCATAGGAACAATGCTGTTACTGCGTCGTCCTTTGTTAATACTGCAACCGCACTTGGGGGTTGTGACCTCGACGCTTGTAGTGGGAAAGGCGGGCTCGGGCCTGGCTGCGTCGTCGGAAGCGTGACCAGCGCAGATGGTGCTCGTTGTTCTGTTGGCGGGGTTTGACCACATGGCCCATCAGGCGGCGGATCTCCGGGACACTCAGGGGTATGAGCTCGTGCTCGTCGTCTGTGCTGCCCCTTTTGTCGCTTCTTCGGCTCGGACGGCGGTCAGGTAGGCGAGGGCTGCCATGGCCAAGGTGATGTGCCGGTACCAGGCCGGGTAGAGCCGCACTTGGTAGTGGTCCAGGCCGCACTCGTTCTTCGCGACCTGGAACGACTCCTCCACCACCCACCTCGCGGCAGCCACCTTGACCAGGTCTTTCAACCGGGAAGCGGCCGGTCCGTAGCAGATATAGTGGGCGATCTCGGTCGGGTCGCTGACTGAGCGGCGGGCCAGGACCCAGTGCCCGAAGCCGTTCTCCCATACCGGGCGGATCGCGATACGGGCCCAGTCGTAGATCCGCTCGCCGTGCGCCCCCTGTCCGCCGGAGATGCGTTTCCACGCCTGCCGGGGCAGCGCGGCGATCAGGTCGTCCACGCGGGCCTGTTCCCCGCATGAGGTGGTCACCGTGTCGTTGACCTTGACGGCCAGCACATGGGCGATGCGGCGTTCCTCCAGCCACACCCGCAGGTGCTTGGCCTGCCCGTACGCCTCGTCCGCGGTGACCCACGCGAAGGGAACTCCGGCGTCGATCGCGCGCCGCAGCATCTGCTTGAAGTGCTCGGTCTTGGTCGCGAACGCCACCTCGTCGGCAATCCCGGCCGCCCGGCAGCGCTCGCGGTCACCGGTCCAGGACTTGGGCAGGTACAGCTCGCGGTCGATCAGCGCGCGGCCCTTGGCCGAGGCGTAGGCCAAGAAGGTGCCGATCTGGCAGTTCTCTGTCTTGCCGGCGGTGCCGGTGTATTGGCGCTGGACGCCGGCGGAGCGGGTGCCCTTCTTCAAAAAGCCGGTGTCGTCGCCGATCAGGATCCCGTCGGCGGCGCCGATGGTCTCCACCACGTAGGCTCGCACGTCATCACGAACCGCATCCTGGTCCCACTCGGAGTGATTGAGCAGGCGCTGGATTGAGTCAGGCCGCACCTGCCCAACCTGCTCGGACACCGTCCACCCGTTCTTCCTCTCCAGGGGAGCAAGCAGCCCGGTCATGTAGTCCAGCGCCCGCTCCCGGGGCTCCGACCTGCCGAAATGGTGGGCCAACCGGGCATGAAGCCTGGCTATCCCCTCGGACCATGACTCGATCTGCTCAACTGTCAGCGCATCAGCACACAGTCACACCAACGCGCCAGGCGCGAGACCGTCACGCAAGTGCGGTTGCAGTATTAATCTCCGGGAGACGATCAGGGTCGTCGGTTGCGACGCTGGTCACTGTGAAGAATGATCCGTGTCACATATGTGAACTCTACGGAGGGTTGACTGCGTCTCAGAAAAACTGCCAAGGTTCGCCACTGTATGGAACAGCGCGTAGTGCGGCGGGAGATGCACGCTCCGTAGTTGCATCTTTACCTGTATATGAGTGAAGTGACCAATCAACCATGACAGTTGGACCGGCCTCCATACCCAGGAACGTCGGCCATGCAGGACAGTTTGAGGAGCCTGAGTGACCATCCCTCCCAACTCGCATGCGTCAGATGCGGCTTCGGCTTTGGGATTCGAGGGGAATCCGGTGCCGGGGGATCCGCAGGTGCTGCAGCAGATCATCGATGACTTCACGTATCTGCGGGATACGGCGTGGTCGGTGTCGCAGGGGTTGGATGCGTTTGTGGCGTCGGCTTCGGGTGGGTTTGTGGGGGCGACGGCGGATGCGCTGCGGGAGGTGGTCTCGGGGCGGTTGAAGACGTTCGTCTTCAACATTGCGCGGGCGTTTTCGCTGGCCGGGGAGGCGGTGGCGGAGTACCGCAACGCGCTGGTGCCGGCGCAGCAGGTGGCCAACGATG
>JAFAUH010000139.1 GCA_019243445.1 Streptomycetaceae bacterium | reverse complement strand
TGTTGAGAGTCACTGAAGATGCCGATGTAGGCGGAGAGTTCAGGCATTCTGTGTGCCAATGAATTCGGATGCATGTCTGTGGGGCCCTGCTGTTCGTGGGCGGCGGCACCTTGCCGATGAAGACATGCGGAGGCCCTCCCGGTGATCTCTTGGCCGAGTTCCGGGAGGGCCTTGTAGCGCACGGAGGCGCTGGTGCTCACGGTAGGGACGAACGCGGCAGAGGTCGAGAGCCGGTTGATCAACGAAGAGCTGGAGTGCCCGGATTGTGGGGGTGTGCTGGCACCGTGGGGCTGGGCCAGGGGGCGGGTTCTGCGGAGCGGGGCAGGGATGGTGCGGCTTCGTCCGCGTCGTACCCGGTGCGGTGGGTGCGGGGCTTCGCATGTGCTTCTCCCGGTGTTCGTGCTGCTCAGGCGGGTGGATCTGGCGGAAGTCATAGGGGAGGCGCTGGCCGCGAAGGCGTCGGGTGCCGGAGCGAGGGCGATAGCGGTGGTGCTGGGCAGGCCGGTGGACACCGTGAGGGGCTGGCTGCGCAGGTTCTCCGCGCGGGCTGAGCGGATACGGGCGTATTTCACGATGCTGCTGGTCGAGGCGGGGGTGGATCCGGTGGTGCCGGCCCTGACCGCGACGCCGTTCGCGGACGCGGTCGCATCGGTGGCCGGGGTCTGGAAGGCAGCCGCGTCCCGGTGGCCGGACATCGGCGAGGTGTCGCCGTGGCTGCTGGCCTCGGCGGCTTCCCGGGGCCGGTTACTCGCGCCGTCCTGGCTTTGATCGTCGATCAACACGAACTCCCTCTGATGCCAGGGGGTTTGCTCCTGACAGCCTCGGCGAGCCATAGCCATGCCGAGATGTCAGGAAGGTGGACGTGTCGAAGAAAGACGATGAGCAGGCGAACCGGCTGGAGCGAGCCCGGTCGATCGGCCTGTTCCGATACATGCTGATCAGAGAGGCCGCGGACCCGACGCTGACCAGCCGCCAGCGCGGCAAGCTGGTGCGCCAGCTCGCTTCGCAGGAGCACACCGACGCGGACGGCCGGACGGTGAGGATCACCCGGTGGACGCTGGACCGGTGGATATTGGACTGGCGTCAGGGCGGGTTCGACGCGCTGGTGCCCTCCACCCGCCAGTCCCAGCCGCGCACCCCGCCGGAAGTGTTGGAGCTGGCCACCGCGTTGAAGAAGGAGAACCCGGACCGCACGGCCGCGCAGGTCCGCCGGATCCTGCGGGCCCAGCTGGGCTGAGCACCAGACGAGCGCACGCTGCAGCGGATGTTCCACCGCACCGGCCTGGTCGCGCTGCGGGCCCCGAAGCAGTCGACTGTGTTCGGCCGGTTCGAGGCCGGCCGCCCGAACGAGATCTGGACCGGCGATGCCTTGCACGGGCCGCGGATCGATGGACGCAAAACGTATCTTTTCGCCTTCGTGGACGATCACAGTCGGGCGGTGGTCGGGCACCGCTGGGGATTTGCGGAGACACTGTCCGCCTGGCTGCGGCTCTGCGGCCGGCGCTCGCGGCCCGAGGCGTCCCCCAGTACATCTACGTTGACAACGGGAGTGCCTTCGTCGACTCCTGGCTGCTGAGGGCGTGCGCAAAACTCGGCATCAAGCTGGTGCATTCCGCCCCGGGGCGGCCCGAAGGACGCGGGAAAATCGAACGTTTCTTCCGCACCGTGAACGGCGAGTTCACCGTCGAGATCGCCTCCGACACCGGCGAGGCCGGACGGAGGTCAAGGACCTTGCGGAGATGAACCGCCTGTTCACCGCGTGGGTCGAGCAGACGTATCACCGGCGGGTGCACTCCGAGACGAAGATGGCGCCGCTGGAACGCTGGATGACCGCAGCTCCGTTCCCCGTCCCGACCCCGGCTGATCTGGCCGAGGCTTTCCGCTGGTCGGAGCACCGTAGTGTCGGGAAGACCGCGACGATCTCGCTGCACGGCAACCGCTACCAGGTCGACCCGCATCTGGTTGGCCGCAAGGTCGAGCTGGTCTTCGACCCGTTCGACCTGACCTTCTTACGGGTCCGCGTCGACGGGCAGGAGGCGGGCACCGCCCTGCCGTTCCAGATCAGCCGACACTCCCACCCCAAGGCCCGGCCCGAGATCCCGGCCGAGGAGCCCCGGCCGACGACCGGGATCGACTACCTCGGGTTGATGGATGCCGCACACTCGGCCGAGCTCGGCGAAAAGATCAACTACGCGGCCCTGGGCTGGGACGGCCCGACCAATGTCGACCTGACCGGCGGGAACGGCGATGCCGCAACCCCCTGACCCGGCCGGGCCCGCGGTATTCCTGACCGAGCCGCACGGCTCCTTCGAGAACTGCGACGTGTCCGTCGATGACGCGCTGGCCGACCACTTCGGCATCGATGCCGCCGTCGACTGGATCGTCGTGACGCTGGAGCTGTTCACCGAAAGTCTCACCATCCGCCCCCTGGCACCTGCCCCCACCTGCAAAGCACCTGTCCCCACCTGCGAACTTCCCGGAGCACAGACATGATTGAGAAACTGCAGGCCCACTACGGGTTCGAGCGCATGCCCTTCGGCCGGAACCTTTCGCCCGGCATGCTCCACCGGCACGACTCACACAACCAGGCCGTCGCCCGGATCTCCTGGTGCATCTCGGAGCGCTCCATCGGAGTGGTCACCGGCGAGGTCGGCGCCGGCAAGACCGTCTCTGTCCGCACCTGCCTGGACGCGCTCGACCCGTCGAAGTACACCGTCATATACCTGCCGAACCCGATGATCGGGGTTCGCGGCATCCACGAAGAGATCGTCAACTCCTTCGGGCAGACCCCGGCCCACCTCGGCTCCCGTCTGACCGTGCAGACCGGCAAGGCCCTGATGTCGGAGCGTGAGGAACGCGGGCGCACCCCCGTCCTGGTCCTGGACGAGGCCCACCTGCTGTCATACGAACAGCTGGAAACGGTGCGGATGCTGACCTTATGCCGGGACCGCGATTATGCCGGGGGATGCATGAGGTGCCCGGCTCTGCAAGCGATTCATGACCAACAGCCCGGCATAATTCCCGTTTGTCCCGGCGAGTGACTTGACTGACGTACCGGGCGACTCTCGTGCCGACGGTGCCGGACGGGCGCCGGGGAGAGGAGTTGTCGTGGTCACTTGTGATCCTTCTCGCGTCCGCGTGACGGGGCCGCTGGCCTGTTATGCGGACGGGTTCCGGGCGGCGTTGGGTGCCCGGGGGTACTCGCCGTGGTCCCAGATGTTCCACCTTCACCTGATGGCGCACGTCAGCCGGTGGCTTGGTGAGCACGGGCTGGACGCGTCCGGGCTGACGGACACGGCGGCAGCCGCATTCGTGCGGGACCGGCGGGACAGTGGCCGGGCACGGTTCCGGGGCGTGCAGGGCCTTGCTCCGCTACTGGGATTTCTCCGCGACGCCGGCGCCGCGCCGCTGCCCGCGGCGGCTGAGCCGGATGACGAGGCCGGCCGGCTGGCGGCTGAGTTCGCCGGCTACCTGGCCGGCGAGCGTGGCCTGAGGCCGCAGACCGTGGCCTGCTATGCCAGGTTCGCGTGGCGGTTCCTGGACTCGCTACCCGCCGCGGGCGGCGGGGATGTCCTGGCCGGGCTGACGGCGGATGCAGTCCGGTCGTTCGTGATCGCCGAGAGCGGCCGGCGCGGTACCGGGTCACTGAAGAATGCGGTGACCGCGGTCCGGTCGCTGCTGCGGTTCCTGCACCTGCGCGGTCTGATCCCAGCGTCGCTGGACGGGGCGGCCCCCGCGGCTGCGGGCTGGCACCGGCCGCCGCTGACCCGCCGGCTCCGTGCGGGTGACGTGGCCGCGGTGCTCGCGTCCTGCGACCGCGCCACGCACGCCGGCCGCCGCGATTACGCAATCTTGATGCTGCTGGCCAGGCTCGGGTTGCGGGCCGGGGAAGCCGCCGCGGTCCGCGCCGGCGACATCGACTGGCGGGCCGGAGAGATCCTCGTGCGGGGCAAGGGCGGACGCAACGAGCTGCTGCCGCTGCCGTCCGACGTCGGTACGGCGATCGCGGAGTACTGCCGCTACGCCCGGCCGCGGGACGCCGCCAGCGGGATGCTGTTCCTGCACGCCCGCGCCCCATACGGGCCGGTGACGCCATCGGCGGTCGGCTATGTCGTGGCGCGGGCCTGCTGCCGGGCCGGTCTGGATCCGGCCAGTGCACACCAGCTGCGGCACGCCGCAGCGACGTCGATGCGGCGGGCCGGGGCTCCGCTGTCGGAGATCAGCCAGCTGCTGCGGCACCGGCATGAAAGCACGACCGCCCGATACGGGACGATCGATCCCGAGGAACTGGGCATCGTGGCGCATCCGTGGCCGGAGGCCGCGTCATGACCGAGCTGCGCGGCCAGGTCCGCAACTACCTGACGCTGCGCCGGGCGATGGGCTTCAAGCTCGAGAAATACGGGCCGCTGCTGGAGAGCCTGGCCGGCTACCTGGAAGCAGCCGGGCTGCAGACCGTGACCGCCGACGCCGCCGTCGCGTGGGCGATGCTGCCGCAGGACGCGCAGCCGTTCCGGTGGAAGGCACGGCTGACGACGGCCCGTGGTTTCGCCCACTACCTGGCCGCCTCCGACCCCGCGACCGAGGTGCCGCCGGCCGGGCTGCTGGACGCTCGCCGGAACCGCCACCAGCCCTACATCTTCACCGGGCAGGAGATCGCCGCGCTGCACGCCGCGGCCGGGCAACACCGATGGCACCTGCCCGCGGTTACCTATCCCGCCCTATTCGGACTGATCGCCGCGACCGGCATGCGGCTGAGCGAGGCAACCACGCTCGCCGACGCCGACGCGGACCTGGACGAGGGGATGATCACCATCCGGGACTCCAAGTTCGGCAAGTCACGCCGGATCCCGGTCCACGCGACCACCATCACCCGACTGCGGAACTACCGGGAGCAGCGGAAGCGGCTGCGTCCCTCACTGGCCGCGCCGACGCTGTTCATCTCCGCGGCCGGAACCCCAGTCATCGGGACGAATGCCGATGCCGAGTTCCGCCGGATCCTCGCCCTGACCGGGACCGGCTCCTCCGCCCGACTCCGCCCGAGAATCCATGACTTGAGACACACGTTCGCGGTCCGGACGCTGACCGGCTGGTATCGCGACGGCGGTGATGTCGCGGCCAGGATGCCGCTGCTGTCCGCCTACCTCGGGCACGTGAGCCCCGTCTCGACGTACTGGTACCTGCACGCCGTCCCCGAACTGCTCGCACTCGCCGCGCAGCGGCTGGAGAACACGGAGGCCGCATCATGACACTCCTCGCCCCGGCTCTGGAGGCCTTCTTCACCCAGCGGCTGGAAGGGCAGCGGCATGCCAGCCCCCGCACCATCGGCTCCTACCGCGACACCTGGAGGCTCTTCCTCAGCTACACCCTGGAACAAACAGGCACCGCCCCCGCCACGCTCGACATCGCCGCACTCGACGCCGCCCTGGTCAGCGGCTTCCTCGCCCACCTGGAGCAAGACCGGGGCAACATGACACGGACCCGCAACGCCCGACTGGCCGCGATCCGCTCGTTCTTCAAGTTCGCCGCCCTGCGCCATCCCGAGCACGCCGGGACCATCGCGCAGGTTCTCGCGATCCCCGCGAAGAAACACGGTCAGCGTGCCGTCTCCTACCTCACCGCCGCCGAGACCACCGCGCTGCTCGCCGCCCCCGACACAGGAACATGGCACGGCCGCCGCGACCACGCGCTTCTCGCGCTCGCCGCCCAGACCGGGCTGCGGGTCACCGAGCTCACCAGCCTCACCCGCGGCGACGTCCAGACCGGAACCGGGCCGAACGTCCGCTGTCACGGCAAGGGACGCAAAGAACGCGTCACCCCGCTCACTTCCAGCGTCACCAGGGTCATCCGCAGCTGGCTCCGCGAGCAGCCCGGCAACCCTTCCGACCCGCTCTTCCCGACCCGGACCGGCCACCGCCTGTCATCCGACGCCGTCCAGGACCTTGTCACCAAGCACGTCGCCGCTGCGGCGGCGACGTGCCCGTCCATGCAGGGCAAGCACGTCACACCCCACACGCTGCGGCATTCTGCGGCGATGGCCCTGCTGCACGCGGGGGTCGATCCTGTCAGTGCCTGTGTACAAACTGATCGCTGGCGCGTTGGCGGATGCGCGGATCCGGTAAAACGGCTGGTAACAGGGACGGACCTCCCGGTGCAACGGTGGTGTTAGAAGGTCCTGCCGCACCAGAGAGGTCCTGTCATGCCATTGTGC
>JAFAUH010000378.1 GCA_019243445.1 Streptomycetaceae bacterium | reverse complement strand
GGCCGGCTCATCGACATCCTCGCCCCAGCCGCTGAGCTTTTCGACCGGGCCGAGATGGCCGAGGACACCATGCTGCAGCTGCGCATACTGGTCGATGCGCTCACAGCCCCGCCCTGATACCCGGCACGAACCCCAGCCACGTTTTCCGGCCCGCAATGTCGCTGACACACTCGGGACGTTTGACGACAGCAGGACGGCCGAGCCGCAAGAGCCCTGCGGATAGCGGTCGCAGAGCCCTGAGAGCGGTGCTGCGATCGCCCCGTGCAGCGCTCACGGTCACGTCAGCGTAGCGGCGCCTCCGCCGCGGACGGCTTCCACGGCGGCAGTATGCACGGCTGCTGCTCCGCCAGGCGGTGGCGGAAGTGGGCTGCCGTCGAGCTCATACCATTCCTCGGCGCCGGTGTACTGGATGCGGACCTGGATGCGTCCGTCGGGTAGCCGGACGGTGGCGAGCGTGACGTCACCGGTGATGACACCGACCTCACGGGTCATCGCACCGCCCGGCCCGGCGGTGAGCTCCGTGCGCAACTCACCGCCGACATCTTCGTGGTGGGGACCGGTCATGTTTCGCAGGTGTCCAGCATCGCGGTGAGCTTGTCCTTCTCCGGGGCAGTGATGGTTAGATGGTAGATGTACTTGATGTGGGTCCAAGCGCGGGAGTAGGTGCACCAGTAGGCGTACCGGGGCGGGGCCCACTGGTCGGGTGACTGGTCGCCCTTGGACCGGTTGGAGGCGGCGGAGACCGCGATCAGCTGACTGTCCACCAAGTCATTGGCGAACCTGCGCCGTTCGGCAGTGGTCCAGCTGTCGGCGCCGGAGCGCCAGGCGTTGGCGAGCGGCACCATGTGGTCGATATCGACCTGGGAGGCCGAGGTGAGGGTTTTGCCGTCGTATTCGCTGTACCAGGTGCCCGAGATCGCGCGGCACTTCTCGTCCTGGATGACGTCCTGGCCATCTCTGGCCAGGACGACCTCGCGCGTATCACACTGCCCGTACTGGGTGATCCAGTGGGGGAATTTGGCGCGTGAGTAGCCCGCCATCGAGTGAGGCGCGGCGACGGTGAGGTCAGCGAGTTCCTTCTCCCCGACGTCAGCGGCAGGCGGTTCCGGCATCTGCGCCAGAACACGGACAGAAGCGGCATGCGGCCGAGGAACGGCAGAAGCGGGAACAACGGCTGCGGGCACGAGCAGCCCGACGGCGGTTGCGGCTGCGAAGGCGGCTCGACGCCACCACAATTTTTTGATCACGCAGGGAAGGTGTCCGACCGATACGTTTCTGCATGCCAGATGTCACCCGTACGTGGGCGCGCCACTTCGCTGAACAAACACGGCATGTGACCTGCCTGCTGGCCCGCCCAACTGGCACCCTGGTACTCCCCTGGGTGGCCCAGCGGGGTGAGATGGGATTGGCCGACGGGGTGATCATGCCGCAACAGCGGTTACGTGCTCCGCTCGATCCGGACCGTGCGGGCCGGATTCAGACGAACTGGCGGAGCTGTGGGCGGCCGAACACATCGAATGACGCTCCGGATCGCCGCACTGATGACGGCCTCCAGCGCTGCGGGTCGCGGCGCATCCGACACCGCCAGCCCACCCAGGACACCAGGCAGGCCCACCACAGCCGGTAAGACCCTCGTGCGCCACGGTGACCAACTGGTGCTGCTCCCCGACCTCGGAGACCGTTCGCGAGGTCACCCGGCCAGTCCGGGATGCACTGATTTGGCCAACACCGGCCAACATCGCTAGGAACGGTATCCCTCACGTCCGGTGGCCGGCGAAGCCGGTAGTTCCGCGACCACGAACCCACAGCCGTGCGGGTTGGGCATAGCTGCTGGAACGGCAGCCATGTGGCGCCCGTTATCGGGCGATAGTCGCACATCAGATGAAAGTACGACTACTTGTCCGATGACGTGAGCGGCTGTGGCCTCGGTGTCTGCGCGTTGATGACCAGTCGGGTTCCGTCAGGGAGCGCGAGGGCACTGTCCGGGGAGGTCGGCACGGTGGTGGGTTCGCAGCTGGTGCTCTGTAAGGCCGGGGACTGGCAGAGCGCATGGTGGAGTCGGGCGGTACGGCCGCTTTTGAGGCTGTAGTGCCCCTATCCTTACCAGTGCCTACGGCGTCACATAGCGGGCGCCGAACATGGGAGGCAATACCTCATGCTGATCGCTCAGCGCCCGTCTTTGACTGAAGAGGTCGTGGACGAGTACCGCTCCCGGTTCGTGATCGAGCCGCTGGAGCCGGGTTTCGGCTACACCTTCGGTAACTCCCTGCGTCGCACTCTCCTGTCCTCGATTCCCGGCGCTGCGGTCACCAGCATCCGGGTGGATGGCGTGCTGCACGAGTTCACTACTGTGCCGGGTGTCAAGGAGGACGTGACCGACCTCATCCTCAACATCAAGAGCCTGGTCGTCTCCTCGGAGCACGACGAGCCGGTCGTGATGTACCTGCGCAAGCAGGGTCCCGGTCTGGTCACCGCCGCCGACATCGCCGCGTCGGCTGGTGTCGAGGTGTACAACCCGGACCTGGTGCTGGCCACCTTGAACGGCAAGGGCAGGTTGGAGATGGAGCTGACGGTCGAGCGCGGTCGCGGCTACGTCTCCGCCGTGCAGAACATGCAGGTGGGTCAGGAGATCGGCCGGATCCCGGTCGACTCGATCTACAGCCCGGTACTCAAGGTCACCTACAAGGTCGAGGCGACCCGTGTCGAGCAGCGCACCGACTTCGACAAGCTGATCTGCGATGTCGAGACCAAGCAGACCATGCGTCCGCGTGACGCGATGGCCTCGGCGGGCAAGACCCTGGTCGAGCTCTTCGGGCTCGCCCGCGAGCTCAATGTTGACGCCGAGGGCATCGATTTGGGCCCGTCCACGACAGACGCCGCCCTCGCCTCTGACCTCGCGCTCCCGATCGAGGATCTCGAGCTGACCGTCCGCTCCTACAACTGCCTCAAGCGCGAGGGCATCCACTCCGTGGGCGAGCTGGTGGGCCGCTCCGAGGCCGACCTGCTCGACATCCGCAACTTCGGATCGAAGTCGATCGACGAGGTCAAAGAAAAGCTGGCGGGCATGGGCCTGACCTTCAAGGACAGCCCGCCCGGATTCAACCCCACCGCCGCTGCGGGCACCTACGGCGCCCACCACGACACCGGGCAGTACTAAATATTGCCCTGCACCGGAATAGACACGGTCCTGGCGGCGCCCGTACTCGCTCGCCCCGATCATCGTCCGCTGGCGCTCCTCGGGCTCTCCCCCGATCCGCTGCAACGGATCGCCACCGCTATGGCCGGCATAGGCAGTGAGGCCGGGAGGGGCCGAGGTGATGCTTGGCCTGGTGCCGGTGCCGGACCACAAGGTCGTACGGCGTCGTCAGTTGATGCAGTGTGCGAAGCATTGCGGCCCGTCCGCGTCCGGTGGGCGCATCAGCAGCCCAACTTTTGCCTTTTGAAGGATAGTTGCGGGTACCGAGGCGCACAGCTGCCTCGCGATCCGCAACGGCGAGCTCGCGGTACTGCAGACCGGCGGAAGAGGCGGTGCTGACGTCCTATCGCTAATCCCGCTCGGCTTCATCGTCCTGGTCGTGCCCGTGTCGGCCGAGGCGGTCCTGCGGTGGTTTCGGCAGCGGCCATACGTAGGTGTCCCGCTTGCCTTCCAGGGTCTCCTGCAGAACATCCTCAGAGACCTGCAGCACTGGCGCGCAGCGCAGGAGAAGAGCCGGGGAGGGAACGGCGCCGGTGAGCCAGGCATCGATGTGGCTGTCCGGCAAGATCACGCCTTGGGCGAGGTCGTGAGAGGACAGGCCCAGCCGGCTCAGCCGGTGGCGCAGCAGTCCGGAGGTGGTGGAGGCGCGGCGGAGGTCGTGCAGGCGGGCGTTGAGGGCATCGACCCGCTCGGGGGCGAGCGATGGGCGCGGGAGTGTGCCGCGAAGCAGGTCCATCGTGGTGTGCTGGTAGTTGGCGAGGGCGTAGTTGGCGCAGTCGAGCAGGAGTTCACGCGCCCAGGTGCGGGCGTCGGTGTCGATGTCGGTGCGGTCGGCGTTCAGGCGCCAGGTCTTCTCCGCGCCGCGCAGGGCGAACTGGTTGTCGACGAGCAGGGTGCCTGCGTGCTTCGCCCAGGGGCGGGGGTTGAGGGGCCAGATGCGGCCGGGGATGATCTGTGGGTCGTCGAAGAAGGCCGTCAGGAGGCGTTCAAGGGCTACAGACATCGCGATCCCGGTCGTCTCGTCAAAGAAACGTCGCTGGGCGAGGCCGACGAAGTGCTCGAACTGGTCCGCGAGGCTGTCCGGCAGGCGCGGTGCCGCCGGAGGCTATGCCGGTTTGCAGTGGTGCCCGGCGCGGGATAGCACTTCAGTTGCTCAGCCGACGTCCCACTCACTGCTGAAGTATTATTTCGTCGGCTTCTTGCCGGTCACACCCAGGTGGACCAAGAGCGCGAGGTTTGGCTTGAGCTCGGCCTGCTTGACGCCCCAGCTTGTGAAATCCTTGTGGTGCGCCGCTACGGCAGCCAGCATGGCAACCAGCGAACCGGCGACGGCTGCCGGGCTGACGCTCTTGTCAACCCGGCCCTTGTCCTGGAGTTCCTTGATGGAGTCGGTGAGCGAGCTGACGACCGCGTTGAGGATCTTCATACGGATCTTGTAGAATCGCTTGTCGCCTTCGGCCGCTCCGAGATCGATGACGCGCAAGATTGCGTCGTTCTTGTGCCAGAAGAAGAGGAAGTCGTCGACCAGGTCCTCAGCGGCGGTCCAAGCGGATTTACCCGCCCAGGTACGGCCGGCGACCAGGCCGGTCAAGGTCGTCTCGTCCCTGACGATCTCCTCGGCAAGTTCGAGGACGGCACCCTCGACGTCGGGGAAGTACTGGTAGAACGTCGCGGGGGAGGTTCCCGCTATCCGGGCCACGTCGATCACTTTGACGTCCCGGTACGGCGAGGAGCTGAGCATGTCGCTGAGGCACTCAAGCAGTTTCTGCCGAGTCGCCTGCCCGCGGAGCCCGGCCACTCGGCCGTCGACGGTTCGGATTTGTCCTGTCATACCGTCAGTTTACTGGCGCATGATCAGCGCGCGATTCGGCAGCATTGTCCGGTGGCGCACACACCCGCACCTCAGCGCCGAGTGCCCGCAACGGCACCGCGAGTCCCACCAGCGGCTCGCCATTCGGGAGAGCACCGGACAACTAATTATTAATTAATTAATTAGTCCGGATTATGGCGAGACCGGCCAACACCGCCAGGAACGGTACCTTCGCGGCCATGACACCGGACCAGGCATATGAGCTGTCGCGTTCGCTCCTCGCCGAGCCGCTGCCGCGGAGGTGGGCCCACAGCCAAGGGGTGGCCGAGGCAGCGAAGCGCCTCGCGCCGATCCTCGGAACCTACGCGGACACGCTGGTGACGGCGGCCCTCCTGCACGACATCGGGTATGCGCCCATGCTTGCCTCCACCGGTTTCCACCCGCTTGACGGCGCCCGTTTCCTCCGGGAGCAAGGCCAAGTGGAGGTCTTGGTGGTACGGCTCGTCGCTCACCACTCCTTTGCCCTCTTGGAGGCAGAAGAACGGGGACTCCGAGGCGAGTTGGAGAAGTTCCCGTTGCCCGAGCAGGGAGACCTCGTCGATGCACTCGCGTACTGCGACATGACAACGACTCCGGACGGAGAGCCAACCACCTACGGTGAGCGTGTCTTCGAGATCATCGGCCGATACGGGCCCGACAGTCTCCTGGGCCGGTTCATCCGCCGCGCGGAACCGGAGATCCAGGCAGCCGTGGAGCGTGTCGAGGCCCGTATGAGCGGTCACCGTTGAAGGCAGTCATTCGACGTGCGGGTACTCCCCGTTGAGGAAGTGGCCGATCTGTGTGCGCATGGAGCACCATTATCTCCTCCCGTTTCCTCCGCCCGGTGATCGGCATGCAGGGCAGGGGGCTTGCTCGACGGGATGAGCGTGTGCGAGCGGCGATGTTCCTCCGCCAGGTCGAGACTTTACTCCCGCACAACGCATCACCGACCGGCTACTCGATCCGGCCCAGCCGGAGATCGAACCGCGGTGACGTGCAGAAACCGAAGTCGGCGAGCCCCGAGGTAGACCACCGCATCCCAGCCCCAGTGTCCGAGCAGCTCGGCACACTGACCCAAGTGCCCCTCGGCCTCGCTTTTGGCAGTGCTGTTCGCCGGGCCGCGCCACTCCACCCGCACTGCGCCTGCCTCATCGGTGTCCAGGACGCGGTAACCCGTCCTTGTTCGACGCCCGGCGGCGTCAAGCCGCGACGCGGGGATGCCACCCGCTTCGAGTGTCAACGCGACTGCCTGGACCATTCGTGTGCGCTCCCACGGTGCGGGCACTGCCAGCGGATCGGCCATTCCTGTGTTGAGGACCCTGCGGATCTCGAGCAATCCGGTGAATGCCGCCTTCGTAGCCGTCGCCCGATCCGATGTCAACCCCTCTGCGGCCACCTCATCGCCGGTCGCCGCGGCGAAAATCCCGGCCTCCGGCTCAGCATCCGCACGGTACTCTGCTGTCCCGGCCGTGGACTGGAGCTGCGTGCGTACCGCCCATCCCAGCTCGGTCAGGTAGTACGCCCCGGCTCGGCGCCCGTGCGCCGCCGCGAGCTTCCCGCGCACCAGGGCTTCCCGGACTGCCGGGCTCGCCTTCACTTCTCCCGTCACGGGGTCCGCTTCGAGCACCGCTCGGCGCTGCGCAGCCGAGCGCGGCACCGCTGCGCTCGGCCGTCCGGACATCGATGCGTCCTCTCCCGCTCGAGCACCCCTGGCCAGGCGCTGTTCAGCCAGTATCCGCCGCGCTCAGACGATGGCATACCCCACGCTCCTGAGGAAGCAGCGCGCGCTTTGCCCCACAGCCGAACTGGGTGGATGCTAATTGAATTACTGTAGGCTCCGGCCGGCGTGCAGAGAGGGAGACGGCCGTCCGTGATGGCGCGGTAGATTTCGTCGGCGATCTCGGCGGGCTTGAGGTCGATCCGGTCGAACCCTTCTTTGGTGAGGGGAATCTCTTCCAGCAGGTATTCGCCACGGTCTTCCTGGCTGAACTCCGCTCCGCTGCGCTTGTCGACATTCCACTCCGTGATGCGGGCGAGGTAGAAGAACTGGCGCTCGTCGTCGGCCTCGGTGGTGTGGAGGAGACCGGTAATCTCCGCCCGTCCGGCGATCTCCTCCCATACCTCGCGGTGCAACGCAGCCTCGAAGCTCTCGTCGCTGTCCTCAACGCCGCCGCCGGACAATACCCAATACGCGGGGATACCGGGCCGGACGCGTTTGATGGCCAGTATCGTGTGCTGAGGGGTGATCAGGACGGCGCGGACGCGCTGCTTCATGAGGCTTCCTTTCGCTGGGGCGGGGCTCATCAGTTGAGGAGCCAGCCGGTCTGTCCGTAGGGGTCGGCGGATCCAGTCCCGACGAAGCGATGAACGACTTGCACACGCTCATCTCCTCCCACGGGCTCTCAATCCGCTATCTTCCTTTCTCCAGTTACCTCGATGCCTCACATGAAATAGAGCTGCTCACATGACGACACTTCACCACCTCTCCCTAAGCACCTCCCAAATGCCGGAGAGCCGCCGCTTCTACGACACCGTGCTCAGCTTCCTTGGCTACGAACCCGCCATGGCCACCGACCGGCTCAGCACGTGGCACGGCCCGGAACCGGAGATCCTGCTGTTCGAAGTAGAAGGCGGGGACTCCGCACCACACACGCTCGGACGACCAGGCTGGCATCACGCCGCGTTCTCCGTGGACAGCAGGGACACCGTGCTGGCCGTGCACAAAGCGGTCGTCGACGGCAAGTGGACGGTGGTCCACGAGCCGCAGGAGTACCCTGAATACAGCGAAGGATACTTCGCCGTATTCGTGGAAGACCCCGACGGCATCCGGATCGAAGTCGCGCACATCCCGGTCGCGCCCTGACCACGCCTCATGCTCAATCACGTTCAATCGCGATCTGTCCCCGGCCATGGTGAAGCTGTCAGTAGATGGAATCCTTACGCGAGGCAGAACGGCCGTTGGTCCCTCGGAGCCGGCGAGCGGGCCGCCACCTCGCAAACAGCTTCGGCGGGGCCGCGGTGGACGGAGATGGACTGTGCAGCCCCGCAGGCCACGTTTCATAGGCTCGCGAGGATCCTGGCAACCAGCTGGCGTGCGTCGTGGCCGTAGATGGTCTCCTTTTGCAGCTGGTCGAACATTTCCACGTATTGTGTGATTTCCTGTGACCTGGTGGCCTTGATCGCTGCGGTGGGTGTTTCCAGGGTGACGGCGTTGTTGTCGAAGATCCAGAATCCGATGGTGGCGATAGCCCGGCGCTGGGCGTCGGCCGGAATGACGCCGACGGATACGAATGGCAGGCGCATGAACGACAGCAGGTGGGTGAGCTGATCGGCGTGGTCGGAGGGGGTACCGCGGCGGGTGCGCAGTGCTTGTTCGCCGAGGACCACCATGATGCGCTTGCTGGGGCTCAAGGCGATGGCGACGCGGTCGGCTTTCATGGCCACGGTGGCGTCGGCGTCGTCGGAGGCATTGAGGAAGGTGTATCAGAAGGCGAGCATCTGCCGGATGTATGCCTCAGTCTGGAAGATGCCGGGCATCACGATCGGTTCGTGGATGTGGAAGGTCGAGGTCTGCTGGTAGGTGGCGATGGAGTGTAGGTCGCCGACACCGAGGCGTCTCATGCCTGCGCGGGACTGCTTGGCCCACTCCAGATATGCGGACTCGACCGATCGGGCTGTCGCGATCAGGTCGGGGATCTGCTCTTCGGCGCCGCACACGGTGCACCAGCCGCGGATGTTGCGTTCGGTGGGGGCCTGAAGGCCGTTTTCGATTCGGCTGACCCAGGGTGACATGCTGGCCGGTGGCGTCGGCGACCACTTGGCCGGTCAGCCCCGCGGCCTTGCGGAGCTGACGCAGCCGGGCGCCGAGTTCCTTGCGCGCCTGGGCGATTGAGCTACTCAGATCGGTATTCACGAAACGGCGTCGCCAGGTCCCAGACGGTTTCGAAGGCATGCCGGCATGTCCGTACCGTCTGCGTGTCCTCGGTGGTCTCGAACAAGGTGTTTGTTCCGTTGCCGGCGTAGTGCAGGAACAAGACGAGCTCGTCGTCGAAGACGTAGAAGTCTCCGCTTCCGGGCAACGGGACCGCCGCCAGTCTTGAGCGGGGAAAGTAGCGGATGTCTTCACCGGCGTCGATGAACTTGTCGGCGTGGCTCATCGTCCACCGCTGGTAGTCGCTGACCGGTTCGGAGACGATCCGGGCTCGGCGGCATGTCCGGCCTGCGGCGCAGTGACCGCGCAGCATCTCCAGCCACCAGCCCAGCCACGCGAAATCGTCGGGCTCACCGCGGCGCCACTTGGCCATGTGCGGCAGTTCGACCCCGGTGCCGTAGGCGTCCCGGGTCTCCAGATGCACGAATGATTTCCTGATGCCCTTGCACAACTGGTTGAGTTCGTCGTAACCGACCGGACGCATCACTGGGGCAGCTGGAAGAACGGGACCATCCGATCGGGGATCTCCACGCATGTCTCGCCTTCCGGGATGTTCATCGCAGCGAGCGCGTCGGGGTCGGTGACCACCCAGCCTTGTACCACCCATGACTGGCGGTCGGTGCGGTAGAGCGTCGGCGAGCCGCTGTGCTCCAATTCGGGATCTTTGGCAACGAAGGTAAGTTCCACAACTGTCTCCTTCGTGGCACCTTGCCGAAACTTGCCGAAACTTGCGGTGATGCCATCCTCAAGGAGGGTACGGCGCCGGTCAATCTGCAAGTTCCTGCAATTTACTGGAAGGTGAGGCAGCGTCGCCCCTACGGTGCGGTCGGCGGGCATACGCGTCCGCCGAGAGGCCCCTTGGCCAAAGCCCCCATCCGCAACGACAGGAAGGGCATGCTGTGACTACCGAGACGCTGGAGCCGTCGCCGTGAGCCCCGTCGACCTCGACCTGAGCGTCAAGATCTTCACCGCCGGGCCCGTGGAGGCAGCGTTGCCGAGCAACCGACGACGGCTGCGACACCAGGACGGACGGCGATTGCCGACCCGATCACCAGGGTGTCTGCGGCTGGGTTTGCTCTACAGACAGCTCGTCAACAATGCATTGCGGAACGAAAGTTCGTCCATTCAGGAGGCACAAGGGTGACCACGGATGAGCAGATCCCGTAACTACCGGAAGATCGGGACGGCGACGCTGCGGGGCAGTTGACTCTCTGCAAGGCACCGCAGCACTCCTCAGGGGGCATCGGTGAGTCTGCTCCGCCCCTACCGAAAGCGATACCACGGGCTGGCCCCGCCGAAGCAACCCGACACAGGAGGTCGCCTGACGGCGTACCAGGCGGCAGTCAGGCAATCCCCGGATCGGGTGAGTGCTCACCGCGAAGGCGAATCCGTACAACCCACTCCCCGCGGAAGCCTTGGCACGCATGGCCACTCACCCTCGACTCGAATATGAAGTCGAAGAATCACCCCGCGGTGCGCGTGACGACACCCGCATGGACGTCGTTTACCCGTCATCTGTTCGATGCGAGCAGGTGCAGGTGTCGCATCCGCTCTGCCTCGGTGCTCGATACACGGGATTCGAACACGGCGTCCACACGGCGCCGCATCTGCGATCAGGAAGGTGAGCAGCGCGTGCACAGATGTGACCGGATCTGCTTCACCACGCGGCGGGGGTGGCCGTCGTGAGCGAGCGGTACCGCAGCATCGTGGATATCTTCATGCTCCTCCAGCGTGAGGAGGACCGGTGTGTCCTGCTGCTGGAACGCGCCGGCAACACCTATGCCTCCGGCCAGTTGTGCGTGGTGTCCGGACATCTCGACGCAGGCGAGACTGTCCTGAGCGGGGCGATCCGCGAGGCTGAGGAAGAGGTCGGCGTCCGCGTCGATCCCGCCGACGTCGTCTTCTCCCACCTGATCCATCACCGCAGTCCCGAGGGCCAGGGACGGGTCGGGGTCGCGTTCCTTGCCCGCCGGTGGCACGGCATGCCGTACAACCGAGAGCCCGATAAGCACTCCCGGCTCGTGTGGGCCGACCCGGCCGCTCCTCCGCCGGACTGCGTCCCGTATACCGCCGCACTCCTTGCCGCCGTCGCTGCCGGTGCCCTGTGCTCGCTGCACGGCTGGCCCGACGAGACCAGCCAGTCCCTGCTCCTGCTGCCGCACGCTGGAGGTACCCGGTGACCTCGACTGACGCCAGCGTTCCCCCGCCCGACCGCGATGCTGTCGTCGACCCTGGCCTGGCCCGCTACCTGGCCAACCACCCGGCACCGTTGGTGGCTGCGGACGCCCTCATCCGCGATGAGAGCGACCGTGTACTGATTGTCGACCCCGTGTACAAGCCTGGGTGGGATCTGCCCGGCGGGATCCTCGGCGACGAGGAACTCTTGCCTGGGCTGCTGCGTGAGCTGGATGAGGAGCTGCGGCTCGGCGACGTCCGCACCGGCCGGTTGCTTGCCATCGACAGCGTTTCCAAAGAGGTCTACGGCCGGGTTCTGATCGCCAACATTTGCGCCGTACACCTCTGTCGGCCCGCGGTCGCGGATAACCTGCTGCTGCAGGAAAAGGAGATCCGCGCGGCCCGGTTCGTTCCGGACGCCGAGGCCCTGGCCCGGTTCCCTGGCCCGCTGAGGCGTCGCTTCGCTGCCGCTTTGGAGGCGGAGCGCGGATCCCACACCGCGCACCTACGTGATGGCTACCCGGTCCCCACCGACAGCCGGGACCACTACGCGATGCTCCCGGCGCCCATGGTGTCCGCGACCGCGCTGATCACCGATGAGCGGGGCCGGGTACTGGTGGCAGAACACTCCTACCGGCGTGACGGGAATCCGTACGGACTACCTGGCGGTATGGTGCTCGCCCACGAGACGCCGCAGCAGGGCGCGGCCCGGGAAATCGCTGAGGAACTCGGTCTGACCGATGTGCCTGTTGGACGTTTGCTCGGAGTTGACAGCGCTCCTGCCCGTGCCCACGGCCGCGCCCTTGACTTGCATATTTTCGCTGTCGGACCGTTGACCGACCAGCAGATCGCTGCGATCCGGTTCCCGGACGGCGAGATCGTGGGCGCGCACTGGCTTGCGCCGGACAAGGCTGTCGCCTGGCTGCCCGAGCGAGTTGGCCGACGGGTGGTGGCTGGTCTGCAAGCCTTGGCGACGGGCAATATCGCGCACCTGACGCGCGGCGTTCCGCAGGTCGGCTCGCCCGTTGGTATCCCGCCGGCCCGCCGTGCGGAGCTCGAGAAGGGAGGGCTTAGGCCCGCCGACCACGTGGCTATGCGCCCGAAGGCGTTGACCGCGTCGGCTGTGCTGATCACCGACCGTCGGGGCCGTGTGCTGATCGTCAAGCCGACTTATCACGATGACGGCCGGTGGCTGCTGCCTGGCGGAGGCGTGGACAGCGATGCCGCAGAGACGGCGCGGCAGGCCGCCGAACGGGAGGTGAGTGAGGAACTCGGCCTCCAGCTGCGGATCGGGCAGCTGCTGGCCACCGACTGGATCCACCGACCGCCCCACCCTGTTGCGGTGATCCATGTCTATGACGGCGGTGTCCTCGCCGACGAGGTGTTCGACGCGATCCGTCTGCCGGCGCGGGAGCTGTCCGAGTGGCGCCTGGTCGACCAGGAAGAACTCCATGGGCTCCTGCTGGACCGGGTGGTGCCGCGAGTGCACGCATGCCTGGCTGCTCGCGCCTGCGGCACCGGCGCAGTGGAACTGCTCAACGGCCGCCCCGTTGCCGAAAGCGTCGTCGCGATCGTCCACCGCGGCTCGGGGGAACTGCTGTTGCACGAGCGGGACGAGCACGCCCACTGCTGGCCGGAGTACTGGTCGCTGCTCGGCGGCAGGCTGGAGCCCGGCGAGGTCCCGCACGAGACGCTCGCCCGTGAGCTGTTCGAGGAAGCAGCGCTGCGCATCGGGGACAGCCCGCAGGTCGTTGAGCGGCTCTGGGACCGTCAGGGCAGCCAGCCGCAGCTCGTCACTGTCTACGCCGTCCCCTACGACGGGACCGTCGATGATCTGGTGCTCGGCGAAGGCCGCCAACTGCGCTTCGTCGCCCCGGCCGAACTCGATGCCTACCGGATGCCGCCGTACCTGCGCGCGGTGGTGGACCGCTGGCTTGCCGCACGGTCGACAAGCGCAGAGGAGGGCACTCGGTGAGCGGCGCGGCCCTGACAGCCGATCTGGAGGAATCTTCACCCGTTGCCGAGAGGCCCAGGCCGTACACGTCCGAGAGCTGTTGAAGTAGCGCGCCGTCGAAGGAGAAGAACCCGTACTGTGCGGGCTTGGGCAGGATTGGCATGATAATTACACCTCCCGGTGAGGGCGGCGCCGCTACGATCGGCCCACTCGATGGGCTGACGGAGGAGACCGCCTTGAAGTACGCGATCAACGTGGATGTGGCGCTGCGCCGTGGGGATGATTGGCTGCTCATCGTCCGTGGACTGAACGAGGAGCACGCCGCC
>JAFAUH010000276.1 GCA_019243445.1 Streptomycetaceae bacterium | reverse complement strand
GATTCGGCCTGTTTTACCACTCGGGCAGGATCAGCCGCCAGAGATGTCGAGCTCCGCGGCCTCGCTCACCGCGTCGCAGTCGTACGGATCCCTCAGCCAGCCATCGGGCAGCACCACGCGTTTGGTGCCGGCTGTCCGCCCGCGCGGTCCCTCCGCGCCCTGCGGCCACGGCTGGTCCAGCTCGAGCGCACCCAGGTGTTCGTCGAGTTCGGCGAGTGACGAGGCCATTGCGAGCCGCTGCCGCAGCCGGGAGCCGACCGCGAAGCCCTTGGTGTACCAGGCCACGTGCTTGCGGAAGTCGATAACTCCGCGCTCCTCATCGCTCAGCCACTCGGCAAGCAGCTCCGCGTGGCGTCGCATCACGCCCGCGACCTCCTTGAGCGTGGGCCGGGCCTGCTCCCCGCCCTCCCCGCCTTCTCCGCCGCCTTCGAAGACATTCACCAGATCGCTGAAGAGCCACGGTCGCCCCAGGCAGCCGCGCCCCACCACGACCCCGTCACACCCGGTCTCGCGCATCATCCGCACCGCGTCGTCGGCGCACCAGATGTCGCCGTTGCCCAGCACGGGGATCTCCGGGACGGCCTCCTTCAGCCGGGCGATGGCGGACCAGTCGGCCGTACCGCCGTAGTGCTGGGCCGCGGTGCGGCCGTGCAGCGCAATCGCGGTGACGCCCTCCTCGACGGCGATGCGGCCGGCGTCGAGGTAGGTAAGGTGATCGTCGTCGATCCCTTTGCGCATCTTCATCGTCACCGGCAGGTCACCGGCCCCGGCGACCGCCTCGCGCAGGATCGAACGCAGCAGATTGCGCTTGTACGGGAGAGCGGAGCCGCCGCCTTTGCGGGTCACCTTGGGCACCGGGCAGCCGAAGTTGAGGTCGATGTGATCGGCGATACTCTCGTCCGCGATCATCCGTACCGCACGGCCCACAGTCGCCGGATCGACCCCGTACAGCTGCACCGAGCGCGGCTTCTCGCCTGCGTCGAAGCGGATCAGCCGCATCGTCTTGGCGTCGCGCTCAACGAGCGCCCGCGTGGTGATCATCTCGCAGACGAAGATCCCTTTGCCCTGGCTGACCCTGTCTCCCTCTCCCGGGGGTTGCGACACCGGCGGCTGAGGCCGCGGGCCCTCGGACTCCCAGCCGTCGCCTTCGGCGAATTGACGGCACAGGGTGCGGAACGGCGCATTGGTGATCCCGGCCATCGGCGCGAGCACGACGGGCGGCCACACGGTGTGCGGACCGATCTGCAGGGCCTGCTCAGGCTTCATCGGCGGGGTTCCTCAGGGCGAGTACGGGCGACGACTGGCGACGACGGACGACGACGGGCTTTCCCATTCTCCCCCACTCGGCCCACCCGCTTTTCGGTCAGCCGTTGAGCTCGATGGGGAAGCGGAGGCGGCAGACGACGGCGTCAGTGTTGCGGCGGATGGCACGGTCCAGGACGGAACCGCGTTGGTTTTGCAGCAGGCGTTGCCAAGGCCGGGGAAGCTGCATTTCCGGGATCAGGACGACCAGACGGTCGTGCTCGTCCTCGGCACCGACACAGCGCAAGTAGTCGACGATCGGCCTGGTCAGGGAGCGGGTGCGGCTGTGCAGCACGGTGAGGGGGACATCGGGCTGCCAGGCGTTCCAAGCTTGGCGTACTTCGTCGGCGGAGCGGGCTTCGGTGTCCTCGGGGTGGACAACGGTGAGTGCGCGGACTTCGTCACCGAGCGAGAGGGCGGCGCTGATCGCCTCCTGGGTGAGCAAGTTGACCGCGCCCACGGGGACGACGACCAGCGAACGGCGCGCTTGCGGGTGGGCGGGGACCTCGCCGAGGTGGAGGGCGGTGCCGATGCGCGAGTAGGTACGGTGCACTGTCTCGAAGAGCGCCACCAAAACGGCGACGGCGAGGAACACCAGCCAGCCGCCTTCGTGGAACTTCGACACCAGTTCGATCACCAGAGCCACGATGGTGAGGACCGCACCGATCCCATTGAGGACGGCGCGGCTACGCCAGCCAGGGCCGCCTTCCAGGCGCCAGTGACGGACCATGCCGGCCTGGGAGAGGGTGAAGCCGATGAAGACGCCGATGGCGAAGACCGGCACGAGCTTTTGGGTGTCTCCCTTCGAGACGATGAGCAGCACCAGTGCGATGGCCGCGAGCACCATGACGCCGTAGCGATAGACCTGCCGGTCGGCCCGGAGCCAGAAGACGTGCGGCAGGTGATTGTCGCGGGCCAGCAAGGAAGCCAGGACGGGCATGCCGCCGAAGGAGGTGTTGGCCGCCAGCGCGAGCAGGACCACGGTGGCGAACTGCACGAGGTAGAAGCCGAAGTTGTGACCGAGGGATGCCTCGGCGAGCTGGGCGAGGACGGTCTTGGTGCTGCTGGGGGCGACGTGGAATTTGCCGATCAGCAAGGACAGGCCGATCAGCATCGCCCCGAGCAGTGCGCCAAGCCCCACCTCGGTCCACTGGGCCCGCTTGACCCGCGGGGTGCGGAAGGTCGGGACGGCGTTGGCGATGGCCTCCACCCCGGTCAGGGCCGAGCAGCCGGAGGCGAAGGCACGTAGCAGCAGCAATGCACCAACGGTCGAGGTGGCGGAGGCCGCCGGGTGAGTGGGCTGGTTGGCCGGATGCGTCCGCAGCAGGCCAACCAGCACGACGGCGGCGATCGCCGCGATGAACACCACGGTCGGTGCGATCATGACGTTGGCCGACTCCGCGACTCCATAGAGGTTGACGGCAGTGATCAGTGCCAGGACCACCACGCACAACAGCACCCGTTCGCCATACAGGGCGGGGAAAGCGGAGGTGAGGGCGGCGACTCCGGCGGAGACCGACACAGCGACATTCAGCACATAGTCGATGATCAGCGAGGCGGCAGCGATCAGACTGACCCGTCGGCCCAGATGGCGTCCGGCGACCGCGTAGGCGCCGCCGCCGTTGGGGAAGGCAGCGATGACCTGCCGGTAGGAGAAGGTCAAGGCGGCCAACAGCACCACGATCGCGAGTGTGACAGGCAGGGTAAAGCCCAAGCCGTGGCTGCCGGCCACCGCCAGCACCACCACGATCGCCTCCGGCCCGTACGCCACGGAGGCCAGCGCGTCCAGCGACAGCGCGGCCAAGCCCTGCGGGACGCTCAGCCGATCCCGCTCATGGTGCTCGCCCCTCGCTCCGCCGGTATGGCGATCTGCATCCTCCGTGCTCGCGGCCACAGCCCTCTCCGCTCTCGTGTCCTTGAGATCCAAAGCAAAGTCAGGATCCCCCAAGACCGCTGGTCAAAGCGCAAGGGATGCGTTAAGAGTCCGGTCTGTGCCGTGTGATCCTCGCTTACACCAGCAGGTACTCCCCGGTCGGGAGCTCCCGCACCCCGACATTTAAGCCGCCAAGCCGCAGGAGATGTTCGTTCGTCTGGGCGTCCTGGCATCCGATAGGCGGGAAACTCCGCACCGCAAGGACATAGCCGTGCGGCAATCCGGCCAGCACGTGCTTCGCCTGGATGATTCCGCCGCACACGATGGCCATTTGACGCACGCGCTGCCTACCCTCGGGATATGACGACAAGAGTGCCCATCAGGCAGCTGCAGCAGCACGCCAGTGAGTTGATCGACCGGGTGGCGGCGGGGGAGCGCGTCGAGATCACGCGTAACGGACGGCTGATCGCCATCCTCACTCCGCCGCCACCCGAGCAGCGGGTGAGGGAAGACCTGATCCGAACCGGAACGGTAGACCCGGAGAACGCGGCACAGGCGCGAGGACTGGCCGACTGGGTACCGCCCGTGGCTCCGGTCGGCCTGTCGTCCCCTTCGGAGGCGCTGCACGCCCTCCGCCAAGAGGAGGAGCGTTGATCTACCTGGATTCGTGCGCGCTCCTCAAACTGGTCGTACCAGAGCAAGAGACCGCAGCGCTGCGTACCTTCCTTTCGGCACGTGGGTCCGAAGGGCATGCGACCAGCGCCCTCGCACAGGCGGAGATCGGCCGGGCACTGGTCCGGGTCGGTGCACCGACCGAGATCGTGGATGCCTCAGAAGACCTGCTCGACCGAGTCCTGCGCATCCGCATCACAGATCCGATCCTCCACGCAGCTGCTCGTTTTCCGACACCGCATCTGCGCAGCCTCGACGCTATTCATCTGGCAAGCGCAGAGCATCTGGAGCAGGCACTCACTGCTTTTGTCTCCTACGACAAGCGGCTCGCGGCTGCCGCTCGTGACCGGGATCTCCCTGCCACCTCGGGTGTCGGCTGGAGCTTCACGGGAACAACGATCTTCACAGGCGTGATCGTACCATTGATCTATGTCACCTCGTTGGGAGCCGAACCCCGATATACGTAGGGGAAGAACGGTCGTCCACACTCTGCACGCACACTTGGTCTTCACCCCGAAATACCGGCGCCGTGTCTTTGACGACGCCATGCTCACCCGCTGCGAAGAGATCATGCGGAAGGTCTGCGAGGACTTCGGCGCCGAGCTGCGGGAGTTCAACGGCGAGACCGACCACGTCCACCTGCTGGTGCACTACCCGCCCAAGGTCGCCCTTTCCCGGTTGGTCGGCTCCCTCAAGGGCGTCTCGGCACGTCTGCTCCGCCAGGAGTTCACCGGCCGGATCAACCGGGCCATCATGCACGGGCACTTTTGGTCCCCGTCCTACTTCGCCGCCTCCTGCGGAGGCGCACCCCTGTCGATCATCAAGGAATACATCGAGCAGCAAAAACGTCCCGACCTTGGAGACGCAGCTATGCGGCGGCGCTCCGCGCCGCCCCGTTAAGGATGCGATTCATCCCGGGGCTGAAGCCCCGGGGTTTCTCGCAAGAAATCGCTAACGGCCCCGGTTGACGTAGTCGCAAGAAGCGGTCTTGACGATCCTGCCCTGCTGGTAGCTGGTGGCGCCGACGCTGTCGTCGCTGGGCAAAGAGTGCTGGCCCGAGGTCAGGTAGGCCTCGTTGAAGACGACGTCCCGCATGGTCCGGCGCTGGTGGGTGTATCCGAGATGGATGGCCCCGTCCGCGCTCTGATACAGGTAGGGATAAGAAAACTCCTGGCCGGGCTCGTTTTCGACGGTGACGCCCGGGTTCGTCCAGACCCCGCGCTGGGCGTCGTAGTAGTTCAAGGCGAGCACGCTGCGGTCGCTCTGGTCACTGGTCGGGTTGTAGGCCAGCACCATGTTGCCGTCATGGAGCTTCAGCAGTGCGATGCGGGAGTTGTTGTTGGGGAAGTTGGTCCGTGTCGGCGTGGTCCACAGCCGCCCGTAGCGGGAGCCCTGTGTCTGATAAATCGAGCCGTTGCCGGTCCGCAGGTACGCGAGCAGATTTCCTGGCGACGTCTCCACGGTGGTGGGCTGGATCGCTCCGCCCGGCGCTGTGGGCCAGTTGCGGACGGGCAGAGACGGCGCGGCACCACTCGGGCCAAACCGGCCGTCCTGAAGCGGATACACGGTCCACTTCGTGTAGTTCTGCGACGGAAGCAACCAGGCGACCCTCCACTGGGACTGGCTGTAGATGGGGACGAGGACCTGACCGTTGGACATCCGGACCGGCGCGGTACCGAAGAGCCAACCCCACCGGGCGTGAATCATCGTCGGTGCCGACCAGGTGTGGCCATTGTCCATGGACTTGATCATCCGCAGGTTGGACTGGGCCCAACTGTTCCCCTCGATCGTCGCGAAGAACAGATAGGTCGTCCGGCCTTCCGTCCACAGAACAGCGTTGCCACCCGGCTTTCCGGGCTCCTTGAAGGCGACTTGGGGAGCCTGCCAGGTGTTCGATCCGACGGGCAGCCGTGCCACGTAGTTGGCTACGTCCGGTGCGCCCTCGTGGGAACCGCCGTAGAAGCCGTACAGCAGGTCACCGTTGGGTGCCTGGACGATGGACGCCACATGCACGCTCGGGTATGCCGGATCCTGGGCATGGATGTCCTGGCGGCAGGCGTAGGGAGCCTGATGGCCAGCGGACGCGGCGCCCCTCACGGTCGCCCCGTTGGACTGGGCAGCCAACCCGGCC
>JAFAUH010000157.1 GCA_019243445.1 Streptomycetaceae bacterium | reverse complement strand
CGGCTATCCGGCAGGCCCGTGGACCGGCCGATGCCTTGCCGCGGCCTTTCGGACCATGGCCGCCGACTGCTACGACACCCTGTGCCCCACGCATCGGGCGGGACTCCTGCCCGATCTGCGAGTGACCCGGCGCCCGCGACCGGCTTGGGTCCATGGGCGTCTCGAACTCATGACCGCACGCCCATCAGAACGGAGAGATCACCCCTCAGGATTCGTGGGTGAGGCATTCTGAGCGGGGCAGTGAAATCACCGCCCCGCGATACACCGGAGGTACGCAGCATGAAGAGGTTCGGTGCCGTCCCGTCCACCCCGTGGACGCGTTGGGCACTCCTCTGGGGTGTGCCGTGCGCCGCCATCGCACTCGGCGCGGTAGGGGTCGCGTTGACAGTAGGGGTGCGCTCGGCGGACGGTACTGCCCTAGTGATCGTCGCCTCCATCGGGGCGCTGTTCGCCTTCACGCTCACCATGCCCCGGCGCGGCCGTGATCAAGACTAGGGAGGGTGTTCTCTCCTCCCGGCGCATGCCGCTCACTCTTGAGCGGCCTTTTGTATTTCCAATTAAGCAACCCCCGCGCGGACCTCGTCCGCGCCACCGGTCTACCGGGGCTCCCAGCCGCCGCGTCGCCGCACCAGCAGGACGGCTTGGACCTCTCCCGACTCATCACCCGGAACCTCCGTTCTACCCCCATGCCAAATCAACTACCCCATCCCTCCACGCTGCGCGATCCCTGGTTGTTGTCCACCGCCTGACTGCCTCTCTTCAATCTCTCGTCGTTCTGCTTTGCCCTGCTCTGCTGCTGTTCTTCTCTTGCTCTTCCTCCTCCAACTCGCCGGCATCTCTCAAGCTCTTCTCACGTGCTGTTCCTGGCTAACTAGCTCCGTAGGGAAATAGTCGGCGGTCGTTACGTCTCTTGAAAACGGCACTGACCTGGGCTTTTGCACGCTTCGGGGAGGGTGTCCTCTGCGACCAGAGGCGCGACCAGGAACGCGACCAGGAACGCGACCAGAGGCGCGACCAGAGGCGCGACCTACGGCTGGCCAACGGCTGGCCAACGGAGACCGACCGCGTGGTCGTGTCGCCCGAGGACAAGGGGATACTGCCCGGCGCACGGCACGTGCGTGCGGTGCGCCGCAAGCATGCCAAGGTGAGTTCTCCTCCCCCTGGATGCATCGGGGTGTCCTGGCCAAGGGTGAAATTGCCCCCCTTGCAACCAGGGTGATCTCGCCCTCCGCTCGCCGACCGGCGGGCGCAACGTGGCAGAGGGGTGACTTCACCTCCTTGTCAACGGGGAGGCAGGGGCGACCGGGGGCTGACGGGTGAGCCAGGGGTGATTCCGCCCCCGGTGTTCCGACGTGCTCGGCGGTCCCAAGGCGGAGACAGGTGCCCGTGGCGGGCTATGCGGTGGCGGTTCCACCGGTACAAGACAGAAGCACAGGTGACGCTCCCCGCGGCCCGGATCGTGTTTCTGCAGTACTCCGACTGACGCGGGGAGACCTGCGACCGGCTGTGTCAAGGGACAGGGTGTCCCCGCCGCGCTGGACGACACAACATCACCACCAGAGCGGTGAAGACGCCGCCTGCCGACACCCTTTCGCCTGCTCGACCCCTTATCCAGGTTCAACCGGCCCCGGTACCGACCCCTTGTCCAGCCGCCGCATCTCCTGCTCCTACCCCTTGTCCACCTCAGTGGCCTCGCACGTTTCTCCTTGACCAGGTTCGTTACCTGTTCTTTGACGGTCGTCCTTCGCGAAGGCCGTCGCTGACACCCCCAGGCCGAGAGCCCCGTCCCTCACTGGTGAACGCCCCCTTCCTCATCACACGCCGGGGGTAGGGAGACCTGTCGGATCCTGCGGACATCTCGGTGACGGGCCGGTGCGCAGCGGCCGTCTGGACCGCGGGGCGGGCGCCGGGCGCACCAGTGCGCGCATCCGGAAGGTGCGATGTGCGCGGGTGCGGCGCACCTCATCCGCACCGGTGCGCCTGCCCGGGCGCACTGGTGCGCGCACTCCTTGTCCGGAAGTCACTTCGGGGCGCGTACGCCTTCCGCACCCCTTGTCCATGCGCGTCGACGTCCGCCCTGTGGGGTGCGTTTCTCCTTGACCACCATAGGCGGCGCGAGCGATCAGACCGCGGACAAGGGGGGGCAAAAGATCCTCAGCGACATCCCCACCGGATGACGAAGGACGGTCTCGGATGTCGCACCGCACAAGCCCGCTCAGTACCACTACCGCCTCGGCCACCGACGAGGGCTCCAGCACACTGCGGAGCCTGAACCGCGACGGGGCGCTTCTGTCCGAAGACCCACGCACCTGCGACCAGGTCGCTGTCTGGTCCGCCGAGCACCCGCGGTTCGCCGGCGCCCAGATCAGTGCCCTGTACCGTCGCGGCGCCTGTAGGCATCCGTACTCCCGCTCGTCGCCCCGGAGCTCCGGCATGCCCTCTCTCCTCCCCGCCCCCGCCAGTTCGCTTCCCGGAGCCGCCGGATGACCACGAACGACGTGATCGACCGCATCATCAACATCGGACAGCACCTGCCGACGTACGGGCAGACCGCCTCCACGTGGCTGTCCGACAACGTGTGGTGGCTGGCCCCTGTCCCTCTCGCCCTCGTCGTGCTCGTCTCGGTGGCCCGCCGGCGCTTCGGCCGGCTGCTGCTCCAGGACCGCCAGGTCTTCGAGGTGCTGCCGACCAATGGCTTCGACCCGGTCCTTGAGGACGTCCTGCGCTTTGCCAAGCAGCTCGCCCAGGCGCAGCGCAGCGTCTCACGGTGGGCCTTCACCCCGGCGCGCGGCACTGCCGTTCGAGTTCGGCTCCTGTCGCTCGGCGGCACGTTGACCATGCGCGTCGAGGGGCACTCCCGGGCGGCGGCGGTCCTGCGTCACCAGGGCTACAGCCAGTGCGAGATTCGCGCGGTCGGAGCCGCAGTCTCCCAGGCCGAGTCTCCCGAGATCCGGCTCGGCGCCGACAGCAGTCCCGCTTCCCAGCCCGCCTTTACGGCGTGATCCCCCTCGAAATTAGGAGGTTGTAGTGAGCAAGAACTCTAAGTCCCCCCGGGGCCGCGGCCGGGGGCCACGTCGGCCCAAGCCCCGTAAGGACAGGGCCGCTCAGTACGTCGCCCGGGCAGAACTTGCCCTGGCGCTGCCCGATCACCTCTCCCTGCGGGAGGTGCCGCTCAAGCCCGACCCTCTGGAGGCGCTTGCGGCCGCTGTCGCTGATGTGCGCGAGGATCTCGACGAGCGGGCGGACATCATCTTGGACCTGGTCCCCGTCGCGCCCTCCAAGGTCGGCCGTCGGCGCAGCAGGCTCTTGGCGCAGGCGCGGCGCGACCCGAGCGGCATGCCGGTGGTACCTGGCCTTCCGCAGCAGAGCTCGGGCGGGTTCGGGCTTGACCGCCTGGCCGCGCTGGGCAGCCAGATCGCCTCGGAGGTGCGCGGCCCTCAGGGGCGCGGCGCCCGGCGGCCGGCGCAGGCGCAGCGCGCGCCGAGCATCTCGGACGTCAAGGCGGCCATGGGAAAGTTCGGGCCCGGCGCGGACCCGGTGTTCGAGCTGCAGCTGCTCATCCGGACCTGCTCCAACGACCCCGCGCGGCCGCGGGTGCTCCTGGAGCAGATACAGGCGACGCTCGAGGGCTGGGCGGGCGACAACCACCTGCGCCCGGTCGGCCTGAATCTCGGGGTAACGCGGTTGCGCTCGGACTCACGGCTCTACCGGCGCAGCTTTGACCGCCGGTTCGCCACGGGCGAGTTCGCGCCGCGGCGTCCCAGCTGGGTCACTGGTACAGAGATCGCCGGGCTGCTCAAGCCCGCCACAAAGCACAACATGGCCGTCAACGTGGCCCGCTCTGGCGGTGTGGTGCCCCCGCCGCCGCCGAGCCTGCCGAGCTGGACCGGGCAGCCGGACCTGCTGCCGCTTGGCTGGGTGGCCAAGCCCGGGGGCGGCGAGCGCCTGGCCGGACTGCCACTGGCGTACCTCTTGTTCGGCCTGTTCCTGGGAAAAGCGGGTTACGGAAAGACCGAGATGTCGCTGGTCCAGGCGATCGCACTCGCCCACAACGAGCACGGCCTTCTCTTCTTGGATCCGCACGGAGATGGCTGGCAGCGAGCGCGTCCGTACCTCGCGCATCCACAGCTCGCCCCGCGGCTGTGGGAGATCGACCTCACCTCGCCCGATCTCGACGCGATGGTCGGATCATGGAATCCGCTGTCCATGGAGAACCGCAGCGAGTCGGAGATCCCCGGCATCGTCAACGCGGTCGTCACTGGCTTCGCGAGCGCGCTGAACTGGAGCGACAGCGCCGGCCGTGCCAAGACGATCCTCACCAGGTCGGTCGAGACTCTCGCCCGCTTGTCGTGGATCCTCTCGCAGGCCGGCAAGCCTGAGCTAGCGCCGACGATCTTCCAGATCCGCAGCCTCCTCAATGACGAGGTGTGGCGCGACGCGATCGTCCCGTATCTGCCCAAGACTCTGCGGGACTTCTGGGTGCATACCTACCCGAAATACTCAAATGAGGCCACCCCGGTCGTCACCAACATCATCGAGCGACTCGACTCCTCGAACAGCCTCAAGGGGTTCCTCGGCTCCTCACTGAGCACGTACGACATCCGGCACGCCATGGATTCCGGGAAGGTCGTTTTCGTATGCCCGTCCGGCACCGGAGACACCGACCGCATCGTCTCGTGCCTGCTGATCTACGACCTGTTCCGGGCCGGTCTGTCGCGGCGGACGCTGCCGGTCGCCGACCGCAAGGACTTCTACGTCTTCATCGACGAGCTCACCGCAGTGGACGGTGCGTCGAAGGGCACGCTGGCCGCGATCGCCGAGCAGCTGCGCAAGTACAAGGTGAAGCTGCTGGCGATGACCCAGATGTCGCAGCGGCTGTCGGCCACCACAAGGCAGGGCCTGCTGCAGAACCTGTCGATCCTGTCGACCACGGCCAGTGACATCGATGAGGCGCAGCTCGTCACCCGTCGGTGGGGCAAGAAAGTGGCGCCCGACACGGTCAGCCAGCTGCAGCGCTACCACTACGTCATGTCGGTCACCCTCGATGGCAGGCAGAGCGACCCGTTCCGGGTGCGCGGCGCGAGCGTCGAGGAGCTGTACGGCGACTACTGCCGCTCGGAGGAGGTCCTGGACGCGGCGGTCGATCAGAATCTGCGCCGGCGCCGGGTCCGCGACATTCTCGACGACCTCGGCAAGCTCGACACCCAGATCCGGCTGTTCATGGCGACCCTGCCGCCCCCGCCGCCGGACGACGATCCGCCGCCTGCGGTGGAGCAGGAACCGGCACCTGCGGTGGAGCAGGAATCGGCGCCCGACAACGTCACCTTCCTCATCAAGCACAAGGGATCACGGGTGGGATGAACACGTTGAGCGAATACAAACCGCTGCCGCAGCCGCAGCGGATCCACAGTTTCCAGGTGATCGCCAAGTCGGCCCTCGAGCTCCTCTACCAGCACCGCATCATGACCACCGACCAGATGCATCGGCTGCTGACTCCGGCCGCGCGTGGCTCGTCCTACCTGCGTCGGCAGCTCGCCGCACTCCAGGAGGCGGGATTGGTTCAACGTCTGCGCGCCCAGGGCGAAACCAGCGGCGGCAACCGGCTCAACAGGCCCTACGTGTGGTTCTTGACCGATGCCGGCGCCAACGCCGTCGAAGAGGCCACGGAGGTGTTCTCCCGCCGCTACCGGGTGACACCCGAATCGGCGGCCAGCACCCGCCAGGCCCACACCCTGGCCGTGAACGAGACGGGGATCGCGTTCGTGACGCATGCACGCCGACTCGGTCACGACTGCACCCCGCTGTCGTGGACGCCGGAGGTCGCCCACCGTATCCGCGACGGCCAGCGAGCCCGATTCGAGGACGACCACGTCATCGCAGACGCCGTCCTGCACTACGTCCATATCCACCGCGGGCAGCGCACGCTCCTCAATGTGTTCATCGAGCTCGACCGGGCAACCATGACCGCGGCTGAGCTCGCCAAGAAAGTCTCCGCGTACGGCAGGTTGTACGAGTTCGTGCCCCAGCACCCCGACCGTGCGCGGCGTTCCGCGGCGTCGACCCGGCCGGCGTGGCAGCACACCTACCCGGCGTTCCCCCGGCTGCTGGTCATTCTCGACGGCTCGCCCAGCCCCCACCTGGCCAAGCGACTCGCCGACCGCACCGAGGACCTGTACACGCTCACGCGTGCCGATCCGCGCCTGGCCCGGCTCGCCCGACACCTCTCTGTCGGAGTGACCACACTCAAACATTTGCGCGATCAAGGGCCGTTCGGTCGGATCTTCACTCCACTACTCCGCGGATCACCCGGGGACCGGCACCACCCGACCGACATGTTCCTGCGGCACCCCGGCACCGCGCCCGCACCTGGCTGACCAGCGACAGCCCTTGGACCGAGCCACTCCCCACCTGAGGACTACCCGTTAAAAGGAGGCTTCGCTGATGAGCACCGCCCTTGAGGAACCCCTGGGCGCGGCGCCCGCCATGATAGGGCTGGCCGAGGCGTTGGAGAGCTCGGAGCGGCTGCGCCAGCGCCGCTTGGAGATGCTGCCCATGCGTGGCTCGGTGTACACCGACGTGCAGGGACGCGGCCCCGGCCCGAGTACCAGCCCCGAGGGCCTCGCCGACCTCATCACCTCAATCTCGACCGTCGGCGTGCTGCATCCCGTCCTGGTGGAGGAACTGTCCGGCCCGGAGGACCGTGTCCAGCGGCGGCTGGTGATCGGCGAGCGCCGCTACCGGGCCTGCCGTTGGGGGGCCGTGAACCAGCCCTCCAACCCCCGCTTCGAGAAACTGCCCGCCCTCATCTGCCCGGGCCCGATCAGCGAGGAGGACCGCCGTACCTGGCAGCTGGTGGAGAACCTGGCCCGAGAGGACCTTCAGCCCGGTGAGCTCGCCAAGGCCCTGCTGCTCGAGCGAAGCGCCATCCTGCATACCCAACTCGACAATGCCGGGATCGAGGTGAGCGGGGAGATCCAGCGGCTGGAAGACCCCGTTGCCCGCTTCGAGGCCCTGGAGAAGCTGCGCGGCAGCCACGCGAACCTCGCCGCCCCGTGGAACCTGGTCCTGCGTCGGCTCGGTCTGCAGATCACCCCCCGGCGAGCCCGGGAGATCGTGGCGGCCTTCCGCTCCCTGCCGCGCGAGATGTCCGCGGACATGGACCAGCACCAGGTCGCACTCGCCGCCCGTACGAACCTTGCCCGCCTCAGCCGCGGCCGGCGGGAGGCTGCAGCCGAGCTGTGGCAGGCCGTCAAGCGGCTGGGCCGTACCGATCTGCTCTCCGCAGCCACCCAGGCACAGGCCACCAACCCGGCGCTGCCGGCCGAGGCCGCCGCCAGCGCCGCGGCCGCCGCACACGAACAGGCCAACGCCGAGCGGGCCGCCACCTTGTCCCGGACGGCTCCACCCGACGACGCAGCCACACCCGCGGCCACAGGCGAAGCCGTCCAGAACACGTCCGTGTCCGGGGGCACCGACGCCGCCGACCCGGGCGAACAGCCAGAGCAGCACAAGCAGCAGGCACCGCCCCCACAGCCGTTGGAAACCATCGCGGACGGCGACCAGCAACTGCCCGGCGATGAGCCGGAGGAAGCGCCCGACCCTGTCGACCCGCCCGTTCTGGCCGCCGCGCTCGAGGCACTGCGCGCCCTCAACTCGCAACTGGCCGAGGGCCGCACCCTGCACCGCTTCGACGCGGGCTCGCTCCGCATACTCCTGACCGACTTCCAGCGCCACACCAGCGCCGGCGCCGAAAGGACCGCCGCATGACCGTCCCCCTGCCCATGCCCGGAATCGGGCGGCCCGTTCCGGCGCCAGCCGCCGGGTGCGACTGCAACAACTGCCCCTTCTTCATCGACAACCCCCGAGCAGTCGAACCGGTCTGCTCGGGCTGCACCTCCAGCTGCGAGTACTGCGGCTGCGCCCGCGCCGAGGATCCGGTCCCCGGGAGCGAGCCGGGCCTGGCGTGCACCCGCTGCCCCATCCGCTGCGGCACCCGGCCCGACCGGGACGCCTGGATGAAAGACATCGGCGGCACCATGCGCTTCACAGGGCTCCGCGTGCCCGGCATCCTGCCCGACCTGCCGCTGTTCACCCCCCAGGTCGACGGGCACGACGTCCCCACGCTCGACGCCCAGCTCAAGTGGCCCGCCTACGCACTTGGCCTGCGCCGTGTCCTCAGCCCCAAGACCCACAAGATGTTCCCGCGCTGGGAGGGCAAGACCGCCCACCAGTTCCTGAACCTGCGCCCGGAGCAGAAGGCGGTCCTCAGCGGCTACGCGGAAGACCCCCTCGTGGAGGCCTACTGGACGCGGCGCAAGGCCGACGGGTTCGCCGAGATGCTCGCCACCCAGAAGTGGGACCTGGTGCTCACGCCCAACGCGTCGATGTACTTCAACCAGCCCCGCGCCGAGAACCTGATCAACATGCGCCGCAACCTGATGCTCGCCTCCGAGCTCGCGGCGGCCGGCGTCACCGCGGTCCCCAACATCTACTGGCTCCGCCTGGAAGACCTCGACCGCTACCTCGACTGGCTCGACGAATCACCTGCCCTCCCGCCCGCCCTCGCCATGAACCTGCAGACCTTCCGTACCCAGGTCGATTGGGACGAGATGGCGGTACCCGGCCTGACCTACCTCGCCGCCACCCTGCCGCCGGACCTGCCCATGGTCCTCACCGGAGCAAGCCGCGCCGACCGTATCGCGACCCTTCAGGCCCTCTTCCCCGGACGTCTCTACCTGATCAGCCAGAACCCTCTGCAGTACGCCCGCCACGGCGCGATCATGACCCCGCAGGGCCGAGTCGACACCCAGGCCCGCACCGAGGACCTGTTCACCGCCAACGTCCGCTTCTATGCCGGGCTCGCCGACCGCACCATCACCGTGCAGAACGGCGGCTGACCATGGGCTCCGGCAGCCGGATCGACCACCAGCACCACCTCGTCGCCACCAGCGCCGCAGGGATCACCATCGAGGCCCCCGCCGGCGGGGTCGACCTCATGCCCGCGGAACAAAGGCAGATCCTCGAGCGAGCTCTGCAGATCCAATCGGGCTGGCGGACCAACCCCCATCCGCCGCTCGAGGAGATCATGGAGTACTGGGGCCTGCGCGGCCAACTGCGCAACCAGTACGGCATGTGGAACGGACACGGGCTCATCCAGGACTCCGAACCCGGGGACGACTCCGCCGAAGACGACAGGACAGCCGCTGTCCTGCCCGACCAGAGGGCGCCGGACGTCACCGTGCAGCGCGCTGCCTCGCAGCAGGTCCTGGACGAGGTGTCGGCCGAGCACCGGGCGGCCACGGCTCTCCAGGAGCAGGTCCGTGAGCAGTGGCCGACCGACGAGGCCGTCAGCTACACCGATGACTTCGATGCCTTTCAGCGCGACTACGATGCCGCCCGCGAGCGCGCGGAGCGTGGCGAGCAGGTCATCCCGTACATGACGGAGAACGCGACCGGAGGGCTCGGCGCCCGTGACGGCGGGCGCGGCTTCGGTGTGGAGATCGAATTCGACATCGAGCCCGGGGTCGATCGGCAGCAGGCCATCCAAAACATTGCCCGGGAGCTGCGCGATGCGGGCTTGTCCCGTACGGCACGCCAGTACGACTACCACGCGCAGATGAGCGCGGGGTACACCGACGAGCCGAACGCGTGGCGTCTGGAGTCGGACTGCACCGTCGCCGGCGAACTGGTCTCGCCGATCCTGTACGACGAGCCGCAGACCTGGAACAACCTCGCGAGGGCCTGCGAGATCATCCAGCGCAACGGAGGGCGCGCCTCGTTCAGCACGGGCGGCCATGTGCACGTGGGCATGCACGACTTCGACCACGATGTCGCCAACCACACCCGGCTCATGCAGATGTACAAGGCCCACGAGGACGTCTTGTACCGGCTTGCACAAAACCCTGCTTCCGAGGGACGCCACCGTGGAACGAGCTGGTGCAGCCCCAACCCCGTTCCGTCACAGGGGTACACCGCGATCTCCCAGATCAACTCGTTCCACGGCCAGGCCCTCAACCTCAGCGGGGCCCGGCGTGGCGGCCAAAGCGCGCACGGGGAGTTCCGGCTGTGGGACGGCTCGCTCAACCCCCGCGTGATCCAGACGCAGGTCAAGCTCTCGCTGGGCATGGCCGCCGCGGCCGTACGGCAGGACACCACCACGCCCAGCGCGCGCATGGAGCTGGGAAGCCACCGCGAGCAGCGCCGCCAGGCCGGGCTCGGGCAGCGCCGACGGCTGTCCGGTGACGATTGGCGCACGAGCACCGCCAACTTCCGGCAGATGGTCGACTCGCTCTTCCAGCGCCCGGAGGATAAAGCACAGGCAACCGCCCTGTTCCACGAAACGCGCTGGCAGCGCCGCTAATTCATGGGAAATGTCATGACTTTCATCCGCACCCGCAACGCTTCGGCCGCCGCCGCGCCGCTGGCCCCCCCGACCAAGGACGACGGCAGCCACTACGTCTTCGAGATGATCTACGACGGCGGGAGCTGGCGCGGCTACGCCGACACCCCGACCGAGCTCATGGAGGGTCTGATCCCGGAGTACCCCGAGCTCCTCAGCCCGAAGGACAAGGCTGCCGCCCGGATTCGGCTCGCCCTGCGACTTCAGGTACAGCTGCAGGCCGCGCTCGCCGCGTCGGAGGAGTTCGCGCAGTGCACGCCCGAGCAGCAGCAGGTGATTCTCGCTCCTCGTGACACGCCCCCGGTGATCGCCCGTTGGGACGCCCCCGTCCCGCTGGCGCTGGTGACCACGTTCTACAAGCCCACCGGCCGCCTGCCGCGTCCCGAAGGCCCGGATGAGGCACTGATCTGGATCGAGCCGGACAGCGAGTGGAGTCTCCTTGTGTCCTTGCACCAGGCCGGCGTGATCCACGTGGGCGCGGAGCAGGGTGCACTGCCGCCGAACGCCCTGGAGAAGTGAGCATGGGGTCTGGAAGCCGCATAGATCACCAGCATCACAGCGTCGCGCCGACCCGTGGCACCGACGCCCTCGTCGCCGAGGCCGCGCCAGTCACCATCGAGGAGCGGCCGGAGCGCACCGCGGTGCGGATCTTCGACGACACACCCCCCGACATGCCGGTCCGCCAGAGCTACGTGGTCAGCAACGACGACCAGTTGATATTCCTGCCGCGCCACCCGGACATCATCCGAAACCAGGTGACCGACGACCAGGACGCCCTAGTCAGCCTCAGCGCCAGCATCACGGACGACGACGGACGCCACTTCATCGAGGGCGAGGTCCGGGTCACCCGTGGACCGGACGGTCAGCTCGATGCGAACCCGGAGAGCCTGCGGTGCACCGGAGGCGACCTGCACACCGGCGACGAGGACGGCACGTGCCCGCACCAAGCGGCGGTCGCCGACCTGGTGCAGGAACAGCTCAGCCCGAACGGACCGTCCGCGGTCGATCGCCTCGCGGCGCAGGAGGTCCTCAACGAGGTCGCGGCCGAGCACGCCGCCTCAATCGCCGCCCAGGACCAGGCCCGCGCCGAACGGGCCGCCCAGCCCGCCGTGCGTTCCTACGCGGACAGCATGGACGCCTTCCAGGAAGCGTACGACCAGGCCCTTGAGCGCCGGCGGTCGGGCGAGGCGCTGGTGCCGTACCTGACGGAGAACGCCACCGGCGGTCTCGGGGCGCGCGAGGGCGGCCGCGCCTTCGGTGTGGAGATCGAATTCGACTATCCGTCATCGATGACCTACTCCGAGCGACAGTCAGCCAGCCAGGCGATCGCGCGCGAACTGCACGAGGCGGGCATTGCGCCCGACCCGCACGTGCACGGATGGCACCAATCGGCGCGCGAGGGATACACCGACGCTCCGAACGCGTGGCGCCTGGAGCACGACAGCACTGTCGCGGGTGAGATCGTCTCACCGATCCTGTACGACGAACCGCAGACCTGGAACAACCTGGCGCAGGTGTGCGAGATCGTCCGCCGTAACGGCGGTATCGCCAGTGCCCGCACCGGCGGCCACGTCCATGTAGCCGTCCCCGACTACGACCACACCGTCGCCAACCACAACCAGCTGGTCAACACCGTGGCCGGGTACGAGGACGTCATCTACCGGATCGCCCAGAGCCCCGGACGCGACCGGCACCGCGGCCTGGAGTGGTGCACCCCCAACAGCCGGCCGTCGAGTCCCTACACCTCCGTCGCGGCTGTTCGGCGGTACAACAACAGCCACCATATCGGGCTGAACTTCCAGTCCGTCCACGGCCGGGACAGCGACCACGCCGAGTTCCGCATGTGGGACGGGTCCCTGGAGCCGGGAACCATCCAGGCGCAGGTCAACGTGTCACTCGGCCTGACGAACGCCGCGCTGCGGGAGGCCGGAACCACCCCCGCGCCGCCGGCGGAACGTGTCGGCCACCACCGCCGAGCCGCGGCCGCAGCTGGGCAGCGCGGACGGCTGAGCGGTGAGGCATGGGCCAACACCACGCGGTCGTTCCGCGGCCTGATGGACCGGATCTTCACCCGGGAGGAGAACCGGGCGCAGGTCACCGCCCTGTTCGCCGGCACCCGCTGGCACGACGGCCGGTACTGACCGCCGAGCCGCCCACACGGAAACGGGAAGGGGGCTCGGGCACCGCATCGTGCGGTGCCCGAGCCCCCTTCCCGTTGGTCAATTCACCGGCTGCTGGGCGAGAGCCAGAGCGTCGGCGGCACGGACCGGAAGCGCTGGGGCTCCCGAAGCGTCCGATGGTTGCACACCTCCTCGTCTGCCGCCTGGTCCTCCACGCTGAAGCCCCGGTAGGCGACGATGTGCGCAAGCCGGTCGTCCTTCGCACGGGCCGTCGCGGTGAACGTCCTGCTATCGACCGGTACCGGCCTGCCCGAGGAGAAGTCCACCATCATCAGCGTCCCCTCCGGCACCAACAAGATCTCCTTGATGGTGACGTCCGCCGCACCCGCCGCCGTCCGAAACCAGCCGGGGTTGGACGCCCAGTACAGGTTCCCGTCGATGTCGACCGCGACGCAGAGCGGGCTCACTGCCGTGCGCGCCAGCATGACCAGCTGCGGCCAGCGCCGGTCGGTCCAGACCAGCGCCGCCCGGCCCACGGTCGCCGTCAAGACGTCGAGGGTGGGCAGGATGACCCCGCCCGCCTGGTCCAACGCCTGGTACAGGACCTCGGTGTCGGTCTCCCCGGTCGGCTTCGGCAACTCGTGGTCCGCCCGGAAACGCCAGGCGTCCACGTCACCGTTGTGCGTACCGATGAGCTGTCCCACCTGCAGCGGACTGGAGTTGACCGCCACGGTCTTGCCCTGAGTTGCCCAGCGGGTGTGGCCGAGCGCGACCGGCGCCGCATCGAGCGCTTCGAGATAGTCAGACTTCCACACCCGGCTGAACCGACCGGGCCCCTTGACGATGCGCCAGCCACCCGCCATCACATCGCGACAGTTGGTAACCGGTCGCCCGGTCAGCTCCTGCGTTGCGGAAGTGGCGAACGCCAGACCAGCAGAGTCGATTCCGCGCTCCTCGGCCAGCGTCCCCAGCGTCACGCACATGTCAGTCGCCCTGGTGGGGTCACAGGTCTGATTACGGATAAATCCGAACAGACCGCACATATATGTTCCTTCTTTGCCTTGGCGCCCACGCGGGCGCCAAGGTGTACTGCTCAGACGTCAGGCCGCGCGGCGCGCGGCCTGACGGGTCGTTCATGGTGTTGCTGCGCCCCGATGCCGCACGGAGGGGCGTCCGCGCGGCCGGTGGCGGTTGCTACTGGTGATCTTCGTGTGATGTCGTGCCGCGGCCGACGATCGCCGCAGCTCACAGGGGGCGCCACCTGCGGCATCGCGTGGCAAGGTTCAAGAGCGGGAGCCCGCTTGGACGTAGTCGCCACCGGGGATCTCCGGGAGACCGGACAACCAGGCGTTCGGCTTCCCCGCGAGGTAGACGTACGCCTCGACGGTGCTTCCGTCGCAGAGGCGGACCGCGCAAACGGCGCGGTCGTACAGGTTGTCGTGGCCCTCGCCCCGGTAGCCTTCGAGCCGGTCGAGCCGACGGATCACCACGGGCCACAGGCCGCTGTCCACGTCCATGACCTCACCGACCACGATGCGGCCCTCCCGCTTGACGGCAAAGGGAACGCCGGAGTCCAGGAGGGTGTAGCCCTCCAAGGTCGCCAGGCGCTCCTGGAGTGTGGCCCCCGCGAGGATGCCCCAGTAGTTGCCCTGCCCGGCACGGAGGGTGCCGTAGACGAAAACCGGCTTCTGTTCAACAGCGGTGAACACGTCGTTCGCCACCTTTCTCGTACTGCTCGCCGGCCATCTTCCCCGGCGTCAATAACCTAACTATACAGCATAATTTCCAATTACGCAAACAACAGGCTCACGCCGCCCTCGACATCCCCTTCATCGACGGCGACCGGAGCCAGCGACACCGACAAGCACCCCGTATTGCTTAAAACGCCGTCGGCACACTCCGCCAATACGCCGCACGCCGCTCACGCAAAGGCGGCGTGCGCCACCGACCGCCGCCGCGGCAGATCAGGCCACGGGCGATCCGCGCCGTCGCCTCCTGGATTCCGCCGGCGTACACACCACCGATCGACACTGCCCTCGAACGCAGCGCCCGCCGCTGCCCAGCCGCGCGGCGAACGTGTGCCGCCGGCGTCCGGAGTCTCGCCTCGGGTTGGCGAGCGCCAGTGAACTCGTGCCACGGACGAGGTCACACGGGCAGTCCTCGCGGGCGGCTGCCGAAGCGGCTGCCCCGCATGCGCCGGGCACCCCATGACTGACTTCTTCCAGGGCGTGGTGACACGCTCAGCCAGCTGGCCCTCGGGCGCCGCGATCTCCACTGGCATCTCATCCCCGACGCCGAGACTGCCCGCACGCACCTCGCCGACCCGTACCGCAGCCTCACGCCCCACCCTGGACTGGGCCCGGTCGCCCCGAAGCGGTTCCACGTCACCGTCCTGCACTTCGGCCCGGCCGAAGCTTTCCTGCCCGGCGAGATCGAGGCCATCACCGAACGCGTGTGGCAAGCGTGCGCCACACTGCCTCCGCTCGGACTCCCCTTCGACCGGCCCACCGTGGGCAGCGTGGCCGTCGAATGCGCAGGCCGGCCTGGAGCCGGGGCGCGCCGGCTGGGGGAACTGACGGCCGCGGCGACCGCGGCGGTGGTCGGAGATCTCTCCCCGGCAACCCCGGCCCACGGTGACCGTCCGCAACCGGCGACCGCCGGACGCCGGCCCCTGCGCACCCCGCCGCAGAGGCCGGCCCGCACCACGGACCGCACCACGCGCGGTGCGCTGCCCACACCTCCGCACCA
>JAFAUH010000055.1 GCA_019243445.1 Streptomycetaceae bacterium | reverse complement strand
CCCATCCTGGCCGCGTATGGCGACGATCTCCTCATGCCCCAGCGAGTTACGGAGTTTGAATATCAGGGCCTCCGTGGGGGCTTCCGATCCGCGCAGCGGAGCCATCCTGACCGCAAAGTCGCCGTGGTGTTCCACCCGCACTCCCTCCAATGGCTTCCCCTGCGAATCCACGGCCTGCGGTAGTCCGCCGTCCGGCTCGCTGAAGCGGAACCGCAGATATCCCACCCCCTCCAACTGACCGGGGTCACCCACCCAGCGGTCATGGAAGATGTGGGTGCCCTTGGTATCGAAGGCGTAGCGGTGGCCCGTCGCCATGTTGGTGGCGATGAAAGCGCCCCAGTCTTTTTTCGCTCCCGCCGACGCGTCTGCTGTGAGAGGGGCGACCTCGAACAAAGCGACCCTCTCGGAGTCACCCTCGAGCCGGTACGACACGACTTTCGCCTGGGAGCTCTGGAAGCTCTTGGCGACGGTCACCTTCAGCCCTTCCAACTCCCGCGGGGAATCCGCGAGAAGGTACTGGCGGGAGACCCAGCGACTCTGAGCGTCGAGCACCGTGAGCAACCCCGTCTTGTGGTGCAGCACGGCATGGCCGCCTTGGCCAAGAGGAGTGACCGTGAAGCCGCCGACGACGCGGACGTCCGTCCGCTGCAAGGCACCGCCCCCCTGGCGCGAGAACTCCTCCACAGCCCCCCGGGCATCGACCAGCAGCTTCCTGTAGAAGGTGCGCCGGATCTGCTGCGCTTGGCTGAACAGTTCGGACGGATCCCGCCCCTCACCCTCCCAGGCCGCCCTGCCCTGCGCGATCAGATTTTCCAGGCCCGAGAGGTCCAGCCGCTCATGCACACCGCCCAGCGACGGCCAGGCAGCCACCGGGTGAGCCACAGGAGTGCGGTAGCCGGGCGGCTCGGCCTCCGACTGGCTGGAGTCGATGCCCCGGCTCGTCACGGGATGGCGCATGAAGACCACCCGGCCGTTCTGGTCGATCAGATCGAAGCCCCCGGTCGGGTACTGGACCAGCCGCGCCGGTGTGCCGGCCACCTCGCCGAACCAGTTGATCAACACCCCCGTAGGCGGCTTTCCCGCGTAATTGATCCGCCAGTAGTAACCGGGGTGATCCGAGACCAGCGTCCCCTCCAGCACATCGCCGGAGACGGCACTGACCACCATGTTCTCCAACGGCTGGCGGACCGTCCCATCCGCCGGCTGCAAAAGCACCCGCTTTTCAGGACCAGAAAGCGGCGTCGCCGTCAACCGCCAGTCCACTTCACCCGCCTCGTTCACGACCTGCGGTGCCAGGCCGGACTCCGGGGGAGGGATCAGCAGATGGCCCAGCCGCTGATGCATGAGATTCCGGCCCAATGGCAGCAACGCCGCCGCCGGTACCGGCTCCGGATGCACCGGCTCCGCCAGATGCTCCCCGACACCCGGTCGGCTCTCGATGTCAGGCCGCAGCAGCTGCCCCCCCTCGGTACTGCTGCCATCCGGAAACGGCATCAGCCTACCTGTACCCGGCAGCTCCACCACTCGCCCTCCGCTCGGCCACGCCGACTGTGAAGGCACGGACGGCTCGCTGGTCCCCGTGCGTGTCGCCGCGGGCTGCGACGCGTGCGAGGCGAGGTCCATGGACTCCGGCTCACGGGCCGTCGCCGCCACCAGCGCATCATCGGATATGTGCCGGCTTTCCGGCGAGAGCAGGCGCTCGGGCGCACTCACCGCGACCCGTTCCGAAGAAGCCGGAGCCGGGAAGACGGCACGACCCGCGGCGTCGAGGACGCGTACCTCTTTCTCGGTCGGCCCGGTCAGCAGAATGCCGCCCGGCTGTGTACTCGCCTGGAAACCCGCAGCGGACTCACCCGTGCGCACATCGAGCACGGTGTGTGACGCTGTGACGGCGTTGGGGTCCGAACCGTAGTCGTAGGTGGTGTGGATCCGCAGGTCTCGCAATTCCGGCGGGATAGCCGCACCGGTCACCGGCACATCGAAGGAGCGCAGTGCACCCCTCGAGTTCACCATCCACTCTGCGAAGACCACAGGCTCAGTACCGGGGATGGGTACACGTCCCCCCAGTCCGCGCCTGGCCCCAGTCAGGGGGAACATTATCGCGCCGTCAACTTGGGCCTCCTGCCCTTCGGCGTTGGCCAGTCGTGTCCGGCGGATGTCCACGATGCCCTCGGTGTCGAACCGCAGCGACAGGCCCTCAAGTCCAGGAAGCTGCAAGGTCCGGAAGCGGAAATTGCCGTTGCGCCTCAGGTAGAGCGTCTCACCTGCACCGATAGAGATGACACGCCCCTTCTTGGTGGACTTCCGGACCAACCGTGACCCGTCCACCAGGTTTTCCAGGCGTTCCGCGAGGGAGTAGTTGTAGCGTTCCCCACGAAGGAGAGCGCGGGCGACCGACGGCTCGATCCCCAGCCGGGAGGCCATGGCATCCACGCCGCCACGGGCCAGTACCCGCGCACGCGCACGCGCCAACGCCAAGTCGTGCGGCTCAAGATGAGCCAGATCTTTCCAGCCAGGCCATACATCATTGGGCGTCACATCATGAAGCGGTATGTCAACAGACGGAGCATCAACAGTCAGTACCTCAACAGACGGTGCGTCCTGCGACTCGTGCAGGGGCAGTTGGCCAGGAGTACGCGCCCCTCCCGGCTCCGCGACCGGCCTGATCGTCATCATCTCCAGCGTCTCCCGCGCCTCGAAAGCGTGCACGGGGGCGGTGGCGGTGGCTGGCACGCTGTCCTCGCGTGGCGCCAAGCCGGCGCTGAGCTCGACGTTCTCCAGCAGCCCAGGCTTCATTCCCTCCTTACCTATCTGCTCCAGCGTCTGCACCATCTCAGGGGTGAACACCAGCTTGGCCGGCACCGCCAGGCCGTGGTGGGTGCTTATCAACCCCTCGGCGAACGCGTCCTGCTCCAGCTTCTGCTGCAGCAGCGACGGCTCACCCTGCGCCAACGGACGCTGCCCGCTGCCCGACAAGACCCCTTGTTCCTCCATATTCCGCACATCGCTGGTGTGCCTGGTCCACACCGACTCCGGAACCCACAACACCGGCTCCGACACTTGCCCCGAACTCTCCCCCAAC
>JAFAUH010000243.1 GCA_019243445.1 Streptomycetaceae bacterium | reverse complement strand
ATCGGGTTCCTCGCCATCGGCCTGCTGTACGCATGGAAGAAGGGCGTCCTGGAATGGACGTGACCCGGCGGACCGTCGAGGCGCAAGCGCAGCCGCTGGCGCAGGCACAGCCGCTGGCGGAGGCGGAGGCGCTGCCTGCGCCGCAGTTCGTCCCTGAGCCACGGCGGCTCGGGGCGCTGGCGCGCCTCGCCCCGGAGCCGATGAAGGTGGTCCTCAATTGGGGACGCCGCTACAGCCTGTGGGTCTTCAACTTCGGCCTTGCCTGTTGCGCGATCGAGTTCATCGCCGCGTCGATGGCGCGCCATGACTTCATCCGGCTCGGTGTGATCCCCTTCGCGCCCGGCCCGCGCCAGGCCGACCTGATGGTCGTCTCAGGCACGGTGACGGACAAGATGGCCCCTGCCGTCAAGCGGCTCTACGAGCAGATGCCGGAGCCGAAGTACGTCATCTCCTTCGGTGCCTGCTCTAACTGTGGCGGCCCGTACTGGGACTCGTACTCGGTAACCAAGGGCGTCGACCAGATCATCCCCGTGGACGTCTATGTGCCGGGCTGCCCACCCCGGCCCGAGGCGCTGCTGCAGGGGATCTTGAAGCTGCAGGAGAAGATCGCACGCGAGTCGCTCGGCGAGCGCTACGACAAGGCCGGGGCGGACGCGGGGCGACCCTCAGCCATCGCACTGACCAGCGGCCTCGTCGCGCCGCCGACGCCGGCCTCGCGGGAGGATACGCGGTGAACGCCTTCGATCAGCTGCCTTCAGGCCTCGCCGAGGTCTTCGGTGAGGGAGCCACAGCGAAGGAGGCGTACGGCCTGCTCACCGTCGACGTCGCGCCCGACGCCTGGATCAACGCCTTGGAGATCGCTCGCACCGCCCTTGGCTGCACGTACTTCGACTGGCTCAGCGCCGTTGACGAGCCCGGCGAAGGCTTCCGTATCTGCGCGCATCTCGTCGCAGTGCCGGAGGTCGAGGGCGCGGCCGTACGGCGCCTGGTGCTGCGCACCACCGTGCCGCATGACGCTCCCGCGCTCCCCACCGCGACCAGCATCTACGCAGGAGCGGCGTGGCACGAGCGCGAGACGCACGAGATGTTCGGCATCGACTTCACCGGCCACCCGAACCTCGTCCCGCTGCTGCTCCCCGATGACTTCGAAGGGCACCCGCTGCGCAAGGACTTCGTGCTGGCGGCACGCGTCGCCAAGGCGTGGCCGGGAGCGAAGGACCCGGGAGAGTCCGCGGCAGGCGCTGCCCATGGCGGCCCCAAGCGCCGCCAGATGCTCCCGCCAGGCGTTCCTGATCCCAACGAGTGGGGCCCGCTCAAGGGGAAGCTTCCGTCCGCCCCTGCTCGTCCGACCCGTGGCGCACGCGCGGCCACCGCGGGGGAGCGCCCGCCGCGCCGCACCCGCTCGGTGAGCGACGCACGCGAGCAAGCGGAGTGGCCGGCTGCAGCGCAGCAAGGCCGTCCGCGGAGTGCGGGAGTGGGCGGAGAAGCTCACGAAGGGGGGGTGAGCGACGCACGCGAGCAAGCGGAGTGGGTGGCCCCGCGCAAGCGCACCACTGACGCGCCCTGGCAGAAGGTACCCGAGGTATCCGAAACATCCGAGAAACCCGAGGCGCCCAGTAGCCAGAAGGCGCCCGGCAGTACAGACGGAGGTGAGACCACGTGAACGACGTCCTCGACGTCATCCTGCGTCTCGTCGCCGTCCTCGTCGTCTTCCTCGTGTTGCCTTTGGTGATCGGGCAGACCGAGCACAAGGTGATGGCCCATATGCAGGGCCGTCTCGGCCCGATGTACGCGGGTGGGTTTCACGGCTGGGCCCAACTCGTCGCCGACGGGGTGAAGTTCGCGCAGAAGGAGGACGTAGTTCCGGCCGGTGCCGACCGCCGTATCTTCCAACTCGCGCCCGTTGTCGCCTTGCTGCCCTACCTGTTGGTGCTGATCGCGATCCCCGTCGGCCCGCACGGGCTCGTCGGGACGGTGATCGACGCCGGGCTGTTCTTTGTGCTCGCCGTGATGGGCGTCGGTGTGCTCGGCTCGCTCATGGCGGGCTGGGCGTCAGCCAATAAGTTCTCCCTTCTCGGTGGTTTGCGCACCGCCGCTCAGCTCATGGCGTACGAGCTTCCGATGTTGCTCACCGCCTCTTCGGTCGCGATGGCTGCGGGGACCATCTCGCTGCCCGGCATCCTGAATGCGTTCCACTGGTGGTGGATCCCGTGGCAGATCATCGGCGGCTTGGTCTTCTTCACCGCTGGACTCGCCGAACTACAGCGACCTCCTTTCGACATGCCAGTCGCCGACTCGGAGATCATCTTCGGCGCATACACCGAGTACACGGGTCTGCGCTTCGCACTGTTCCTGCTCGCCGAGTATGCGGGCATTGTCGTGCTCTGCAGTCTGACCACGGTGCTCTTCCTCGGCGGCTGGCACGGGCCCATGGCCGACAGCCTCGGCTGGCTGTGGACATTGCTGAAGACGGCGGCGCTGGCGTTCACCGTCATCTGGCTGCGCGTCAGCTATCCACGGCTGCGTGAGGATCAGCTGCAGAAGCTTGCTTGGACCGTGCTCATCCCCCTTTCTTTCGCCCAGATCGGGCTCACCGGCATCGTCAAGGTGGTGATGTCGTGAGTGACGCACGCGAGCAGGGAACGCCTGAGCGAGCGAAGCGAGGTACGCGTATGAGTCCCCTTCCCGGCCGTGGCCTGGCCAAGGGCCTTGCCGTCACCCTCCGCACGATGACCCGCCGCTCGGTCACCGCCCAGTACCCGGACGCTCAGCCTGAGCTGCCCCCGCGCAGCCGGGGTGTGATCGGCCTGCTCGAGGAGAACTGCACCGTCTGCATGCTTTGTGCCCGTGAGTGCCCTGACTGGTGCATTTATATCGACTCCCACAAGGAGACCGTCCCTCCCGCGGCCCCTGGCGGACGTGAGCGCAGCCGTAACGTCCTGGACCGCTTCGCCATTGATTTCTCGCTGTGCATGTACTGCGGTATCTGCATTGAGGTGTGTCCTTTCGACGCGCTGTTCTGGTCACCGGAGTTCGAGTACGCCGAGACCGACATCCGCGAGCTCACTCACGAGCGCGACAAGCTGCGCGAGTGGATGTGGACAGTGCCCACGCCGCCTCCGCTGGACCCCGGTGCCGAGGAGCCCAAGGAGATCGCCGCCGCTCACAGGGCCGCAGAGAAGCTCGCGGCGGCTGCTCAGGCGGCCCACGCCCACGTCCAGGCCCGGGAATCGCAGGAGGGGGACGCATGAGCCTCGCAGCAGGCCCGCCCGGCTTCCTCTCGCCGGCAGGGGTGGAAATCGCCTTCCTCCTCGTCGGTATAGCGACCCTCGCCGCTGCCCTCGTCACCGTAACCACCAAGCAGCTGGTGCACGCCGCGCTGTGGCTCGTCGTCACGCTTGGCGGGCTTGCCATCGAATACCTCCTTCTCACTGCGGAGTTCATCGCCTGGGTACAGGTGCTGATCTACGTGGGCTCCGTCGTCGTCCTCCTTCTCTTCGGACTGATGCTCACCAAAGCTCCCATCGGCCGCTCTCCCGACGCCGATTCGGGAAATCGCTGGGCCGCGCTCACCGTGGCGATCGCCGCCGCGGCGACCCTCGTCTGGGTTGTCGTCGACGCCTTCCGTTCCACCTGGATCGACCTGAGCGGTGCCGTGCAGGGGTCGACCAAGGTCACGGGAGCGAGCCTGTTCCGCAATTGGGTGTTGCCGTTCGAAGCGCTCTCGGTGCTGCTGCTCGCCGCTCTCGTCGGCGCGATTGTGCTCGCTCGCCCGCCCGTCACCCGCCATCGCCCTTCCAAGGATGCGCTTCGCGCCACTCCTCCGAGGCATGGAGCGCGTAGCTGATGCACCTCGCCTATCCTGCTGTGCTCGCCGTCCTCCTGTTCTGCGTCGGCCTCTATGGCGTCCTTGTCAGGCGCAACGCGATCCTCGTCCTGATCTCCGTCGAGCTGATGCTCAACGCCGTCAACCTCAACCTCGTCGCCTTCGACGTCTGGCTGCGCGACACCCTGCATGCCGGCCAGGCGCTCACTTTGTTCACCATCACCATCGCCGCCGCCGAGATCGGTATCGGCCTGGCGATCGTGCTGCTTGTCCACCGCAACCGCGGTACCTCGGATGTGGACAAGCTCACCGATCTTGCCGAGACCGGAACTGAACCCGACTCCGCCAGCATCGCACCCACCACTGACAACACCGCCGAAACCGCCGCCGACCAGGCTCTTCCCGCCGGGGGGCAGACCGCGTGACTTTGACGACCCTTGCCGCGCTCGTCCCGGCACTGCCGTTTCTCGCGAGCGTCGCCGGGATGCTGCTCGGCCGGCACGCACCGGGCTTCGTACGTCCCATCGCCGTGCTGCCGACGCTCACCGCATGCGTCCTCGCAGTGATCGTTGCCAGTCGGCAGGGAACGGGCCCGGCCACCGACGTCGGCACCCGACTCACCCCCACCGGCTCGGTCCCGATCGACCTCGCCCTGCACCTCGACGGCTTCGCTGTCCTCATTGCCGTACTCGTCGGGTTCGTTGCGACCTGCGTGCAGGTCTACTCCACCGGCTATCTGCGTGACGACCCCCGTTACCCCTCGTACGCCGCGCTTGTGTCGCTGTTCACCTCGGCGATGCTGCTCGTCGTCTACACGGGCGACCTGATGGTGCTGCTTGTCGGCTGGGAAGTGATGGGCGTCTGCTCGTACTTCCTCGTCGGCCACTACTGGGAGACCCCACAGGCTCGTTCGGCGGCCGTCAAAGCCTTCCTCGTCACCAAACTCGGTGATGTGCCCTTCCTCATCGGCATCTTCGCGCTCGCCGCCGATGCCGGAACGTTCCGGATCAACGGCATCCTGACCGAGGCCGTCTCCGGCGGCCTGCACCACCCCACCGTCATCGCGCTGTTGCTGCTCGCCGGGGTGGCGGGCAAGTCCGCGCAGTTCCCGCTGCACACCTGGCTCCCGGACGCGATGGCAGGTCCCACTCCCATCTCCGCGCTCATCCACGCGGCCACCATGGTCGCGGCGGGCGTGTACTTCGTGGCGCGCCTGCTGCCCGTCTTCATGCTCTCCACCACCGTCCTCGCGGTGCTCGCCGCCATGGCCGCCATCACCATGATCGGCTCGGCGCTCGCCGCGCTCGCCCAGGACGACATCAAGCGCGTCCTCGCCTACTCGACCATCGGGCAACTCGGATATATGACCGGCGCCCTCGCCGTCGGCAACCGCAGCGCCGCAGTCTTCCACCTGCTCACCCACGGCGCCTTCAAGGCCCTGCTCTTCCTCGGCGCGGGTGTCCTCATCCACGCCACGGGCACCACCTCCCTCGCCGCGATGTCCCGCATGGGCGACTTGCGCCGCCGCGTCCCGGACGCCATGTGGACGATGGGCATCGGCCTTGCCGCCCTCGCCGCGCTGCCGCCCTTCTCCGGCTTCTTCTCCAAGGAATCCGTGCTGCGGGCAGCCGAGGACGCCGGCGACGGCCACGTCGCCCACGTTCCGTCCGCGATCGGTTGGACGGTCCTCACAGCCGGATTGCTCACCGCGCTGCTCACCGCTGCCTACGCCACCCGCCTCTTCCTGCTCGCCGGGGGTGAGTCGTCCCCACTCGTGCGGGGAGAAAGTGAGCAGCGCGATGACTCGGCAACTCCACCGCCGGGCACCGACAAACCGACCCACATCGCACCAGTCATGAACATCGTTCTGTGGCTTCTCGCAGTGCCCACTGTCGCCCTCGGCGTCACCGTGGGCGCACTGCCCGCGTGGTTCGACGGCACCCCGCTCACTCCGACGCTCGCCACCTCCGCCCTTGGTATCGGCCTCGCCCTCGTCGGCGTCCTCACCACCTATGGCGCCTGGCGTGCCGCCTCCATGGGCCCGGCCGACCCCGGCCGCCTCCTTCTTGGCAGACTCCACCGTCACGCCGCCCGCGGCTTCCACCTTGACGCCGTTTGCACCGCGCTCTTCGTACGTCCCCTGCTTGCCGCCGCCGACCTGGTGCGCTTCCTCGACCGCGAGATCGTCGAGACATACGTGCACAACGCAGCAGCCACCCCCAGCCTGCTCGGCACGCTCGTCCGCCGCGGCCAGACCGGCAATGTGCAGACCTACCTCAGCGCACTGCTCGCAGGCGTCGTCATCCTTGTCGTCCTCGTCGCCGCCGGAGCATGAGCTGTGAACGACACCTTTCTCCGCTGGGTCCTCATCACCCTCCTCGTCCTGCCACTCTTCGGTGCTCTCGGCGCACTCTTCCCGGCACCGCCCGGCCTCAAGGGCCGAGACCCGGACCAGGCCGTGCTCCGCCACGGCGTATCGATCACTGGCATCGTCCTGCTGCTGACGATCGCCCTCGCCGCCGGCTTCGACTACGCACACCCGGGCCGCATGCAGGCCACCACCAACCTCAGCTGGATCTCCTCCGCCGCTATCCGCGTCCACCTCGGCGTGGACGGAATCTCGCTCCCACTGCTCGTGCTGACCGCGCTGCTCACCTTCCTCAGCGCTCTCTATTCGTATTTCAAGATGCCCGAAGGGCCCTCGGCCAAGAGCTTCGTCGCACTCCTCCTCGTCCTGGAAGCGGGCATGCTCGCCACCTTCGCCGTGCTCGATCTGATGCTCTTCTTCCTGGCATTCGAGACAGTGCTCATCCCGATGTACTTCCTCATTGCCCGTTGGGGCAGCGACGCCAGGGACCGCGCCGCCCTCCGCTTCATCCTCTACACGGTGCTGGGCTCCGTGGTCATGCTGCTCGGCCTCCTCCTCATCGGTCTCAAGGCGGGCACATTCGACATGGTGACACTCGCCTCTGACAATGGCTCAAAGCTCAGCCACACCACGCAGTTGATCGCCGTGCTCGCCATCGGCATCGGCCTCGCCGTCAAGACCCCCATGTGGCCGCTGCACAGCTGGCTCCCCGACGCCCACACCTCCGCGCCCACGGTCGGTTCGGTGCTGCTCGCCGGTGTACTGCTCAAGATGGGCACCTACGGATTCGTCCGGATCATCTTGCCCATCGCCCCGCAAGGTGCCCATACCTTCGCCCCCTATCTCGCCGCCTTCGCCGTCGTCGGCATCATCTACGGATCCCTCGTCTGTCTCGCCATCGGCCGCCAAGGCTCAGGAGGCGACCTGAAACGCCTGATCGCCTACTCCTCCGTCGGCCACATGGGATTTGCGCTGCTCGGCATCGCCACCCTCACCCCGACCGGCGTCAACGGCGCGCTCTTCGCCAACGTGGCCCACGGCCTCATCACCGGCCTGCTCTTCTTCCTGATCGGCGCGATCAAGGACCGCTATGGCACGACCGACCTCGACCGCCTCTCCGGTACCACCGGTGCCGCCCTGTACGGGGCTGCCCCGCGCCTCGGCGCCCTGCTGGCGTTCGGCGCCGTCGCTTCCCTCGGCCTGCCCGGCCTCGCAGGCTTCTGGGGCGAGATGCTCGCCATGTTCGGCTCCTTCCACCCGGCCGCAGGTCTCAGCCGCCCCGCGTACCTGGCCTTCATGGGCCTCGCCGCCTTCGGCACGCTGCTCACCGCCGCGTACATGCTGCTCGTTGTGCGCCGCGTCTGCATGGGTGAGCGCCGGGTGAGCGACGCACACGAGCAGGCGGAATGGGCGGCCGAGGGCTCCGACCGACAGGCGCGCCTCCGGAACGACGGCCGGCCGCAGAGCTTGCGAGTGGGCGGAGAAACGAACGGAGAGAGCGGAGAGAGCACTGCCGAGCCGGCCGCCTCCCGCGTGCTCGTCGACGTCCAGGGCTACGAGTTCGCCTCCTGGACGCCTCTTGTGGCCCTCACGCTCCTCGCCGGCCTGTGGCCCGCGGTCCTCCTCGGTCTCACCGATCCGGCCGTGCGCACCCTCCTCGGAGGCAACTGATGACTGCGCTCGCCTCAGACCTCATCCAGTCCGTGGACTGGATCGCTGTCGCCCCGCCTACCATCACCGCCGTCCTCGCGCTCGCCATCCTTGTCGCCGACCTCTTCATGCCCCCCCAGAGGAAACCGCTGCTCGGCCAGATCGCGGTCGGCGGGCTCGTGCTCGCCGGGCTCTCCCTACTGCCCCTCCTGCACGGCAGCCGGGCGACGTTCTGCCTGACGGCGGGCTCGCACGACTGCAGTTATGTCACCGACCACTTCACGCTCGTCATCCAATTGCTCGTATTCGGCGGAGCACTTCTCGTCGCCCTGCTCTCCCTGCACAGCCCGGACAACCTTCCGGCCGGGGAGTTCTGGTTCCTGCTGCTCTCCTCCGCCGCAGGAGCGGCCCTGCTGCCTGCGGCTCGCGATCTGGCGACTCTCGTGATCGCCCTCGAAGTCGCATCGCTGCCCGCCTTCGCCCTCGTCGGCCTCAAACGCGATGACCGGCTCTCCAGCGAAGCCGCCCTGAAGTTCTTCCTCTCTTCCGTCACCGCCACCGCCGTGATGCTGCTCGGAGTGAGCTTCGTCTACGGCGCCACGGGCACCCTCCACCTGGCCGCACTCGCCGACGCCCTCGGCCACACCCCACACCAGCTGGACACCCTCGCCAGGACTGGTGTGGCCCTCACCCTCGTCGGCTTCGCCTTCAAGCTCGCCGCGGCGCCCTTCCACTTCTGGGTCCCTGACACGTACACGGGCGCGCCGCTGCCCGTTGCCGCTTACCTGTCCGTCGTCGGCAAGACATCGGGCTTCTCCGGGCTCATCCTCATCACCGTGATCGCGTTCAAGCACTACGCCGACGTGTGGGGCCCAGCGCTTGCGGTGCTCGCCGCGCTCACCATGACGGTGGGCAACACCGCTGCGCTGCGGCAGGGTCCCGGTCACTCGCGCAGTGCGGTACGGCTGCTCGCCTGGTCGTCGGTCGGCCAAGCCGGATACCTTCTCGTGCCGCTCGCCGCCGCGGGTTACGCGGGACCGGGTTCGGATCCGGCCGGCCACATCGGCGCCACAGTCTCATACGCCTTGATGTACGGGGTGGTGAATCTCGGCGCCTTCGGGGTCGCCGCCCTCGTCGCGCAGACGAGCGCGGACAACCGCATCGCCGACTACCGCGCCTTGTATGCCACGCGCCCGCAGGCGGCCCTGGCCATGGCTTTCTTCCTGCTCTGTCTCGCGGGCCTGCCCCCAGGCATCGTTGGGCTGTTCGCCAAGGTCGTCGTCTTCTCGTCGGCGATCGGTGCAGGACTGGGATGGCTCGCCGTCGTCATGGCCGTCAATGTGGTGATCGCGCTCTACTACTACCTGCGGTGGACGGCGCTGCTCTTCGCGCGGCCGGAGGCGGCGGCGCGGGCGCCGGAGACGGAAGCCGAAGCCGTGCCGGCGCTGCGCGCCCCCGCCTCCCTGAAGGCGGCCATTGCCCTGACGGCCCTCGCCGGACTGACGTTGTCGGGGGCCCCACAGCTCGTCCTCCGCTTCACCTCGGGCACCCTCTTTTGAGCTTTTGAGCCTTTGAGTTTTGGGCTGTTGAGCTTCTGGGCTCTTGGGGCGGCACAGCCTCTGCCCAGCGGACGCAAGGGAACCTGTGGCCTTCGTGCGACGTTGACCAGTACGGAGGGGCCACTGGAGAGGTGGAAGCAATCAAGAATTCCTTGCACTTCTTGGAGGGCTTACTGTGCACCGCCGGCACAACGGGCTGAAGACCGCAGTTCTCCTCGGAGCGCTGTCCGCGGTCATCTTGATCATCGGCAGTTTCTTCGGCAGGAATGGCTTGGTCATCGCGCTCGTCGTAGCGCTCGGCACCAACGCCTACGCCTACTGGAACAGCGACAAGTTGGCGCTGCGCGCCATGCGTGCCCGTCCTGTCAGCGAATTCGAGGCTCCCGTCCTTTACCGGATGGTCCGTGAGCTCTCGACGGCCGCACGACAGCCAATGCCTCGCCTGTACATCTCCCCGACCGAAGCGCCCAACGCCTTTGCCACCGGCCGTAATCCGCGCAATGCCGCGGTGTGCTGCACAGAGGGCATCCTGCGGCTGCTTGACGAGCGCGAGCTGCGCGGCGTCATCGGGCATGAGCTCAGCCATGTCTACAACCGGGACATCCTGATCTCGTCGGTCGCGGGCGCGCTCGCCTCAGTCGTGATGTTCCTGGTCAACTTCGCCTGGCTGATACCCAACGACCGCGACGACGACGAGGGGCCCGGCATCATAGGCATGTTGCTGATGATGATCATCGGTCCGCTGGCCGCGTCGCTCATTCAGTTGGCCGTCAGCCGCTCCCGCGAATTCGAGGCAGACGCCTCAGGTGCTCGGCTCACCGGTGACCCGCTCGCGCTTGCCTCCGCGCTGCGCAAGCTGGAGGTCGGCACGCAGCAGTTGCCGCTGCCGCCCGAGCCGCGCCTGGAGACGACGAGCCATCTGATGATCGCCAACCCGTTCCGCGTCGGCGACGTGTCCAAGCTCTTCTCCACTCACCCGCCCATGGGGCAGCGCATCGCCCGCTTGGAGGAAATGGCCGGCTACCGTCCGTTGAGCCGATGACGTGAGCGAGTCTGTGGAGCGAGTGCCCGCCGATCAGCAGGCGTCGAAGTGCTGGTCTGCTGGCTGACGTAATCCGATGGCTACGACGCACCTGAACCCACCCGCTGCTGCACTCCGGAGGCTGTACGTGGGAGGACGTGGGTGAGGTCGGCGTGATTGGCGAGCGCGTGGTCGTGCGTGATCAGTACAGTCGTACGACCTGCCATCAGTCGGCGTAGCGGCTCCAGTACGTGCACGGCGGCCTCCGCGTCGAGACCGGCAGTCGGCTCGTCGAGTACGAGGACGGGCGTTCCCCGCAGGAAGGCGCGGGCAATGGCGATGCGCTGCGCCTGCCCGCCGGAGAGCTGGAATCCGTCCTCCCCGATGACGCTGTCGTAGCCGCGCGGGAGGGCGGTGATGAAGTCATGGGCATCGGCGTGGTGCGCGGCCTCGACGATCTCGTGCTGCATCGCCCCCGGCCGCCCGTAGAGGATGTTGTCGCGGATTGTGGCGTGGAACAGCTGGGCCTGCTGTGGGAGGAGGGTCACGGCGTCGCGTACCGATGCCAGCGTGCAGTCCTTGAGATCCACGCCGTCGAGCCGCACCGTACCTGCGGCGGGGTCCATGAAGCGCACCAGAAGTTTGGCGAGTGTGGACTTGCCCGCACCGCTGGGGCCCATCACCGCCAGGATCTCACCGGGGGAGACGCTGAAGTTCACGTCCCTCAAAACGGTGGCGGTACCCTCGCCGGGGTAGATGGCTTCGACGTTCTCACAGCACAGCTGCCCGCGTACGGGACGCAAGTCGATGGCGCCCGGCCGCTCTTTCACCGGCGGGTTCGTCTTCAGCAGCTCGATGACGCGTTCGGCACCCGCGCTCGCCGCCCCGAAGAGGCTTGCCAGTCGGGACAACTGCTGGATGGGGCCGAAGAGCTCAGTGAGGAAGGCAGCGAAGGCGAGCAGGCCACCGATGCTGAGCGCTCCCCGGCTCAGCTCCACCACGCCGAGGCCCACGACGACGAGTCCGGCGACGATTTCCAGTACGTCGAGTACGGCCGGGTACGCATAGGCCACCCGTGCGGTCGCCAGATCAGCGCGCAGCAGCGCCCGGCCTTCGCGCCGCACCCGCCCGATTTCCCGTTCCTGCTGGTTGTAAGCGTGGGCCAGGGCGGAATTGGCGAGGCTTTCCTCGACGACGGCGGTCACTCCGCCATTCCTCCGCCGTGCCTCGCGCGACCGTATCTGGATATGCCGGCTGAAGGAGCGTGCGGCGAACCAGAACAGCGGCGAGACGACGAAGGCGGTCACCGCCAGCTGCCAGCTCAGATAGACCGCGGCACCGGCGAAGAAGACCAGGCTGACCAGGGCGGAGCCGACCTTGACCATGCCGGTGGCCACCAGTTCCTCGATCCGGTAGATGTCGGCGGTCAGTCGGGCCACTACATCGCCGTGTCGGCGCTTGTGCTGCGTGTCCGGGGGAAGGGTGTGCAGGTGCGCGACGGTGGCGGTGCGCAGACGCAGCATGAACCGCTCGGCCACGCACGCCGCCGTGTAGTCGCCGAAGAACGTGGCGGTCGCGGAGAGGAGAGCCGTTCCGGCCATGGTCGCCGCCACCGGCCAGAAGTGCGAGAACTGATGGGGAACGACAACCTTGTCGATCAGCTCTTTGAACAGCCACACCAGCGCGACCTGGCCTGCAGAACCGGCAACCAGCAGGAGCACGGCAAGCGCCAGCCAGTAGCGGTCGGGCCGGGCCACAGGCCAGAAGCGGCGGAAGATGTCACGCAGTGCCACGGCGGGCGCAGCGGCCACTGGTCCGTTCTCGTCGGTGTGGGCGTCGGTGTGGGCGTCGGTGACAACGTTGCTTGTGATGCTCGCGTCATACTTCAGATCCGCACACACGCTTTGTCATCTCCATCGGCGAGGAGGCTTTCACCGGAGCGGGGGCCGGCGACACGTCGCCGACCCCCGCGATGATTTCCGATATCCGTCGATTGTCTCGACTGTCTTGACGTCGACTACCAGCAACCGCCGCGGCCCCAGTCGCCGCCCCAGTCGCCGCCGCCCCAGTAGCCGCCATCCCAGCCGCCGTCTCCGCCCCAGCCCCAGCCGCCGTCGGAGTGACGGCCTCGGAAACGACCGAAGAATCCGAAGATGTGCATGACAACCTCCCTCATGCGTGTCCCGGCGACCCGTGCGACCGCCGTGGATCACCTACACGGATAACACTACGCAATTCGGACTTATGCCGCTCACTCGGATGGCTGCATCATGCCTCTGTGGGGTCAAGAGATGTCCCAGGGTCCAATCCGAGTGCCGGGGTGTCGGACCTGGAGCCATCGTCAGTTGACGACCTGTATTGACACCCCGTCGACCAGGTCAAATGACGCTGCACCACTGCACCGCTGCCCTTGCTGTGACTCCCTGCTTGCGGTGCTTCGTCCGGCAGGGCGTGCCCGACCTCCCTGGTCTGATCGAGGTGGCGCTCGCGAGTCGACGCGAGTCGCGGCTCAGATCTTGGGGATCTATTGGCAATATTTTGGTGGTACAGGCGAACTTGA
>JAFAUH010000374.1 GCA_019243445.1 Streptomycetaceae bacterium | reverse complement strand
GTGATCCTGGTGATCCTGTTGCTCCCAGGGGCCACCGTGGTCAGCGCCGTCACCCCGGCTGCCCCGCCGGCCGTCACCGTCTTCGAGCATGCGCCGCTCGGTGATCCGCGAGATGTCACGAACGGTGACGATCCCGACAAGGCGGCTGCCGTCGACCACCAGGATGCGCTGCACGGACGGGGCCGTCAGGCGGCTGAGGACGTCATACAGATCGTCGCCCGGGGCGGCGACGGCACACCCCGACAGCGGGATCGCGAGCTCGCGCACCCGTATCTCCTCGCGCTGGCTCGCCGGCACCATGGCGAGTCGGCGCACCGTGACAACCCCGGTGGGGCGGCCGTCAAGGTCGACCAAGGGAAGCACCGAGTGCCGGTACGACGCAGTGTCGTCGACAAAACGGGCCACGGTCAGCCACTCGGGCAGCGTCTCGACGGGAGAGGTCATGGCCTGCGCCACCGGTACCCCGCGCAAGGCGGAGCTCAGCACAGAGCGGCGCACCTCCTCGCCCGCCGAACCGCAGATGAAAAAGCCGAGCAACATCAGCCACAGCCCATTGGCCGCGCCCCGAAGAAAGGCAACACCGCCGGCGAAGAGCAAAAGCACGCCGACCGCCTGCCCGCTACGGCCTGCGGCGCGCGCAGCCCGTTCACGATCGCCGCTGTGCCGCCACAGGGCCGCTTGCAGCACCCGGCCGCCGTCGAGCGGGGCCGCGGGCAGCAGGTTGAAGACGCCTAGCAGCACATTGGCCGAGCCGGCCCACAGCAGGACGGCCGCGACGATGCTCCAGTGGAATCCGGTGGTGACGGCGAACGCCGCGCCGATGCCGAGACCGCCGAGCAGCAGGCTCACCAACGGGCCGCTGCCCGATATCAGCAGCACTGCCCCTGGCGTCGTCGGCTGACCCATCCGGGTGACACCGCCGAGCGCCCACAGTGTCATGTCCTCAACCTTCACCCCCTTTCTGAGGGCGATGACGGCATGCGCCGCCTCGTGCAGCAGCAGGCTGAGCACCAAAGCGATCGCGCCGAACAACGCGGCCGCGATGTAGGCGAGCTTGGAGTGGCCAGGGGCGAGGGCAGGCAGTGTCTGGCTGCCCAAGCCGAACCCGAGCAGCACCACGAGCAGTGGCGCGCTCCAGTGCACCTTGAGCGGCACTCCGAAGAGCCGCCCTGCCGGCAGTGAGCCGTTCATTGCGATCCCTCGTTCTCCGCGGTCTGCGCGTATCTTCTCCACGTACCCGATACGGGTGGACGTATGCGGGAAGGAGTTGCCCCGTTCGCTCCGGTAGCGGATGGTTGTCCAGACAGGGCCGGGGTTTTTGCGAGGGGTGAGCCATGGTGACTGAAGCAGTGCCGGTCTCCGCCCGGACAGAGCGCGAGAGCGACGATCGCGAGGTCGTCATCCGTACCGAGGGGCTGACGAAAATCTATCCGAAGACAGATTTCAAGGCTGTCGACGGACTCGATCTGACCGTTTACCACGGGGAGATCTTCGGCCTCCTCGGCCCGAACGGCGCGGGAAAGACCACGACAGTCGGAATGCTGACCACCCGCGTCGTCCCGACATCGGGCTCGGCATATATCGGGGAGATCGACGTGATCGCACGGCCGACGCTGGCCAAGCAGGTGATCGCGGTGGTCAACCAGCAGAACACCTTGGATCGGCAGCTGACAGTCCGCGAAAATCTCTACTTCCATGGTCTTTTGTTCGGCATACCGGCGCGCCAATCCCGTCGTCATGCCGACGAACTGCTGGAGCAATTCCACCTGTCGAAGTGGGCGAATTCTTCCGTTTACGCGCTCTCCGGCGGCATGGCACAGCGCCTGCTCGTCGCTCGCGCAATCTTCCACCGTCCGGCCGTGCTCTTCCTCGACGAGCCGACCACGGGGCTCGATCCGCAGAGCAGGCTCGCCCTGTGGGAGATCCTGGAGCAGCTCATCGCCCAGGGCCAGACCATCGTGCTGACCACGCACTACATGGAAGAGGCCGACCAACTGTGCGACCGGGTGGCGATCGTCGACCACGGCCGGATCCTCGCCTTGGACACGCCTGCCGCGCTCAAGCAGAGCGTAGGTGCGGACACCGTGGTCACCGTTTTGGCGAGCGGTGATCCCTCGGCGCTCGCCGCTCAGCTCGCTGACCACGTCGACGGTGTGGTCCGCACCCGGCTGGTCGAGGGCGGGGTCGAGTTGCAGGTGAAAGGAAACGAGCGACTGGTGCCCCGGGTGGTGAACGCCGCCGAGGCCGGCGGGTTCAACCTGGTCGACTTGTCGATCTCGCAGTCCACGCTGGAGACGGTGTTCATCGGTCTGACCGGGAAGGAGCTGAGAGACTGATGGCAGCATCCATGGACCCTACGGTGACGGCTGCTCCAGGTGATCCGGGCAGTCCGGGCGGTCCGGGCGGTCCGATCGCGCCTGCCATCGGCATCCGGCCCAGGAGGTCCGCGGCGGCGGCCGGCCGTACGGCACTGTCGGCGCTGATCCGCCGGGATCTGACGGTGCTACGGAAGAATATCGGCGAATTCGTCGGACGTACCCTGATGCAGCCCTTCCTCCTGGTCTTCGTCTTCCTCTACGTTTTTCCGACGATCGGCCAGGGCATAGGTTCGGGTGGCGGCACGGCCGGGGAGTCCGCATTCGCCACGGTGCTCGTGCCCGGTGCGGTCTCGATCGCCATCATGTTTCAGGGAATTCAGTCGGTGGCCATCCAGATGGCCCAGGAATTCGGCTACACCCGCGAAATCGAGGACCGTGTGCAGGCGCCGTGCCCGATCTGGCTGGTAGCCGTGTCCCGAGTGCTCTCCGGCGCTACCCAAGGACTGATCTCGGCGATCATCGTCTTCCCGATCGCAGCGGTGGTGCACGCACCGGGTGTGCATGCGCATCTGACCGTGCACTGGTGGATCGCGGTCACCTTGATCCCGCTGGCGTGCATCGCAATGACCTCGCTCGGCCTGCTGCTCGGCACCACTTTCGAACCGCGCAACATCAGCCTGATGTTCGGCTTCATCGTACTGCCGCTGGTATTCCTCGGCGGTACGTACTACCAGTGGACGAAGCTGGGCGCCGTGCATCTCGGCGGGTTCCACTGGCTGCAGGTCCTGGTGCTGCTCAATCCACTGATCTATATCACGGAAGGAATGCGCGCCGGGTTCACGCATGCCTCGCACATGCCGCTCTACATCGTCTATCCGGTACTGATCGCATTCACCGTGCTCTTCCTCGGCCTGGGTCTGCGTAATTTCCGCCGCCGGGTGCTTTCGTGACGGCAGAACACAGCAGGTCATCGAAATGATCACTGACCTCCTTCGCCCAGCACCTGCGTGAAGCCGCCTTCACCGCGCGCCAGATGCTCCAGTTCGTCGAGCGCCCGGCGGGCGTGCCCAGCGGCCTCCGGATCGCGCTGCTGCAGGCCGCTCGCAGCGAATTCGTCCTCGTCGAGGCGCAGGAGGGTGGCCCGATCGGCCGAGAGCCACAGATCGAGATCGAGGTCCGGGACGACGAGGGCGTCGCGTCGCACGATGGCAGGGCGGCATACATCGCAGTACCAGCCCTTCAGTACGCCCGAATCGTCCCGCACTTCCTTGATCGAGTACCAGCGGCGGCGCCAGTAGTGCTCGGTGAAGACATCGCCCTGCTCGAAGCGGGTGAATCCGAGATCGCAGCTGGGCGGACCGGCCCACGGTGCGCATACGACGATATGGTCGGCATCGTCGCAGATGACGATGGCCGGATAACTCACGTCCGGGCGCGGGTGTTTGACGAGTTCGACCGTGACTCGGCTGCCCGGTGCCAGGATCTCGACACCAGGATCCATCATTTTCCGCCACTGCACTCCACTGCACTCCACTCCACTTCCCGGATATTTCATGGCTTACAATCCGTCCGACACAGCCGCTTTGGTGTAGAGGGCGTGTACCTCCTGGCCGAAGACCGGGCTGTAGGAGACGTCGGGAGTGTTGCCTCCTCCCTGGTAGCCGCCGATCACACCGATAATGGTGCCAGTGCGGGTGAGTGGATCGAAGCCGGTCAGCCAGGGACTGCCGCTGGTGCCACCGGGGAAGCCGGTGCAGGCGATGCGGAGTTGACTCGCGCTCTGCCGGGTGGTGACGTTGTAGCAGGAGATCGGCTCGCTGCCGTTGGACGGGTAGCCGGTGAGCTTCACCTTGCGGCCGACGCCGGAGGTGTCGCCGAGGCGGTTGGCGCCGAGTATGTCCTCGATGTGCTGGCCGCCCAGCGGCTGCAGGACGACAAAACCGACGTCGAGGTCGGGATCGGAGGAGTCGATCCACCGCTGGTCGACGACGAGCCGTTTGACGTGCCATTCGCCCCTGGGCGCGATGCCGTCGCGATAGCTGGGAACGAAGACGATGTCCGACTTGTAGGTGCCGCCCCTGCCGCCGTGGATGCAGTGAGCAGCAGTGACGATCAGGTCCTTGCCAGGACTTTGGACAACGCTTGCGGTGCAGAAGTGATCACCGCTGGCGTCGTGGTTGAACAGGGCGCCGATGCGCGTGTTGCGGATCGTCGGCGGCGGTGTGTATCCCGTTCCCATCTGGCGCTGGTGGCTCATGCCTCCCGCGTGCAGCAGCCGCTGGGCCGACCAGCTGTCGGCGGTGGAGAAAGCGGACGGGCTGCCGGTGTCGTTACCGGCGGTCCCGCATGACACCAGTCCCGCGCATGCGCCGAGCAGAAGCACCCCAGCCGCGCGCCTGATCCACGGGCCGACTCGCTTCATCTTGACAAACGTGACAAAGAAGGGGCCCATCACCGTCCACCTTCCGACCACCGCATCTCGACCGCACCTCGATCGATACTGCGATGACCAGACGTGATCCGCGACCGCTGCCGTCCGGACGGCGTACGGGGCATCCCGCCCGGAGCCCCGAGCTCCGAGCGAGACACACCACCTTCCTCTATTCCCCCCTTTCCCCTTCTATGCAGAATTGTTCGGTATTGCACCATTTCCGCCGAGACATACCGAGGAGAAAACTCCCGAAACAGGTGGTTTGGATCGAGCAACGCACAGCGGTCTCAAAGAGGTTGCCGGTACTATGGTGTTCGTCACACGACGCGATCAGGCGGCGACTCAGTGGGGGTTGGACATGGCGATCGAAATCCGCGTTCGCATAGCGCGTTCCATGGATCAGGCCGATGTCAACGAGGTACACAGCCTTGCCGAGGCCGCTTACCCGGGGAGGTGGAAGCTGACTCCGGTGGAGTCGGCGGAGCCGACACTTGGCGTGGCCGACGATCTTCTGATCGGCCTGGTAGACGGCACAACTTCCTTCCTCGCCCACGAGATATGCCAGCAGATCAAGTCGTGGCTGGCGGAGCGGTCCCGCCGTTATCCCACCCCGCCCGAGATCGAGGTGGAGGCCGACATTGTGGTTCCGGCGGATCCCCCGCACGACTCGGCGGCAGGCAAAGCGTCCAATGACTGAACGTCGCTCCGAACGCCATGCCGTGATCATCAGCGTCGCTGCCTACGCGGAGGATTCCGGCCTCTTCAGCTATAACAGCATCGCCGAATCCGCCGACAGGTTGTGCGAGTTGTTCGCCGAGAAGAGCGGCGGCTACTGGGGCTCGGAGTCGATTGTCCCCGTACGCAATCCGAAGACACCGCACGAGGTCATGGATGCCGTCGCACGGGGGATGGAAGTGGCTCGTGGCGGCGGCCAGTTACTCGTGTACTACATCGGTCACGGCGAGCAGTTCACCTCGCCTCATTCCGATGTGCACCTGGCGCTGAGCACATCCCGTGACCGGGTCCCATGGAGTTTCCTGGCCCTGGATCACATCAAGGCGGAGATGCGCCGGTATCACGACTGCTCCCGCGTTCTCGTCCTCGACTGCTGCTACTGCGCCGCAGCCGGGGCGCTCGGCCGCCCGTCGGTTCCCGCCACCGTGAGCGACGCGGGGCCGGTAGAGCAACAGACCATACAACGCAGGCTCGGTTGGGAGGAGCCTGGGACGTGCGTGCTGACGGCGGTCTCCCCCACCTCGTACAGCCAGTTGACGGGTGCCTGCCGCTCGGACGGGCTCACCGAATTCAGCGGTCTGCTGATCGACGTCCTCGAAGAGGGAATCCCAGGGGCAGCGTCCCAGTTGACGGTCCGTGAGGTGTGCCAGGCCATGAGGGCGCAGGCGGATCCAGGAAAGCTGAAGCCCGACATCTTCAGCCACGGCCCGAAGACCCCGGTGATCTTTCCCAACCGCTGGGCTCCGGTTGGCCTTCAGCGGGAGAGCGCGCGGGACGCCTGGTCCCAGGAGCAGCGCCTGTCCGCGGCAGACATCCCCGAGGTGATGGCCGCCTGGATCCACCGCCAGGGCAGCCTCGCCGACATCCCCGCCGAGCGTGTGAAGGATTTCGTGACACGGCAGTTGGCTGGCGCCCCCGCCGAGCGCGTCACCGAGATCGTGCACTGCGCACACCTCTACGAGGATGGGGACCAGGAGTGGTTGCACGGCTCGCTCTCCTCGCCGCTACTGGGACGCGACGCGTACGACAGCGGCCAGGTACTGGCCGCTCTTGACAGCCAGAACTGCCCGGAGTGTCGTGCCTTGGCTCAAAAAATCAGCCAGATCATCATTGACCGCGGTGGACCCGAGACCCTGCTGAAGCTGATGCTCGGCCGTGAGCGGGGATCAGCGTCCTCCTGGCCTCCCGGCGAGGAGCTCGCCGGATGACGATCGACGCGAGAGCAGGAGACGCGAGACCGAGCGTCGCAGCGCCAGGCGACGCGGCGGCGCGGGATGACGGAGGCGAGTGGCTGAACCGCTTCGCGGAACACAAGCCCGTTGCCGGGATAGTCGCAGCACTGGATTTGTTCCGGGGTGCGACCGGGAGCGGGAGCGGCAGCGGGAGTTCGGCTGCATTGCGCAACTGCGAGTGGGCACTTGAGCTCCTGGAGCGAGTCTCGGTCAAGCGCCGGCCCGCAGATATCGTCGAGCTGGTCCGCTTGCTGGCCGATCGGGGGCAGGCGTACGACGTCCAGGTAATCCTGGAAAACACGGCCCGCCAGGCATCGTCCGAGGACGCCGTCGCGCTCATGGAGGAGCTCGGACACGCTGAGGCGGATAGGCTCATCGTGCTGTTCGCCGCCCATCGCTCCGTCCATGACATCGTCGATCTCCTCGCGGTACTCACCCACCGCAAGGCGACGGATATCGCTCAGCAAGTGCTGCGGCATGCGGCCGATGGCGAGGTGCAGTGCGACAGCGCACCGCAGTATGGTGTTGCGCGGCTGCTCACACTGTTGCGGCACCGCGGTTTGGATTCCTGCGCCGAATACCTGATAGAACGTGCGACTCCGCCCTACCGGTCAGTTGAGGTGCTCTCAGGCCTGGCTGCCGCGCTGGAGGCATTCCAGCCCGGTTCGCAGGGATTACCCGACACGGTCTGGGAGCGGCTCAGCCCGCACGAGTTCGTCTCCCAGGTCGCGCAGGCCTGGCCCGACCCCGAGCTCCTGGAATTCAAGGCCGCCGGCCGCGACCGGATCCTCAGCAAGGCGCTGGCACGCGACGCAGGGGAATTGCAGGCCATCCACGCCGGCCTGTCCCAGAACGCGCCGCACCTTGCCAAGCGGTTGATCCACACCATCGCCGCAGAGAAGGAGCCGGGATACATCGCCGATTTCGCCGACCAACTCCCCCGTGACAACCCGGCTCCCAGGACTGAACTGGTCAGAACGGCTGTCAGATCGCGGCAGGGGGCCGCGCTCGGTGAACTCGTCCAGCTGTGGAGGGGAAAGCTGCGTGGCGACAGAATCGCTTTCCAGGAGCTGCTGAACAACATGGCCGCCGAAGCGGAAGGGAAGGAAATCGTCGAAGCCGCCCGTTATCTCGACCACCGCAACAGCGGTGACCTGGCTGCTGAACTGGTGGAACGGGCAGTGTCGTTCCCCCGTCGTTTTCAAGGTGCCGAGCTAGCCCAACTGATTCTCCTGATCGCCAAGGGCAAGCGCCGCACCAGGATCTCCAAGGTCGTTGCCAGAAAACTGGGAGAGGAATACGAGAAAGACGCCTGGAAAAACTCCTGGGAAGCATCCAGCCCGCCAGATGTCGGCTCCTCCCCCATCGGCTGCCCTTTCCTGGTCGACTATGTCCAGACGCTGCGTGGGCAGTACGCAGAGGGTATCGAGCACTTGGATGACGCGGTGGTCAGTACGGGGAAGGCACGCCTGGTCCGGGAGTATGCCACCGAGTTGCGCCACTGCGGAGAACGGAAACACGCCGAGCACATGACCAGGCGGATTCCGATCTGAATCCGACCCCGAATATCGGATCAGCTGCCGCGTTCCTCGCGGAAAAGGCGGGATTGATAGACGCCGACGTAGAACGCACCGACTCCCAGAGCCGCGGTCAGCGCAATGTCCCATGGATAGTGTATGAGCGGCTTCGGTCCAGAGGAACCGATCAGTGACAGGACGTACAGCGCCGCGAAATACCCGATCAGCCAGAGCGCTCGGACCCGGTGCCGACCTGGATGAACTTCCACCATCGCGCTCGCGCCTATATAGGCGATGAGGGCGACAGCGAACATGAACGCAAGCGCGGTCCCCAGCGTCTTCCAACCCGCGGTGTAACTCAGCAGAGTGGCACCGGTGAAACTGAGCGGCGCAAGCACCACATAGCGCTTCGTGAAGGGGTTTCCTGTCTCGCCCTCGACATCACCGGGCTGCCAAGTGAGCCGAAAAGCTGTGTAGCTGACGGAGGTGTAGGAGTAGACGAACAGCGCGATGATGCCGGTGGCCGCGACAATTTTCTCCCAGCTCTGCAGGAGCAACAGCATCACCATTCCCAACCCGAAGTTGGCGATGAGTGCTATTTGCGGCACTTGGCGGGAGCCGGAGATCTTTGCCAGTGCCTTGGGCGCGATCAGGCGCCCCTCAGCCGCCGTCCGGAGCTCGACCGCAATGAAGGAGGTGAACACCAGGGCAGTCGCGAACGGCGATGCCATCCCGTCGACGAAGAGCGCCCAATACCACCATCCCAGCCCTAGTGCTCTCGAGAGCTCCACATACGGCGTGGCACTTTTCAGATCTCCCCAACTCGCCCCGCCCTGAACCGTCCCCAGAAAAATGATCTGCAGCGCGATGAAGATCAGGGCGGGGATCCCGAGCCCGAGCAGGGTGGCCCTGCGTAGATGTGCCTTGTCTGCCTCGCCGGCATGATCGATGGGCCCCTGGAATCCCGTGAACGCATAAATCACTCCGCCCAGGGTGACCGCGGTCAGCACCGGTTCCGAGCTCTTCGGTCCGCCAGCTGTGACGAACACCGTGTGCCAGCGGAACCCCCACAAAAACAGCATGGCCGTGACCGCGGGGATAACGAACTTGACCATGGTGAAAACCATGTTCACCTTGGTCACCACCGTCAGTCCTAACCAGTTGACCAAGAACACCGCGACCATGACTCCGGCCGCCGCCCACAGACCCGAGGGGGCCAGGGCGAGCCCTGCTTTCGCAGTGCACAGCGAATGGACCTGGATGCACAAGCCGCGTACTACGGCTACTGCCTCGGTCGGCATATTCGCCGCGTAGGTCACCACGAGTCCGGCGCCGATGATTGTCCCCACCGTGCGACCGCTGCTGTCGAGCGGCCACCGCACCAGGGCACCCGTCTGAGGACGCCTGGTGGCGAGAGCCACCATGACCAACGCCATGCACCACAGCGCGCAAGCGCCAATGACCCACGGAACCCACGCCCACACACCCGCAAGGTTCGCCGTAGCTTGCGCCGCGAGCAGCCAGCCCGAGCCGATCACTCCACTCATCGCCAAGCTGATCAGTCCGCGCCGGCTGATCCGCGGCTTCCCATCCTGCTCGGCAGAACGATCCACTGACCCCCCCCCGCTGTCTCCTTGCCCGCCGCAGTGACCATGATTCCCGCTAACTCCATAGGCCGACCTTTGAGTTGTGCTACGTCAGCCTATGCGGGACCGCGTCCATATGAGACTTCTATCACGAGAAGGACATGCCAGACGACCTTGCTCCGCTGTTGCTCCTTTTACCCCCGAACAGCAGGCGACGCTCCGCCGCACGTGAACGCGCGGCGGAGCGTCGCATTAGGTGCTGGTAAAGCCATCAGCCTTCAGCGGGAAGCAGCGCCTGGCTGTTGCCAATGCTGCTGGTGCTGGTGCTGGTGCTGGCACTGGGCACGCTCGGGCTGTCGCTCGAACCCGGCGAAGCAGGAACATTGGGAAACTCCCCGTTCATCTGCCCGTTCGCCTGCCCGCTCACCTGCGGTTGCTGCAGAACGCTGGTACTGGTGCTTGCGCTGGGCGCGCTCGGGCTGTCACTCAAGCCCGGCAAGACAGGAAGACTGGAGATGGGCACACCGAGTGCGTTAAGCAGGTCGGTTACAGCCTTGACGACGTTCTGGATAGCCAGAGTAAGCTGCGTTTGGTCTTGTGTCTGCGTAGTGACCGCCTGGACGAGCGCGTCCAGTGCCGCCTTGAGTGCATCGATTGCACCAGAAACAGAGTCAGTTGGGCTGGCCAGGGTTGTCTGATGGGGCACCTGTGAGGCCGTGTTCGGGGCAAGCGAGGCTGTCTTCTGGGCGAGCTGGTCGAGTTCCGCCTTCGCCTGGTTTACCAGCAGGACGACCTTTTCCGGCTTAGCGTGCTCAGCGGTCGCTGCCTGCAGCGCCTTGTAGATCGTCTTGACGGTCGCCTTGAGGGTCGCCTTGATCGCTGGTGTGTCGCGGTACTGCCTGAGGGATTCCACGGACTCCCTCATTTGACCGGAGCTCGTGGGAAGGACGGGCGGTTCACCCGCCCGGACAGCATGCATGTGCCGGGCCGTCAGATTGCCGGTGCACGCAGCAGACGCGCCGAACGCCGGGGTGGCGAAAAAGACCGCACCCACTGCGGCAGAAGATACAAGAACCGCGGTACTTCGCGTGATACGCATGAGCAAGCTTTCCCTTCAGTGGTTCTGGTCGGGACGTGTCCACCGTGTGTGCTGCTTTCGGGAGCCGCAACTTCACGTCAGCTGATCGTGCGGCGTACGCACAGGCGGGCTAAGGGCGACCAGCCCACCTTGCGTACTCCGAATGATTCGGCGGCAACTACTCTGTTTTGCGAGGAATGAGGCGCCACAGGGCTGCTGCGACTGCAATCAGGGTGAGGGTCATGATCAATGCCACGTAGCCTAGCTGGGTTATGCCTGGTCATGGGCTTGCTTCCGGGCCTGCGGTACGGTCCTGGCCGTGGAACAAGGCGCCCGCGCTGATGCGGAACTGACGGAGCAGATCAACCTTGCCGTGCTCGCCGAGGCGGTGCCTCGCGACGTGATCGA
>JAFAUH010000317.1 GCA_019243445.1 Streptomycetaceae bacterium | reverse complement strand
CGTCGTCGAGATCGACCGCGCCGTCCAGGAAGTTCTGGATCGCGCGGCGTTCGGCGGTGGTGAGCGGCTTGACGCCGGCCAGTTTGTCGACGAAGAGCCGGTAGCCCTTGTCGGTCGGGATCCGTCCGGCGCTGGTGTGCGGCTGGTGGATGTAACCTTCGTCCTCCAGCGCTGCCATGTCGTTGCGCACAGTGGCGGGTGAGACGCCGAGCCGGTGGCGTTCGGTGAGCGCCTTCGACCCGACGGGCTCTTCGGTGCCGACATAATCCTGGACGATGGCGCGCAGCACCTCGAGTCTGCGTTCGCTCAGCATCGTGCGCACCTCCAAGCGTCGGGTCCTTCGGTTCATTCCCCCTGGCACTCGCTGGGCATGAGTGCCAGATCCCGCAGCCAGTGTACGGCGCAGTAGCGAGGGCCGGGCAAGGCGGCCGAGGGTGCGTTCGGTCACGGATGCGGCGACCTGGTGAAGGAGTGGAGCGAGCCGCAGGTGAGGCTGCAGGCGGGGCCGCATACGATCTCGCCCATGCGCAGCAGGAGTTACGGCCCGGATCTCACTCCGCCGTGGAAGAAGAACAAGCCTGTGCCCGAGGTTGCCGCCGAACGCGATCTGGTGGTCGAGGAAGTCACGACAGGCTTCTGCGGGGCGGTCGTCGGCTGCGAGAAGACCACACAGGGCCACACGGTGACGCTGGAGGACCGGTTCGGCAAGCTGCGCGTCTTTCCGCTGCAGCCGCGCGGTTTCCTGCTGGACGGCAAGGTCGTCACGCTCGTGCGCCCGCAAGGAGTGCAGGCTCCCCGTGGTCCGCGACTGACCGCCTCCGGATCGATCGCGGTGCCGGGCGGGCGGGCGCGAGTCGCACGCGCCGGGCGCATCTACGTCGAGGGGCGGCACGACGCCGAGTTGGTGGAGCGCGTCTGGGGCGACGACCTACGGATCGAGGGGGTCGTCGTGGAGTATCTGGAGGGGATCGACGATCTCCCGGCGATCGTCGCGAAGTTCGACCCTGCGCTGGATGCGCGCCTGGGGGTCCTGGTCGACCATTTCGTCCCCGGCTCGAAGGAATCCCGGATCGCGGCCGAGGTGACGGACGAGAACGTGCTGGTCGTCGGCCATCCCTACATCGACATCTGGCAGGCGGTGAAACCGTCGGCCTTGTCCATCCCGGCCTGGCCGTCCGTTCCGCGCGGCCAGGACTGGAAGACGGGTGTGTGCCGGGCGCTGGGATGGGAGGAGAACACCGGAGCCGCCTGGCAGCGGATTCTCGGCTGTGTGCGTTCGTACAAGGACTTGGAGTCGGAACTCCTGGGGCGTGTGGAGGAGTTGATCGATTTTGTGACGGCGGTCAGCTGAGTGTCTTCAGAAGCTCAACCTTGACGTCCGGCAGCTCGATGTCATCGAAGAGCCCGATCGTCTCGGATGATCAGTCCACCAGATCGCGCACCACGGCGTCGGCCAGCAGTCGCCCGCGCAGCGTCAGCACCGCCCGCCCCGCCTCGTACGGGCCGGGCGCCAGCAGGCCGTCCGCGAGGAAGCGTTCGGCCGCCCGGGAGCCGGCCTGCGTGAGCAGCTCGCGCGGGCAGCCGTCCGCAAGGCGCAGCTGAAGCAGGATGCGTTCGACGCGACGGTCCTCGGCACCCAGGATCTCCCGCCCTGCGCCCGGTGTGCGTCCCTCCGCCAGCGCCTGCGCATAAGCGCCAGGATGCTTCACGTTCCACCAGCGCACGCCACCGATGTGGCTGTGCGCTCCTGGCCCCGCACCCCACCAGTCGGCGCCCGTCCAGTACAGCTCGTTGTGACGGCATCTCGCTTCGCGCGAGGTGGCCCAGTTGGAGACCTCGTACCAGCCGAAGCCCGCGGCGGCGAGCCGCTCCTCGGCGATCAGATAGCGATCGGCGTGCACGTCGTCGTCGGTCATCGGCACCTCACCACGCCGGATGCGGCGTGCGAGCTGCGTGCCTTCTTCGACAATGAGCGCGTACGCCGAGACGTGGTCGGGGTCCGCGCCGATCGCGGCGTCGAGGGAGGCGCGCCAGTCGTCGTCGCTCTCGCCCGGTGTGCCGTAGATCAGGTCCAAGTTGACGTGGTCGAACCCGGCGGCGTGCGCCTGGCGTACGCACGCTTCGGGGCGCCCGGGCGTGTGCGTACGGTCGAGGATCTTCAGCACGTGCTGCCGTGCGCTCTGCATGCCGAACGAGACGCGGGTGAAGCCACTTGCCCGCAACTGCTCCAGGTACGCGGGACCGACCGATTCCGGATTGGCCTCGGTGGTGACCTCGGCGCTGTCGGCGAGCCCGAATTCGTCCCGTATCGCGCCCAGCATCCGGCCAAGGTCCGCGGCGGTGAGCAAAGTCGGCGTGCCGCCGCCGACGAAGACCGTCCCGGCCTGCCGGGGGTCGTCGCCCAGCACCTTGCGGGCAAGGCGGATCTCCTCGATCAGGGTGTCGGCGTAGTTCTCGCGGGAGGCGAGTGCGCCGCCGGAGCCGCGCAGCTCACTCGCGGTGTAGGTGTTGAAATCACAGTATCCGCAACGTGTCGCGCAATACGGAACATGCAGATAGAAGCCGAGCGGCCGGTCGGCGGCGCCCGCCAGTGCATGGGCGGGCAGCACACCGTCCGCGGGCATGGGCTCGCCGTCAGGCAGTACGGAAGGCATACCGCCATTGTCCGGCATCGGCCGCTACGGCAGATCACCCCCGTGTCGGCGAGGGGCTATCAGCTGTTGGCAGGGGGCAGGGGGCAGGGGTTGCTTCGGCTACTTCTTGCTCTTGCCGTCGCCTTCGTCGGTTGACAGCGCGGCGATGAATGCCTCCTGCGGCACCTCCACACTGCCGACCATCTTCATCCGCTTCTTGCCTTCCTTCTGCTTTTCCAGCAGCTTGCGCTTACGGGAGATATCGCCGCCGTAGCACTTGGCGAGGACGTCCTTGCGGATTGCGCGGACCGTTTCGCGGGCGATGACGCGGCTGCCGATGGCGGCCTGGATCGGCACCTCGAACTGCTGCCGCGGGATGAGCTCGCGCAACTTGCCGGCCATCCGCACCCCGTACGCGTACGCCTTGTCCTTGTGCAGGATCGCGGAGAAGGCGTCGACCTTCTCGCTATTGAACAGGATGTCGACCTTGACAAGGTTGGCGCGCTGTTCGCCGGTCGGCTCGTAGTCGAGCGAAGCGTAGCCGCGGGTCTTGGACTTCAACTGGTCGAAGAAGTCGAAGACGATCTCGGCGAGCGGGAGGGTGTAGCGGAGCTCGACGCGGTCCTCGGAGAGATAGTCCATGCCGAGCAGCGCACCGCGGCGGCTTTGGCACAACTCCATGATGGCGCCGACGAATTCGCTGGGTGCGAGCAGTGTGGAGCGCACCATCGGCTCGTAGACCTCGGCAATCTTGCCGTTGGGGAATTCGCTGGGGTTGGTGACGGAGTACTCGGTACCGTCCTCCATGATCACGCGGTAGATCACATTGGGGGCGGTGGCAATCAGGTCGAGGTCGAACTCGCGCTCGAGGCGCTCCCGGATGACGTCCAGGTGGAGCAGGCCGAGAAAGCCGACCCGGAAGCCGAAGCCGAGCGCGGCTGAAGTCTCTGGCTCATAGACGAGAGCGGCGTCGTTGAGCTGGAGCTTGTCGAGGGCGTCGCGCAACTCCGGGTAGTCGGAGCCGTCCAGCGGATACAGGCCGGAGAAAACCATCGGCTTGGGGTCCTTGTAGCCGCCGAGCGGTTCTTGCGCGCCGTGGCTGAACTGGGTGATGGTGTCGCCGACCTTCGACTGGCGTACGTCCTTGACGCCGGTGATCAGATAGCCGACCTCGCCGACGCCGAGGCCGTCGGCCGGGGCCATCTCGGGCGAGGAGACGCCGATCTCCAGCAGTTCGTGGGCAGCGCCGGTGGACATCATCCGGATCCGCTCGCGCTTGCCCAGCTTGCCGTCGACGACCTTCACGTAGGTGACGACACCGCGGTAGGAGTCATAGACCGAGTCGAAGATCATCGCGCGGGCGGGCGCGTCGGCTTTGCCGACGGGTGCCGGGACCTCTGCGACGACCTTGTCCAGCAGCTCGGTGACGCCCTCGCCGGTCTTCGCGCTCACCTTGAGTACGTCGGAGGGCTCGCAGCCGATGATGTGGGCCAGCTCGGCGGCGTATTTCTCGGGCTGTGCGGCCGGTAGGTCGATCTTGTTGAGGACGGGGATGATGTGAAGGTCGTTCTCCAGTGCCAGGTAGAGGTTGGCGAGGGTCTGGGCCTCGATGCCCTGGGCGGCGTCGACCAGAAGGATGGTGCCCTCGCATGCGGCGAGTGAGCGGGAGACCTCGTAGGTGAAGTCGACGTGTCCCGGGGTGTCGATCATGTTGAGCACGTGCGTGGTGCCCCGACCTTCGCCGGTGGTGGGCGCCCAGGGCAGCCGGACCGCCTGCGACTTGATCGTGATGCCGCGTTCACGCTCGATGTCCATGCGGTCGAGGTACTGCGCGCGCATCTGGCGTTGCTCGACCACACCGGTGAGCTGGAGCATTCGGTCGGCGAGCGTCGACTTGCCATGGTCGATGTGCGCGATGATGCAGAAATTGCGGATCAGAGCCGGGTCGGTACGACTCGGCTCCGGCACGTTGATGGGGGTCGCGGGCACGCAGGGTCCTGTTTCTCGGCTACTCGGCTTGGATGGATCGATACGCTGCCCTCCATAGTCCCACGTGAGCCGGGCGGCCCCGGCTCCGGCTGGGCGCGGATGTCGGGTTGGGCGGCCTCACCGGCTGCTGGTAGCCTGGTGTGCTGTGCCTCGTGGCCCTCTCACCCGGGGTGCATCGTCAGATCAACGGATCCGAAGCCAGATCCCCCCTCGGATCCAGGCTCAGATCCGACCCAGATCCGACAACGACATCCGACAAAGCTGCAAAGGCTGTTTACGTGGCGAACATCAAGTCCCAGATCAAGCGGAACAAGACCAACGAGAAGGCGCGGCAGCGCAACAAGGCCGTCAAGTCCGAACTGAAGACCGCCATCCGCCGTGCGCGCGAGGCCGTCGAGGCCGGTGACGTCGAGAAGGCCACCGAGGCCGCCCGCGCCGCCTCCCGCAAGCTCGACAAGGCCGTGAGCAAGGGCGTCATCCACAAGAACCAGGCCGCCAACAAGAAGTCGGCCCTGGCTGTGAAGGTCGCCTCCGTCAAGGGCTGAGGCCGACGCCTCACGCCGGTGAGGATCAGGCGGACCCTCTCACCGCCCCGTACCGGCAGCAATCTTTCACCGCCCCCTGGGTGAAAGTCTCTGAACAGACCGTGTTGTTCGCCACAGCACCGTATAAGCGCCCCCGAAGGCACCATTGCCTTCGGGGGCGCTCTGCTGAGGTACCGGCCTGAGGTGCCGGCACTGGCCGGCGCTGATCCGTGACAAGGGAGGCGAAGGAGGCGAGGAAGGACAGCAAGCGCTGCCAGGCGGCAGCCGTGGTGGCAACGGAGTGATCTGAGTGGTGGCCGGGACCGCACCGTCGTCACCAGTGATCTACACAGCGAAGTGCGGGTTCGGGATCCACTCCTGGGTCCCGATGGTGTCGACGGTCCGGTAGGCGCCCTGGATGAACCGCCGGTCGATACCGCCGGGGAACAGCACTTCGTTGTTCCGCTCCCAGCCGGGCAGAGCACGCAGCCGCGAGTCGTTCCCCGTGGCGGCACCGCTGTTGATCGCATGCCTGAAGGTCGCGGTCACCTCGATGCCGCCGGGTGCCTGGATCACGTACCGCCACCCCTGCTCCTGGGCCGGCGGCTGACCCGGGTTGCGGGTTGCGCTCCTGAAGGCCGACGGCACCCTGTGTATGCGGCGGCTCCTCGACCACAAGTCGGTGTTGCCCGGGTCGCTGGGCCGAAATCCTTCCTCGAAGACGATCGCGGGCTCCTGGAAGGAGTGCCGCCACAGCGGTTCGGTACTCTGCCGCCACACTGGTTTCGGGCTGATGGAACCGATATCCACCGACCGGTCGAGCGCTGCGGCCAGCCCGGCCTGCCGGCCCACCGCTGCGCCGAACTCCGGCAGAGGGAAGCCATACCAGCCCCGGGTGAGCGGTGGCGGGGCTGCGGAGCCTGCCCGGACGGGGTCAGCCTCATCGGTTCGCCACACAGTGGACTGCCCGGTCAGCCGGGAGAGGCGGTCCTCCCAGTTGCGGGTCAGGTCGAACAGGATCCGGCCGGTACCGCCCTGCACCAGCACGTCCGCCGAGCACGGGGAGAGCAGGCAGGCCACCCAGGCGGTGTTGTCCTCGCCGGCCAGCGGCCGGCCGTCGGACCCTAGCCGCACCGCCATGCGGGTGGCGTAGTCGACGCGCCAGTACCCGACAGCGGGCCTGCCGGGCATCGGCACTGCGACCGTCTCCTGCAGCAGGGTGCCTGTCCGGGAGTCGGCCACGAATTCCTCCTGCGGCAGGACCGTGAGGGCGAGCCTGCCTCCGGGGAGTGTCACAAGCTGCGGCCCGGTGTTGTCCAAGGACACGGCCACCCGTCCGTCGTCCAAGGGCCTGACCGACCAGCTCGCAAATCGCTGGCCATCGGAGCCGAACGCCCAGGGAGACACGCTCGCCAGGCCGTCGGTCAGGCGGAACCGCAAGTCGGCATGGCGTTCCAGCCTCTCCAGCACCAGCGGCACCGTCCACTCGAGCAGCTGGCCAAAACGCCAGTCGTAGTGGTACACGCTGCCGGTGATGCGCTGGATCAGGCGCAGCGCCTCCCTCCGGTTTCCACCGTCCTCAAAGGCGATCAATGCCTCGCCGACAGTGAACGAGTTGGTGGCGTCGGATGGCCTCAGCCTCAGGTCGTACAAGAGGCCTTGGGGTGTGGGGATGTGCAGCCGGACCACCCGCAGGGAGGCGAGGTGCGGCTCTTGGGGGCCGACGCCGGTCAGCGGCAGTTCCTCCTGGATCAAACCGCCGAGCGCATTGAACCGGAAGTCCACCGTCGTCCCGTCGGGTGCGCCGGGCACGGGGATACTCACCGTCAGACGGTTTCGCGCGTCTCTGAAGAACTCGGCCTGCATGTCCTCGACGGGGTTGCCGTGACGGTCCACCAGCTGCAGGCCGGCGGGGCCCGGGGCGGCTTCGACACGTACCTCGTAGCCGAGCGCCGCGGGGGTGAACCGGAACGTGTCAGGCAAAAGAAGGAGCCTGGTCAGGCGAAGGGAGGTCTGCAGCGGGCGCTCGAAGAGCACCACGCCTCTGTCGGGGTGGAAGATCTCGAATGAGCTGTTGCCCAAACTCACCTTGCCGCGGGTGTTCTCCCCGACCAGTTCGTTACCCTCACGATCGACACGCCATGCCCAGCCCGTCTCGTAGTTGATCTCCCAGTACTCCACCGGGTCGCGGCGCCGTGAACCAGCCAGGGCCACAGTCTCCCTCAGCAGCCGTCCGGTGCGGACATTCACCACCAGCCGCTGCTCCGCCCCCGTGGAGATCGCTGCCATCTGGCGTATTGGTGGCAAGGACGCCTCGCCCACCGGGAGCAGTTCCTGGCGCTCGCCGCCCAGCCACCTCGCCCGCCAGCGCGCTGACTGCCTCCCCGAGGGAAGGACCACCTGGGGCGGTATCCCGGCCGAGGCGCTCAGGTCATAGCGCAGGTAGCCCAGATGGCGCGCCAGCGGCGTGTCGTGGAGAGTGATGGTGCCTTCAGCGGCGAGGTAGTACCGGTGGTCGAATACGGCATCGGTGACGACGGACAGGGCGGACGGCGCCTCCAGCGCTCCCTCCCCCACGGGCACGAGGGTAAAGCGGGCCACCGCACCGGAGGGGCCTTCCAGGCGGTGGGAGACGACCTCGTGCTCGGCCTCGCTCTCCGTACGGGTGGCCACCAGCCTCAGCCCCGACATGGTGGGTGGCACCTTGTTCAGCCGGTACTCGCGGGATGTCCAGCGGCGCTCCGGCCCCGCCTCGAACTCCATGCGCAGACGCGTGGGATAGTGCACGGCGGCGTAGCCGCCCGCATCGAGCGCGGTGACCTTGAAGTCGCCGATCACCCGTGCGGCCTCGGACGTCCCGGGGTCCGCCGTAGGCGTGAACTGGGCCACGGCCTGGCGCGCCTCCTCCAGCAGTCGGTCGTAGGCCTCGTGCCGCCTCGCGATCCGCTCCAGGGGCCGTTCGGCTTGCCGTGTGCGGTCGTCGCCGTCAATGCGCCAGATGGCAGCGATCTCCACATCATGCCGTGGGTGGGCGGGCTCCCGGATCTCCAGCCCGGTCACCGCACCTGAGCTGTCGGTGACCTGCCGCAGCGCGTACTCGCCGGGCACGGCCGCACCGTGCTCGTCCACGACCGACGGCGTGCCGTCGGCATCGAACCGTACGAACTGCGCGGTACCGCTCAGCCGTACGTCATGGAACTCCACCTCATTGTCCGGGGTGAGGTGGAAGCGGTGGTCGCACGCGGCGCTGTTGACGACGAAGCCGCCGCCGTCCCGCTCCTCCCCCGTCCAGTCGCTCCGGCCGCCCGGCTCCCTCAGATTCACTAGTTCCACGCGCCGGATCGCCCACGGTCCTTCGCCGGACTGGAGCACGCGCAGCCGCAGTCCGGCCAACTCCCCTCCCGGCAGCGGCAGATCCCGGACGACCCGCTCATCCGGCCACGGGGTGCCGAGCGTGCGGCCCGAGGAGTCGAAGTGCACCACCTTGCCGGTCACTGTGTTCCGCAGCGAGAAGGCACCCATGCCGAGCCGGCCGGCCAGCTCACGGGGAACTTCAACTTCCTCGATCTCCTGGGCTCTTTCGTTGCCGTGGCCGTGGACAAGGAAGGAGCGTGTGGTGACGGTGCCGTCCTGGGCCACGGTGTACCACACGCGGCGCGAGATTCCGGCCAGTGTGCCGAGGTCACGACCGGTCAGCGGTGTTCGCCTGTCCCGCAGCATACCGGCGGTGTTGAAGCTCCATAGGTGCGGTGCCGCACCGTTCGCGCCGGTGTCGGGCAAGAGCACGACCACTCGGGACAGTTCACCCGACTGCCGCCGCAGCACCAGGTGAATCGTGAAATCGCCGGCCACGGGGGTCCCCGCCCGATCCACGACGTGCGGCGTGCTGACTGCGGCTGGGTTGAAGCGGACGCATTCCTCTCGCCCCGGCAACCGCACCTCCAGCGTCTCCAGGCGCCTGTCCGGCCCGAAGTTCCACCGGCGGCCTCCGGCGGCGGTGGCGACGGTCAAGCCGCCGTCCGGACGGGGCAACAACTCGTATCCGGCCGCCTCCGCGCCGGTGGCATCGACCAGCCGCAGTAGGGCGGGCTGCGGCCCGTCCTCGGCCGCGGGGGCCTCGGCCGCCCGCAGACGGAGGTCCTCCATGCCCGGCGCGGACAAGACTTCCTCGACCCGTCCCGCCGTGACCGACTGCGCCATGTCCACGACGTGCGTCTCGGCCGCCGGCTCGGGCTGAAGCGCGGGCTGACAATGCATCCGCTCGACCCGCTCGACCCGCTCGACCCGCTCGACCCGCGCTGCGGACGATGTGCCGAGGGTGCGCAGTGAGCGCAATGCGCCGCGGGCGTGGCGTGGCATCACCAGGCCGGGAACCACCGGCCGTTGAGGCGGCAGCCACTGGGAACGGTCGAAGATCAGCACCGACCCGCCGCCTTCGGCGTCGCGGACCAGCAGCCCTGTGTTGTGCGAGATCACCAGCCGGGCCGCGTGCGCCGCGCCCAGTTCCTCACCATGGGCGTTGAGCGGCATGGCCGTCCGCGAGCGGTAGTCGATCCTCCAGTACCACATGGGCCACAAGCCGCCCCGGACATGGATGCCCAAGGTCTCCTCCACCGGGCTCCCGTCCTGCGGATCGACCACGATCCGGGTCAGGGACCGGCGGTCGAAGAGCAAGTCGTCCCAAAGCGTGGGCAGCAGCGCCACCCGGTCACCGAGGTGCCCCGCCCGCCAGCCTGCCAGCGGCTCACCATCCGCACCGATCACCCGCAGGGCGCTTCTCCGTCTCCCCACGCCGGTGCGCAGGTAAGAGCCCCATCCCAGCAGTCGGTCCAGCGGGACGTCCCGGTAGGTCAGGTTCCCGTCGGCGGTGTAGTGGCGCCGGATGCCGGTCCTGCCTTCGATCAGGGTGGAGCCGCTCCGCAGTTCGCTCCTCAGTCCGGCGTCCACCTCGCGGACATGGAACGCCTCCGCGCCGGCGCCGTGGAGCGTCCACGTGCGCCGTCTGACAGGGACGAACCGGCCCGGCCTGTCCGGCACAGGTTGCATGTGCCAGGTGTGTTCCACGCTGACCCGCAGCGGGCCGAAGCGGCCCTCCCCAGTCCCGCCATCCCTCAGCGGCAGATTCTCATGGGTCACAAACCCGGCGGTGTCGAACCGGTATTCCGCCATGACCTCCTCGGGGATTCCCCCTGGCCGGAGGGACAGAGGGACGCCGGGCTCCGCGAACCTCACCGTCACGCCCTGCGCGTCCCTGGTGTACTCGACGGGCACCTCGGCATACAGGCGGTTGGTGTGCAACAGCAGCGGTATGTCAGGGACGAGCTGGCCATCCGCGCCACCTCGCAAAATGTTGCGGAAGTTCCGCGCAACGGTGATCCGGAGGCCGCCCGGCAGGTCGGCTCTCCAGTCCGGCCTCCGCCTGCCGACCTCGTTGAACACCTCCGGGCGGACACCTGGAGCTGCTATGACGCGCAGGTCCGTCCCGGTCAGCGGCACGTCCAAGATTTCCAGGCCGGTGGCGGGGTGGATGCCGGAGTAGTAGGAGCGGACTCCGGTCCTCAGCTCGGTGATAGTGAACAGATCGCTGATGAGGTGACCGGCGAACAGCTCCCGCCCTGCGCGCGCGTCGGTGCTCAGGGCACCGAGCAGCGGGGTGATCCGGAACCCGTCCACCACCTCGGGCGGCCCGCCCAACTGATAGGTCCACAGCGGCATGTGGGCGCTGCCCGGTGGATCGGCACGGCGCATGACCACGTGAAGCGAACTGGAGAGCGGCACCGGCCACTCCTGACCGACCAGCATCCCGTTCCTGTCGAACCGGTACGTGGCCATCGCCGCGTCTGGTGCCGGACTCACCGGCATCCGCACGCTCAGGCCGTTCGTGTCCCTGGCGAACTCGGCCCGTATGTCGACTACTTGCCCTTGCTCGTCGGTGAGGGCCAATCCGCGTCCGACGGGCAGGACCTGGACTCTTTCCAGTCCGTGGTCAGGGAGCGGGCCGAAGGTGAAAACGTTCCTCCTGCCGAACGGCAGGCGGATGCCCGTCCCCTGGCCGATCAGCCATGGCGGGACGGTTTCCCAGGCGTAGCGCACACCTCCGGGCTCCGCTCCCAGCGCCGGACGGCGGAAGATCTCGATCTGCCCGTCGAAGATCGTGACGTATCCGTTTTCCGACCGGAACAGCGGTTGGTGGGCGCTCGGCGGTTCCGGGAGATACCAGGCATGGATCGGCTCATCGGGGGTTTCGAAGCGTTCAACGATCCTCAGTTGGTGGTTGACCCTCCAGTACGTTGTGCTGATCGCTGCGCCGCTGCTGAACCAGCCCGCTTTGGAGCGCTCTGCGAAGGTCTCCGACAGCAGTCGGCCGCTGGGGGCGTGGACCACCAGTTCCTCCAGGGGCGCGCCGCGCCCGGCTGCCGTCGGCAGGAGCGTCAGCCGTTCGCCGTCGGCTTCCGCCACCTGGAGCCTTTCGTGCGGGCGGCCGTGCGCGTCCACCAGGTGGGGCAACGTGCCGTGCGGCTGACTTGCGTTGTAGCGCAGGTAGCCCAGGCCCGTGGCCTGCCCCTGGTCGCCCACCCAGATATCGCGGGTGACCTCGATGCCTGCGGCGTCGAAGTAATAGCGGTGGCCGTCCGCCATGTCGGTGACGACGAAGACGTGCCCGACCGCGGACGTACCCTCCGTGACCTCGGCGACATCGAACCGGGCGGGCGGCGCGGACTGACCTGCCGGCCCGTACGGGCGGGCCTGCGCCCCGTCCTCCGTCCACAAGCGGGTGATGGCCGCCGGCAGCCCGGCCGGACCGCCCCGCTCCTCGCCGAGGTAGTCCTGGGCGTCCTCGAACACCTCGACCCGTTCCGTCGTGACCGGCTGGGCCGAATCCACGACGTGCGTCACGGCCATCGGCCTGGGAGGGCGCGCGTGGTGACGCATCCGCTTGACTTGCTGCTCGTCTCGCGCCGCGGACGATGTGCCGTCGGGGTGGTGTGGCGGGGCCGCCACCCAGTCCTCGTCGGGACAGACCGGCCGCTGAGGCGGCAGCCACTGGGAGCGGTCGAAGACCGGCATCGACCCGCCGCCTTCGACGTCGCGGATGGCGATGGTGCCCTCCACCAGCGAGCCGGCGATGAACACCAACCGCTCCTGGGGCGCTTCGGAGCGGTCGGCCGGCACCACCACGAGCGCCTGCAGGACGGGGTCGTAGGACTCGACCCGCAGCGTCTGAAGCGGCCTGCCGTGCCTGTCCACCAGGCGTGGCAGCCCGCCCGTCGGCTGCGCTCCGCCCAACCGCAGATATCCCAGCCCGGCGAGCTGTTGTGGGTCGCTCAGCCACACATCGGTCATGACGACCTGCTGGCACGCGGCATCGTAGTAGCGGCGCTGACCGGTCGCCAGGTCGGTGACCACGAAAGCCTCGCCGGATTCCGCCGAATCCTCCGGAACGCTTTGGATGACGGAGCGGGCGACCGTCCCGGACTCACCTTCAAGGCTGTACCAGGAGCTCTCCGTTCCGTCCGCCGCCAGGCCGCGGGTGACGACCACGCTCAGCGTGATCCTGCCCTCTGCCGTCCTCTCCAGGGGAATCTCCTCGGAGATCCGCAAGTCCTGCGCCGTGTGCTCCTCCGCCGGATCGATGATGTGCGTCACGACTGCCGGCGCGTGCTGGGTCCGCATCACCCGGACCACGGTCTGCGACTCGGAGCGCGGCTCGGCGATGCTGGGAAGCTGCGCGGCGTCGAAGTGCCAAACGGAGTCCTCGTCCGGCTGTCCCCCCCTGACCCGCCGCACGGTCAGACCGATCGTCCGCTCACTTCGGTTCTTGACCGGTTCCCACAGGTACTCGTGTTCCACTTCATCGCCGTTGGCTTCCACGATCCACGGCGTGCCCTCGGCACCGAACCGTACGTACCGCTGGGTGCCGGGCAGCCGCACATCCTGGAACTCGATCTCGTTCTCCGGCGTCAGATACCAGCGGCGATCCCCAGTGCCGTCCGCGACAAGGCGCCCGGCGCCGCCATATCGCTCAGCCGCCATCCAGTCCGCCGACCGCTCCGGAGCTCTCAGATCCACCACGGTCAGCCGCCGGCGGACCGCCCCTGGCCCCTCGCCGGTCTCGAGCTCCCGCAGCCGCATCCCCGCCAGCTCCGGCCCTGGCAGCGGCACGTCACTGACGACCCGCGCCTCGACCATCCGGTCGGCGGCAGTTTCCCAGATGGAGCGGTCGAAGATCACCTCACCGTCGTGGAGCAGCAACCGGATACGGAAGTCGGGTGAGACCACCACATGTGCCCCGTGACAGGCTCGCTGCAGCTCGCGGCCATCCTCGTGGAGCGGCACCGCCCGGCGTGAGAGGTAATTGATCCTCCAGTGCTGCTCGGGTTGCACGCTCCCTCGGAGGTGGATGTCCAGCGTCTCCTCCACCGGCCGCCCGGTCTGCACATCGACCACGATCCGGGTCAGGTACCTCCTTGTGGATATCAGGGCCACCCGGTCACCGCCGAGCCACTCCGGCCGCCACCGCCAGCCTGCCAGCGGCATACCCTCCGCGTCGACCAACTGCGCGTAGCCTTCCCGGATGCCCACGCCTATGCGCAGATAGCCGCCTTCCCCCGGCAGCAGGACCATCAACCGGTCCAGTGGAACGTCCCGGTAGGCCAGGCGGTGGCCGTAGTCGTAGTAGCGCCGGATACCGGTCGCCAGTTCGGTGAGGGTGAACCCGTGGTGGAACCAGTGCCCGAGCTCTGGCAGGAGAGGATCTTCCGCGCCCAGCTCGGCGAAATGGAACAGTCCGGAATTCGGGCCGCGCAGCTCCCGTCTGCTCGGCTCGGCGAGTATCAAGGCCACCCGCAGCTCGCCGAGATGCGCCTCCACCGCGCCCCCGCCGATCAGCGGCAGATCCGCACCGAGCAGTTGCCCGTCCGTGGCGAACCGGTATTCCGTCGTGGTCCCCTCCAGCATGTCGATTTCCGCGAACTTCGCCGTCATCCCCTCGGCGTCCCAGGCGTACTCGATCGATTCTTGGACGTTCCCGCTGGGGACGTGCACGAGCAGCGGCGCACGGTGTTCGGGGACGACGAACCGCCAGTCATCGCTCACCTCCGAGGTGGGCACCCGGTTGCCGAGCCCGTCATAGACCCGGAAGGAAGTGCCCCGAGCATGCGCGATCCACAGGCCGGGCTCGCCGTCCACCGGCAACTGCCGTGTCAAGGGGGTGCCGTTGAACTCGTAGTGGACGCGGTAGCCGGTCTCCGGGTCGATGATCATCAGCACCCGGTCGCTGCCCAGGTCGCGGGCCAGCTCGCTTCGCTGGAATTCCTCGGTCGGCAGCTGGATCTGGAACCTGCCCGCCGCACCGGATGGCCCGACCAGGCCATAGAGCCGGGGCGGGAGGGAGTCGAGCAGGCCCTGGCCGGGAAGCATGTGTATGACTACACGCAGCGACCTCAGGGCGGCCAGGTTGCCGTAGCCAGTCAGCGGCCACTCCTGACGGGTCAGCATCCCGTCTTGGTCGAATCGGAATTCGGCCATCGCCCTCTTCGGTGCATAGCGCACCGGCACCCGCACCGTCAGCCCCTCCGCATCCCGGATGTACTCGATCGGCTGGCGCAGTCTTTTCGGCCTTCCGTTGGTGTCGACCACCTGCGGGGCACTTCCCTGGCCCGGCACACCGACACGCAGGTAGCGGTCCTCGTCCAGCGGAAAGTCCCGGTGGAGCAGACTGGCATCGGCCGAGTAGTGGCGCCGGATACCGGTCAGCAGCTCGGTCAGGAAGAACCCGCGCCCGGAGGTGGGCGCGGGCACGAGCCCCTCAGTTGTCAAGGCTCCGTGGAATTGGAACAGTTCGGAGCCCCGGCCGTGGAACTCCAGCGCCGACTCGGAAGCTTGCGCATGCACTCGCACCTCGCTGAGGTGTGCATCCGCCGCACCGCCGCCGCACAGTGGCAAAACTGTACTGAGCAGTTGCCCCTCCAAGGTGAACCGGTACTCCGCCGTGACGTCGTCCGGCTCGTTGGGCAGCTTGAATTCCGCCGTTATCCTCTGGAGGTTCCATGCGGAGCGGACCGGCAGCTCGACGCGCTGGGCGTTCAAGTCCACGAGCAGCGGATCGTCCATGAGCCGCACCACCATCAACCGGTCACCGCCCAGCGGTGTCGCGACCACCCGGTTGCCGTGATCGTCATAAAGCCGGGCGGCGTTGCCCCGAGCGCGCATGAACCAGAGGCTGGCCCCCTCGTTCGCCGGCAGCTCCCAGACCACATTCCGGCCGCTGAACGGGTAGTAGATGCGGCGGCCGGTCCTCGGGTGGGTGATCACCAGTACATGGCCGCCGCCCAAGTCCTGGGCCAGCTGGCTCTGCTGGAACTCTCCGATAGGCGGCTGAATCTGGAACCGGGCCGCCGCACCGGACGGCCCGACCAGCTCGTACGACCAGTGCGGCATGCGGCGGACTCTGCGGCGAGTGGGGCGGACGCAGACGCGAGTCATGTCCACCCGCAGCGACGCCAGGTCCGCCCACTCGCCGTTCCCCGCCAGTGGCCACTGTTGACGGATCAGCATCCCGTCCGTGTCGAACCGCAACTCGGCCACAGTCCCCCGCGGCGCGTAGGAGACCGGCACCCGTATCGTCAGTCCCTCCGCGTTCGAGGTGACGTCGACCGGCTGGCGCCCCCTGACCAGCTTTCCGTTGACACGGACCACCCGCGGGGCATTCACCCGGCCGTCCACAGCCATGCGCACATAGTGGCCCTCACCCAGCGGGAAATCCCGGTAGGCCAGGACACCGCGGAGGGTGTAGTGCCGCCGGATGCCGGACACCGACTCGGTCAGGGTGACGCCCTCCCCGAGCTCGCGTATGAGCCCGCCATCCGCCGGGAGCAGCCTATCGACGCGGAAGAGTCCGGCGGCCTCACCCTGGAGCTGCGGGCTCGCCTCGCCGCTCTCCACGACCACCCGCAACCCGTCGAGATGTGCTTCCCCCGCACCGCCGCTGTTCAGCGGGAGCGTGAGTTTGAGCACCGGCTCCTCCACGGTGAACCGGTACTCCGCCGTGATTCCCTCCGGCGCGCCGGGCAGCGGGAACCAGTCCGTCACCCCTGTCCCGTCCCAGACGTGTTCGACCGGCCTCTCGACGCGCCCGCTGTCGGGGTGCACGAGCAGCGGCGGTGCCTCGTGCACTCGCAGCAGGGCCGCCCAGCCGTCGGTCATGCGATGGATGTCCCACCCGCCGTCCCAGATCCCGGCCAGGTTGTACACCCGCATCTTGGGAAAGGTCCAGTCGACCACAAGTCGGATCGGCCGGCCGGTCACCGCCCCCAGTTGCGTCTCGGATGCTATGGGTCGTCCGGGGCTGCTGGGGTGGTAGTAGCGGCGATTTCCGGTCCACTCGTCGGTGATCACGAAAGCCTGGTCACGGTCCTGCTCCAGGGACTGCCAGGCCTGATTGATCTCTCGGAACTCCTCGGTGAGCGGTTCGATCCGGAATCGGCCCGCCTCGGCGGATGGCCCGACCAGCTCGTAGTGCCAGCGCGGCGCGGACGAGAGTGCGCTTTCGTCGGGAAGGGGGGTCATGACCATCCGCAACGACGTCAGGCCCGCCCATTCGCCCTCCCCCGTCAGCGGCCACTCCATGTGAAGTGGCTCCCCATGCGCGCCGAACCGGAACTCGGCCCAGGCCGCCTGCGGCGCGTAGGGCGTCGGCACCTGCACCGTCAAGCGCTCCGCTTCCCTGACGAATGCGGCTCGCACGTCCACCACGCGCCCATGCACGGTGGACGTCAGCGCCAGACCGTGGCCGCGCGCCGAGACCCGTGCCGCATGTGCGCCACCGGCCGGGCGCGGGACCCACACCTGGTAGCTTTCCGGTGCGCCGATCGGCAGGCCCCGCAGCGTGCCGGTCGACTGACGGCTGTCGAAGCGCAGATGCCCCAGCCCCGTGGCCTGCCCCTCGTCGCCGCCCCAGGCATCGTGCATGATCTCGGTGCCGGCGGCGTCGTAGTAGGAGAGGCGACCGGTCGCCACGTCGGCCAGGACGAAGGCGTGCCCGGCCTGTGACGGCCCCTCCGTGACCGCCGCGATCCCGAACCGTGCCACTACTGCCGACGGCCCCGACAGTTGGTACTCGTACGAGGGGACTTGCGTCCCGTCAGCCTCCCATCGGCGGGTGACGGTCACCTTCAGCGGTCCCATGTCCAGCGTGGCGTCCCATGCCCTGTCCATGCGCCGGATGTCCTGGGAGATCCAGCGGCCCTGCTCGTCGAAGACCGTCCGCAACAGCGACTCGGCGTGCACCGCCTCATACCGGCCAGAGCCCAATGCGGTCACCGCGAAGTTGTCGATCACGTGCTGCTGCCACTGAATCCCAAGGCCGGCCAAGCGCGTGTACGCCTCCACCGCCAGCCGTGCCTCCTCCCGCAGCCGCTCCAAAGCGTCCGCCCGCAGCGCACGGACCCACGGAAGCAACTCGGCCGGCTCCCGATCCGCGGCGCGCGCCTGCGCCGCGGCTGCGAAGATCAACTGGTCGGCAGTCTCCACATCCAGGGACCCGACGCCGTCACCGCGCAGCAACCGCTCCAGCGCCTGGGGCTGTCCTGCCACGTCCTCGGGGCCGGGTACGTCTTCCTCTACGAGCTCTGCGCGCCCGGTCTGTCCGTGCGGCTGTTCCAGGTGTGTCCGTACCAAAGGCTCCGGCTGGAGCATCGGCATGGCCCGCACGACGGTCGCGCCATTCGTCTCCGGCACCGCCACCAGCCGGGCCGGCTCCCCTGCCTGGGCCCCCAGCCGTTCCCCCTGCGGCACGCCCCCGGCCGGCGCCCCAGCGGCCCGTACCGGCTGCGGCACCCACAACCGCGAACTCGACGCCTCCCCCAAACCCTCCGCGCCCACCACCTGCCGCACCGGCCCAAAGCCGCCCCCGCCCGCCAAACCCTGC
>JAFAUH010000316.1 GCA_019243445.1 Streptomycetaceae bacterium | reverse complement strand
CAGTGGTTCCGGAGGCGTCAGTGATCCTGCCTTGAATCGGTTGAAGGCCGTGCTGGGTGACTGGCGCAGCTCTCTGCTCGACCTCGGTGGGCGCAACCGTCTACTGAACTTCCGGCATACGAGGACCGCCACCCTGGAGATCACGGCGCCCGATGCCTCCACCGTGCTGACCGGTCTTGCCCGTGGCTGGTGCTTCGATCCCGTCACGGGTGGTGACTCCGTCGGGGAAGCCGTAAGCGGTGAGAAGGCCGCGGAGGAGGCGCTGAGCGGCCGAATACTCCACGAGCACGGCTCTGCCTTTGCAGTTGGCGGCACTGGTCGTGCTTCTGGTCTGGTGACACAGAAGAACACGCAGGCGAGGCTGGACGCGTCACTCTACCAACTGCGGCAGAAGTCGGGCCAGATGTACAACGACTACGGCCTGTGGGTGCTTTGGCTCGGTGTCGGCATGCTGGACTGGCGGGAGGAGGGTGCCGAGGAGACGAGTTCCGCGCCGCTGCTGCTCGTACCCGTGGAGCTTCGCCGGGACGGCCGACGGCAGACGCGTCTGCATCTGGCGGAGGATCAGGACCGGATCCACAATCCCGCGCTTGCGGTCAAGCTGGAACGGCTGGGTGTCGACTGGAGTTCGGTCACCGACTGCGATGTTGCCGATCCGGGTGCGGTTCTTTCCGCCGCCCGGGAGGTCGCGCGGGCGCAGGACAGGTGGTCGGTGGATGAGCGCGTGGTGCTCGGTCTCTTCGCCTCGCACAAGGAGGCCATGTACCAAGACCTTCAGCAGAACGAGGAGCGTATCCTCGCTCATCCGCTGGTACGGGCCGTCGGCCTCGGGCCCGACGCGGGGCTGCCCGGCGATCTGATCGGTTTCGAGCCAGCCGAGCTCGACCGCATCGACGAGATCCAGTTGCCCGAGCGGACGCCGCTCGTGCTGGACGCGGATTCCTCGCAACGGCAGTGCATCGCGGCCGCGCTGGACGGCCGTTCCTTCGTGATGAGCGGGCCGCCCGGTACGGGCAAGAGCCAGACGATCACCAACATGATCGCCGCGCTCATGCACGCAGGCCGTTCCGTCCTGTTCGTCAGTGAGAAGGCCGCCGCGCTCGATGTGGTCCGCAACAGACTGCGAGGTGTCGGCCTCGGGGACTTCGTGATGGCCCTGCACAGCGGCGACACCAGCAAGAAGGCTGTGGCGGCGGAGCTCGAACGGGTGCTGACCACCGAGGTACGGGTGACCGGCGCGGCCGAGCACGAACTGGACCGGGCACGTCGGCTGCGCGAGGAACTGTCGGCCTACGCGGCGGCGATGAACCTGACCCGTGAACCACTCGGCCGTTCCCTCCATGACGTCCTGGGTCGCCTGGTTCTCCTGGAGCGGGCCGACACCCCGCAGCTCACCCTCGGCACAAGGGGCACCGGCACGGTCCGGCGTCTCGGCGCCGGCGAGCTGCAGGCGCTCAAGGAAGCGGCCGGCGCCGTCAGCCGGGCCTGGCGGCCGGCAGCGGAGGGCGAGGCATTCGTCTGGCGCGGGCTGAAGCTGAAGGGGGCCTTTGTCCCCACCACGGTCCTCGAGGAGGCCGCCGACGCGCTCGCGGACCTGCGCACGGCTGTCGAGCGTCGCCCGTTCGCGGTCACGACTCCCGAGCCGCGTACCGTGCACGATGTACGGCAGTCCGTACGGACTGTGGAGAAGGGCCTGCCCGACCAGAGCCTCGCCGGGGCCAGTGACGGATTGTCGGACGACATCTCCGGAAGCCTGGCCCAACTGGCCGAGTTGTTCGGACTGCCCAAGCCACAGACCGCCGAGGCCGCGTTCGGGTTGCTGGAACTGGCCGATCTGGCTTCCGCGGCGATGAAGCCGCCTGCGCGATGGTTCGCTGAGGAAGGGTTGCGCGAGGCACATCGAGCGGCTCAGGAACTGCGGATCGCGCTCGCCGCCTGCACCTCGGCCCGTGCCGCAGCGGAGGACGTCTTCGGTGAGCAGGTCCTGCAGGCCCAAGAACTGCCCGCTCTGGTCGAGAGGTTTGCTCAACAGCACCGGGGCGTGTTCGCCCGTCTGTCAAGCCAGTACAAGGACGACCGCGCGGTGGTGGTCGCGCTCACGCGCAACGGCGTCTGGGACAAGACGCTGCCCCAGCGCTTGAACGACGCTTTGGCCTGGCAAGTCGCTGCGGCCGAGGTCGCCCGGCTGGCGACACACCACGAGGAGGCACTCGGCGGCTATGTCCCCTACGACGAGGACCAACTGCCCGCCTTGGACGCCGTGCTGACTGTGGCAGATCGCATTGCGGAACTCACCCGCGGGATCGCTCACCGGGATCTGCTCACCGCTCGCCTGGCCGACGGCACCGAGCCGGATCCGCTACCGGGGCTGCTGGCCCGTGGCATTCGCAGCGCGCTGGTCGGTTGGTGCGACGAAGCCACCCGCCGCGCCGAGCGCTGGTCGGAGTCCGCTGCCGCACTGCACGAACTATTCGAGGAACACCGCCAGGTTCAGCTGTCCCCTGCCCTGTTCGCAACCTTCGAGCAGGCGCAACAGGCCATTGATCAGCTCCGGGCCGACCCGCGCGGTCCGGAGGAATGGCAGGCATACCGCTGTGGACTGGACGTCCTGGCCCGTTACGGTGTCGATGAGCTCATCCCGCGTGCCGTTGAGAAAGGCGTCTTGCCGGAGCGGTTGCCTGCCACCGTGGAGCAGGCGGTGCTGAAGTGCTGGGCTGACGATCTCTTGGCCACGGACACCCGGCTCGCCACCACCCGCTCCGCGGACCTGGACATCCGGGTCGCGGACTTCCAGGAGGCCGACCGCCGACTGGTTGCCGCGGCGAGCGGCGCCGTGATCGAGGCGTGCAACAAGCGCCGACCGCGCCGGTTCAGCGGTGGGGCGGCTGCCGTGATCAAGCGACAGGCAGAGCTGAAGCGACGCCATATGCCGGTGCGGGAACTGCTCGGCCGGACTCGTGACGTCGTCCGGCTGATCAAGCCGTGTTTCATGATGAGCCCGCTGACAGTGAGCCGATTCCTACCTGCGGACTATCACTTCGACGTAGTGATCTTCGACGAGGCGTCACAGATCCGGCCAGCCGACGCTATCAACTGCGTTTACCGGGCAACCTCTCTGATCGTGGCTGGCGACGAGAAGCAACTGCCGCCCACTTCCTTCTTCGATGCGGCCGTCGAGGACGACTCCGACGAGTACGACGAGGATGCGCCGGATACCTTCGAGTCGCTGTTGCATGCCTGCAAGGCGGGCGCCGTGCGCGAGCTGTCCCTACGCTGGCACTACCGCAGCCGCCACGAAGACCTGATCACGTTCAGCAACAGATCCTTCTATGGCAACTCCATGGTGACCTTCCCCGGAGCGCTGGACCACGGCAATGACATCGGCGTCGAGTTCTTCCATGCGCAGGGGGTGTACGACCGCGGTGGTCGGCGCGACAACCGCGTGGAAGCGGAGTTCGTCGCCCGGCGCGTAATCCATCACTTCGACACCCGCCCCAACCGCACGCTGGGCGTCGTCGCCCTCTCCCAAGCCCAGGCAGCGGCCATCGACCAGGCCGTCCAGCAGGCCCGGCTGCTCCGCCCCGACCTGGATCACTGCTTCACCGAGGACCGGCTCGACGGCTTCTTCGTCAAGAACCTCGAATCCGTCCAGGGCGACGAGCGCGACGTCATGATCATGTCGATCGGGTACGGCCCCGACGAGCACAACAAATTCGGCACGAACTTCGGGCCCATCAACAAGGGCGGCGGCTGGCGGCGCCTGAACGTCGCCGTCACCCGGGCGCGCTTCCGCATGGAGGTCGTCGCGTCGTTCCGGAGCAGTGGCCTGACCGACAGCGCGAACGAGAGCGTTCAGCACCTTAAGCGGTATCTGGAGTACGCCGAGAACGGCCCCGCCATCCTCGCGCAGGACGTGACACACGCTGACGCCGAACCGGACAGTCCTTTCGAGGAGTCGGTCCTGCAAGTGCTGCGCGACTGGGGCTACCGCCTGCAGCCACAGGTCGGCGTCGCCGGATACCGCATCGACATCGGCGTACGCCATCCACAGTTCCCCGGTGCCTACGCGCTCGGCATCGAATGCGACGGTGCGATGTACCACTCCTCCAAGACGGCTCGCGACCGCGACCGGCTGCGGGAGGAGGTGCTCACCGGGCTGGGCTGGCGGCTGCACCGCATCTGGGGCACCGACTGGTATCGCGGCCGGACTGCCGCCGAGCTGAGACTGCGTGAAGCGGTCCAGCTGGCGGTCGAACGGGGGCCGATGCCGGACTCCGACTCCGTCGAGGTAGCTCCGGCGACGGCCGACGCGGACGAGGCGAAAAACACCTGGGGCCCGAGGCCGGCTGCTCCGCTCTCTGGCGCGTCGGCCGGGTCCAGCGCTCCGGGACCAGGAGACGGAACGCCGCCGACGGCCCTGGAGCCCCCGGACCACGAGCGCGTTCCTGTCAACACCGAGCCCGACCGTCCATGGAGTTCCCTCTACGAGACGGGCGAGATGAGGGTGCCCTCATCGTACGAACTGCACACGCCGGAAGCCCGGCCCGCGCTGGGAAACCTCCTCACCTGGGTCATCGGGATCGAGGGCCCCATCCACGAGGAACTCTTGGTACAGCGCGCCCGGGAGGCATGGGGCGTGGCCCGGGCGGGCAACAGGATCCGCGACAACGTGCGGGAAGTGGTGCACGGTCTCGTCCGTTCCGGGAAGGTCACCGTCGACGGGCAGTTCCTGGACGTCGCAGGCCGGGAGAAACTGGACGCCCGCGTTCCGGGTGAGGGCTGCGCCCCTCGCAAAGCCGCCCACGTCGCCCCGGCCGAGAGACAGCTGGCCCTGTACGAACTTGCCGCTGAGTGCCCGGGCATGTCACGAGACGAACTGGTCCGGCACGCGGGCGAGTTCTTCGGCTGGCGTCGCATGGGCCGGGACATCCGAACCTTCCTGGACTCCGACATCGACGAACTGCACCGCCGAGGCAGACTCAAAGAGGAGGACGGGCACATCACAGCGATCGGGTGACGAACCCCACCGGTAGCGGACCGCGGTAGAAGATGACCGCCGGGAAGATGCAGCAAAGATCGACCAGGTGCTCGGCAGGCAGCAGATGACGCCATGCCCGTGCGTGATCGATGGACTCAAGCATGGAGATGTCCTGCGCGGGAGTACTGTCCAGTTTGATCGTCGAACCGATCACCGAGAGGGGCGTGCAGGACGAGATCCCCGTACGATGCCGGTTACGCCGTCCAACAGTGGGGAGGCGTTGTCAGTGGCAGCGGCTATGGTGGCCGCACACCGGTTGCTCGGGGAGGTGGGACGCGGATGGCGGCCAGCGCTGAGCATCTCAAGGCCCTCGTGCGGGCACACGCCGAGGCGGATGACGACCGTTTCTACAGCATCGCCCTCCAGGTCGCGGCCAAGTCCGCGCGGCAGGGGCACGGCAAGTTCGCAGTGGAGCTGCGCGAGCTCGTCGAGTCGGTGAAGCAGCAAGGGCCAAAGATCGTAGGCAAGATCAGCCCGACACCTGTGGTCCAGCCCCGTGGGGAACTGGCGAGCCTGTTGACCGCCGGGTATCCCGATCTCCGGCTCGACGACATGACCCTCAGTGCCGACCTTCGGGATTCCTTGAACCGGGTGCTGCATGAGCAGCGGCAGCGTGCCCGGTTGGAGCGCTTCGGTTTCACCCCCGTACACCGGATCTTGCTCTCCGGCCCCCCGGGTACAGGTAAGAGCATGACAGCGTCCGCGTTGGCCGGCGAGTTGTCCCTCCCGCTGTTCACCATCCGCCTGGACGGGCTGATCAGTCGTTTCATGGGCGAAACGGCATCGAAGCTGCGGCTGGTGTTCGACGCTGTAGCACAGACCCGTGCCGTTTACCTCTTCGATGAGTTCGACGCGCTGGGTGCCCAGCGCGCCGTCGGGAACGACGTGGGCGAAGCGCGGCGCATTCTCAATTCCTTCCTGCTGTTTCTGGACGAAGCCCCCTCCGAGAGCCTCGTGGTGGCAGCCACCAATCATCACGAGATCCTGGATCGTGCTCTGTTCAGGCGTTTCGATCTTGTGATTGCCTACGAGCCGCCGACACCGGAACAGGCAGTTGAGGTGATGCGACGCAGACTCGCGGGAATGGAGACTAGTGCAGTACGGTGGCCCTCCGTAACTGAGCGCGTGGCGGGGCTGAGCCATGCGGAACTCGTGAAGGCGGCCGAGTCCGCCGCCAAGCAGGCCATCCTGGGGGGTGCCGACGTGATCGACGACCGTCTGCTGCTGGACGCCCTGGGTGAGCGGCGCGCTCTGCACCATGCCTGAACCGCACGCGTCATCCAGCACCCCGCACCTTCTCGTCCCCTGGCCGGCCCGCACCCTGCGCCCCAAGCAGCCCCGGCCCGCAATAGGCGGGGGCCCCGCCGACCGCGCGGCCGACCGGCAAGGTCACGTGTCCCGTCTGATCGGCGGCTTGGAGCAGGCTCGCGACGAGGCAGCAGGTATCCAGAGCGAGGTTCCCGAACCGTACCGGGCAGACGGCTTCGCCGTCCGCATCGAGGCCGCAGCCGGGCACACCCTCAAACTGGAGGCCCTCGACACCTCCGGTCTAACGCTCATGAGCGTGCATCCGGCAACCGATCAGCACCCCGAAGACGCTCTGGTGTGGCTGCCGTACGAGAAAGTCGCGGCGTTTTCCCGTCGTATCCAGGAGTTCACTCAGAACACCAGGAACGGCACGCCTCGGCAGGCGGCCCTGGTCGCCAACATGGAGACCGTTCAGCGAGCACTCTTCGAGCATCTGTGGCAAGAGGACGATCCACTGCCGCCGATGGAGGAGAGCCGCTGGTGGGAGCTGTGGTTCGACCCGCACATCGTTGAGTGCGATCCTGTGGCGACGTTGCGGGAGCTGGCTGCGGAAAAGCGATGGCCAATAGCTGAGCTGGCGATCGCCGTCGGCGAGCGCCTCATCGCTCACATGCACGCCTCCGGCGAGGAACTGCGGACTTTGCTGGCCACCAACGCCTGCCCGGTGGAAATTCGCCGACCCAGCTTCGCGCAAGAACTGCACGCCGTGGACCGTTCCTTCCAGCAGGAGCTGGTGGACGACCTTGCCGGGCGCGTCGAGGCCGCCCCGCCTGACGCACCAGCGGTGTGTGTCCTGGACACCGGAGTGAGCCAGGAGCATCCCCTCTTGAAGCCCGCGTTGTACGGGCGCGCGCACAGTGTTCTGCCGCAGCAGACCGCGGCCGACCGGCACGGACACGGCACCGAGATGGCCGGGATCGCGCTGTACGGGGACCTTGCCGGGCCTCTGGAGAGCAAGGGCGCCGTTGTACTGACGCACGGCCTGGAGTCCGTGAAGATCCTGGACGGCACGCCGAAGGATGCCACGCATCCCCGTACGTACGCGGAGGTGACCGCGAACGCCGTGGCGACTGCCGAGGTTGGGGGCGCGAGCGCGGACCCGCCCCGCGCACGGGTGTTCTCCATGGCGGTCACCCGTCAATCCGGAGATGGCGAGAACGGTGTCGACGGCATCCCGACCCTCTGGTCCGCCGCCTTGGACGCGCTCGCCGCAGGAACGGACGTGGTGACCCACGACGACCGAATCGAGCTGCTCGGCGCTCCCGACCCGGACGCCTCACGACTTATCATGGTCAGCGCAGGCAACATCCGAGGACTGACCCCGCAGCAGATACGCACCCCCGAAGGCGTCTTGGACCATCTGACGATGTGCGACCTGTCTCGGATCGAAGAACCCGCGCAGGCACACAACATCCTCACCGTCGGGGCCTTCACCGAACTTACCGCAGTACCTGAGGACTCCTCGTTCGCGGGTTTCCGCGCACTTGCCGCTCCCGGCCAGCTTTCACCGTTCAGCCGGACGTCTGTCGCGCTAACCGGAACACCCGTGGTCAAGCCCGATGTCGTCATGGAGGGCGGAAACCTCCTGGTCGACCCCGGAGAGACCCTGCTGGACCCGCACGACGTGGTCAGCGTGACCACCACCAACAAGGACGCGTATCGGCTGATCACCTCTGCGAACGCGACCAGTGCTGCCACCGCCCAGGCCGCCAGGCTCGCCGCTCTCGCCCATGCCGCGTATCCCAGCCTGTCCCCGGAGGCCGTACGTGCCCTGCTGGTGCACGAGGCACGCTGGACCCCCGCGATGATGGGCAAGGGCCTGTACAAGAGCACGGGTCGTCCCAAACTGTCCAAGAATCAGCTGATGCACCAGCTTCTCCGCCGCTACGGCTGGGGCGTGCCGAGCGAGGAGAGGGTGCGGTCCAGTGCCGCCAACGCCGTCACCCTCATTGTGCAGAATGAATTGGTGCCGTTCTGCAAGGACAACAGTGGCGGCGTGCGTCTGGCGGAACTGCAGCTTCACGAACTGCCCTGGCCACTGGAGAAGTTGCGGGAACTGGGTGCTGACACGGTCGAGCTTCGGGTGACGCTGTCGTACTTCATCGAACCGAACCCAGGACGCCGCGGTATGCGTGGCCGTTACAGCTATGCCTCTCATCGGCTCCGCTTCGCGATCAAAGCACCCGGCGAATCCGTGGACGCCTTCGAGCGGCGCATCACCGCTCAGGCCGAGACCGAAACCGACGTACCCTCCCATGCAGCGGCGTTCGAAGGGGACGCAAACTGGCTGGTCGGCCCCCGAAACCGCAATCAGGGCTCCTTGCACGCCGACATCTGGCGCGGCTCAGCGGCGGAGCTGGCCGAGTGCGGCGTCCTGGCCGTCCATCCCGCCGGCGGCTGGTGGAAGAGCCACAACCGTACCGACCGGGTAGGCCGCCCGGTGCGATACGCCCTCCTGGTGTCGCTGGCGACCCCAGAGGTGCAGACCGACTTGTACACCCCGATCGCCAACAAACTCGATATTCCGATCCTCGGCACACCAGCCGTGCGCAGCGAAATTACCGCGGGCGTGCCCGTGCAGACGGAGATCGGCTGGTAGCCAGTGCGTCGCCATGTGTACCACAGGGCCGTGCACACCTCAGCAAGCAGTTGATCGATCATGGCAGCTACAGCGGACATGCTCCGAGGGACATGCAGCAACCAGCCGAGGAAGGACTACGGTTCTTCGGGATGAGCCGTGGCCCAACCAGCAGAATCTATCTGATCAACGGTACTCTGACATCCGGCATGGCTCGTGCGGGAGCTACTCTTCGTCCTGCTCATCGGGCTCAAGCGACTGGTCGTAAGCCCTCAGCAAGCTTTCGATGCGCTGGTTGTTGATGGATTGCCGGTCGTACAGGCACTTCGTGTAGCGGGTCAGGAGGACCTCGACACTGTTGCCAGCGCGCTGGGCTACCTCGGCGGGGTCCGCGCCCGCGCACAGCCAGGTGGACAGCGCCGAGTGCCGCAGGTCGTAGGGGCGTTTCGCGAGCGGGGTACCAGCGAGGGCAGGTGGCAGGGCAAGATCGCGGGTTTCGTGCCAGACCCGGTGGTAAGTGGTATAGCTGATGATCCGGCCGCGTTCGGTGAAGAACAGCCGACCGTCGTCGGCGGTGCCGAAGGTGGCGACGCTCTCGCGCCACAGGGCCACCAGGTGCGGCGGGAGCGGCACCACCCTGGTGTCGCCCGGCGGCCGGTTCTTCAGACCGCGCTCATCATGGAGACGCCCGGTGTCGGTCCATCTCTTGCCCGCCTGGGGAAGAGCACGGTGCACGATCACGCGCCCCCAACCGGTTGCTGGCAAGCGTGTGCCGCTCGAAAAGTTATCGCCGCAGGTGAGTGGGGTGCGGTCGGTTCACTGGGATCATGTCGGGGTGATCGTGTCCTTGCTGTACAGGGTGGTCCAGAAGGTGTTGTCCGTTCCGTTGGTGCTCCTCCGCAGTAAAGCGGCGAAGGACGCGGAGCTGCTCGTGCTGCGGCACGAGAACGCAGTGCTGCGCCGTCAGCTGACCGGTCCGGTCCGCTATGAGCCTGCGGATCGGTTCTGGTTCGCCGTCCTGGCCACGCTGATACCCCGTCGGTACTGGCGCGAGGTCTTCCCAGTCACCCCTGGCACTCTGCTTGCCTGGCACCGCCGTTTCCTCGCTGCAAAGTGGGACCACAACGCGCGCCGGCGCACCAGTCGCCCGCCCACTCGGGCGGCGATCAGAGCGCTCGTCATGCGGTTGGCCCGGGAGAATCCGCGGTGGGGGCACAGGCGGATCCAAGGGGAGTTGGCCCGACTCGGGCATCGGATCGCCGCTTCGACGGTGTGGGAGATCCTGAACGCGGCGGGCGTCGACCCGGCGCCGCGTCGCTCCGGACCGACCTGGCGCGAGTTCCTGACCGCGCAGGCCGAGGGCGTCATCGCGGCGGACTTCTTCCACATCGATACCGCACTCGGCAGGAGGTTGTACGCGCTGGCGTTCCTCGAACACGGCACGAGGCGCCTGCACATCACCGAGGTCACCGCCCGGCCGACCCGGGAGTGGGTAGTGCAGCAGGCGAGGAATCTTGCCGCCGACCTCGGGGTACGCATGGAGTCTCTGCGCTTCCTGCTGCGCGACCGCGACGGCAAGTACGGCGAGGCGTTCGACGCCGTCTTCCAGGCCGAGGAACTGGACGTGATCAAAAGTGCGCCGCAGGCTCCCCGGATGAACGCCCACTGCGAGCGGATCATCGGCAGCATCCGGCGCGAGGCCCTCGATCACGTCCTCATCATGAACGAGGCCCACGCCCGCCAGGTCCTGGCGGCCTACCGGCTCCACCACAACGAGCACCGGCCCCACCAGGCCCGCAACCAGCTACCGCCCGACGCTCACGAACAGCCCGCCACGGTACATGACCTCGACACCCGCAGACTGCTGCGCACCCGGATCCTCGGTGGCCTCATCAACGAGTACAGATATACCGCCTGACGTGCAGCCACGACTTTTCGAGCGGCACAACCAGGGCTCGTGCCATCCTGACGGCGAGACCGACGTACCAGGAGACCTTGTGAACACCACCCCCCAGACCGCGGCCTCCGACGCCTCCGCCTCAGGTCCCTCCGCCGACACGCTCGGGATGTCTGCCGCGCAGGCCCGCAATGCGGTGCTGGAAGAGCAGATCCTCAAGGACCCCGGACAATTCCGTGTGCTGACGGGCGACCGCCCCACCGGCCGCCTGCACCTGGGGCACTACTTCGGCACGCTGCACAACCGAGTACGCCTTCAGGACCTCGGTGTGGAGATGCTCGTAGTCATCGCGGACTACCAGGTCCTGACCGACCGCGATGTGGCGGACAACTTGGCCGGGCATGTCGAGGAGCTGGTACTGGACTACCTCGCCATCGGCGTGAACCCGGCACGCAGCACAATCTTCACGCACAGCGCCGTCCCCGCGCTCAACCAGCTGATGCTGCCCTTCCTCAGTCTTGTCTCCGTCGCCGAACTGGGCCGCAACCCCACGGTCAAGGACGAGATCACCCACTCGCGTCAGTCATCCGTCAGCGGCCTGATGTTCACCTACCCCGTCCACCAGGCCGCCGACATCCTCTTCTGCAAAGCCAATCTGGTCCCGGTCGGCCAAGACCAGCTCCCCCACCTCGAAGTCACCCGGACCATCGCCCGCCGCTTCAACGACCGCTACGGCAACGGCACCGCCGTGTTCCCCCAGCCCGACGCCCTGCTGTCGAGCGCACCGCTCCTGCTCGGCACGGACGGCACGAAGATGAGCAAGAGCCGAGGCAACGCCATCACCCTGGCGGCCGACGCCGACGAGACCGCCCGACTGCTCAAGGGCGCCAAGACGGACTCCGAGCGCCACATCACCTACGACCCAGCCACTCGCCCCGAGGTCTCTTCCCTCCTCCTGCTGGCAGCCCTCTGCCAGAACCGGACCCCCGAGCAGGTGGCCGCCGACATCGGCTCTGCGGGAGCCGCCGCGTTGAAGAAGACCGTGACCGAGTCGGTCAACGAGTACCTGGCCCCGATCAGGGCCCGCCGAACCGAGTACGCGCAGGACCGCACCTACCTCCGCCAGACGCTCCGCGAAGGCAACGAGCGCGCCAGGGCTGTGGCCGATGCCACGCTCGCCGAAGTGCGTGCCGCGATGAACAGCAAGTACTGACGAACTCAACACCGTCACCGTTGCGTTTAGCGGCGGCGAGATGCAAGTCCGTCATCCATGATCTGGGCCTGGACGTTGAGCGTGTACGTCTGTGCCCGCTGGGGGGCGCCCGCGTTTTCGACGCCTGGGGACTACCCGGCCCGTTTCCCGCCGACCGGCGGGAAACGGGCCGGGTGCCAGAAGGGGGCCATGGTCGTCGTCGAGCAGGGCGTTCAGTTCGTCTTCGCTGAGGACCTCACACTGGTCGTCCATGCATCTGATGATGCTGGGCCGCACCGGGCCGGTTCATGCCGCCAGCCGCAGGTGTCCGACCGCCTGTCCGTCCGGGGGGCCATGTCCAGGTGCCACAACCGAGCGCACCGGGCACGGTCATGGCCCGCGGCTCGCATCGTCTTGAACAGCTCATCCGCCGTTACCCACTCCCCCGGCGGACAATACCCGGCCAGGGCCGCATCTCCCGCTGCCGGATCCGGCGCCGGAGGAAACCATGGGGTACCCCCTACTCGAAGAGCAGGGGGAAGGATCGAGGCCTACCTGCGCTGGGGCTGTGTGAGGGTTCCCGGGTCAGCGGCTGTCAGGTGGTGTAGGCCGGTATCCGTGGTCGGCGAGCCAGGCCCGGGCCCGGCCGTACTGCCGTTCCGCCGAGAACAGCCAGTACCGCTGCAGCTGCGCCGGTGAGGTGGCCAGCATGTCCTTGAAGCGGCGGAACGCCCCCGGGCCCTGGATCGCGATGCTCAAGAAGCCGGCGAGGTCCTGGTCATCCAGAGTGGTGATGAAGTCCTCCAGGTCACGGTAGGCATCCCGCGATCCCGCGCTCGGGACAGGAAGCCACCGCTCGGGATCGTCCCACTCCTCCTCGTCCCCCACCTCCTCAGTCTCGATGGCCGCAGGCCGGCACTCGCCCGTGGTCAGGTCGATGCGGCCACCGCCCCAGGCCGGATCGCCTTCCAACAGACCGGAGAGCTCCTCCAGGTCGACCGGCAACGACCGCAGCCCAAGGTCGCCGCCAGCGGCCGCGGTGTCGAGTTGTCCGGCGAGAACCTCATCGCCCGCCCAGCCCCGGTCACGCAGGACGGCCGCGCACTCGGCCGCCGTCTGGCGCGCGCCGGGCACGCCCCGTAAGACGGCCGCGGTGAGTGCATCACCGCACTGCTGCACCACACCGCCGCAGTCATGTGTACGCAGCAAGGCGAGCAGCGACGACCCGTCCGCGGTATGGCAGGCGACGCGGAGCGCCCCCAGCGCGTGATCGGTCCAGACCTCGGTCATGCCCGTGAGGCTACGCCGAGGCACACCGAGCATGCCATTCGTCAACGGTGCGGCAATGCGCTGGTGGCACGTGGCAACCACGTCCCTGGGCGGGTGCAGTCCGCCGACGTCGGGCCGGAGCCATGGCCTCATGCGGCACCGTATGCGGCGCCGTCCGGTGCGTGGTCGTACTGGGGCGCGTGGTTCGCCGGTGGTGTACAGGGGGGACTGAGGCGGCCGCGTGACGCCCCCTGCTGAATCGTCCAACTCGCCTGCGATGTTTAGAGGTTGAGCCCACCCGGGCAGTGCGTAGGAGTACGGTCACTCTACGTACACACTCTGCCATGGGAGTGGACGTCGTTTTCTGGGCATGGTCGACCTGGAAGGTCTTCGACCAGGTGACGGCATCGGGTACACCGGAAGCGCCCAGTGGAATCGTGGCGCTCATCACCAACTCCGGCACGGCCGCCGCGCCGTCACCCCTCGCCGTCTCCGGAGTGGCCATCGGTTTGCTCCTGATCCACAAGAAACTTCAAGACGTCACGGATCACATTCAACTGGCGCCGCTGAAGCTCCTCGCCCTCCGGCCCATCAACAACAACGAACCGGACATGAACAGAAGGCGGAGGTCCCCACCTGCCACGCCCTGACGA
>JAFAUH010000298.1 GCA_019243445.1 Streptomycetaceae bacterium | reverse complement strand
CTCAATGCAATGGACGACTTGGCCGACGGGCTTCGGCTCCCCACCAATGGTCTTGACTACGCGATCTTGGTGATCTACTTCGTCGTGGTCCTCGGCATCGGCTTAGCCGCCAAACGCAGCGTGAAGACCAGCCTCGACTTCTTCCTCTCCGGCCGCTCGCTGCCCGCCTGGGTCACCGGTCTCGCCTTCATCTCCGCCAACCTCGGCGCGACCGAGATCCTCGGCATGGCCGCCAACGGCGCCCAGTACGGCGTTTACACCGTCCACTGGTACTGGGTCGGCGCCATTCCGGCGATGGTCTTCCTCGGCCTGGTGTTGATGCCGTTCTACTACGGCTCCAAGGTGCGCTCGGTCCCGGAGTTCCTGCTCCACCGTTTCGACAAGAACGCCCACCTTCTCAGTTCGATCCTGTTCGCCTTCTCCGCAGTTCTGATCGCCGGCGTCAACCTCTACGCGATGGCGATCGTCGTCCAGGCGCTGCTGGGGTGGCCGACCTGGGTGGCGATCCTCGTCGCCGGGCTCTTCGTTCTCGTTTACATCACGGTCGGCGGGCTCTCCTCCGCCATCTACAACGAGGTACTGCAATTCTTCATGATCCCCAGCGACCAGGGCGCCAACTTCATCTCCGCGATCGTCGGCTTCGTCGCCGGAGCCGTGGTCATGGTCGCGGTGAGCATGGTCACCAAGCCCAAGCCGGTGGAGGAACTGGCCGGACTCGTGTACGGGGCGCGTTCACCGGGCATGGAGGAGGCGCCCGCGGCGGGCGACGAGGCCTGGTATCGCAAACCCACGCTGCTCGGCACCGCAGCATTGGTGCTCGCCGCCGCGCTCTACCTCCCCTTCTCGTTCTGACGCCCCTGCTATAGGCGCATAGGAGCAATGTCCCATGAGTGGCATGAGTGGCATGAGTGAGTACCAGCACGAGGTCGAGGAGCTTCAGGCCAAGTCCGCGACGGCGGCCCGGCTCTTCGATGTACGCCGCGTCATCGGCGGGCTGTTCGTGGTCTACGGCGTCATCGTCACCTTCGCCGGCATCACCGCGTCGAGCGCCGACATCAAGAAGGCACAGAGCATCAACATCAACCTGTGGACGGGCATCGGCATGCTCGTTTTCGGCCTGCTCTTCCTGCTCTGGCTCAAGCTGAGCCCCACCCCGCCGCCACCGGCCGCCGGCGAACAGCAGAAATAGGCGCCGCTCAGGCCCGGACCGGACCGGACCCTTAAGATCCGGGTCCGGTCCGCCGACTTCAGGCAGCTGATGTCACTGCCCGTTCCGTTCGGCGACCGCACGCTCCAGCAGTCCTGTACGGGTCGCGAGCGCCGCCGCCTCCAGGCGCGAACCGACGCCGAGCTTCATCAGCACCCGCTGCACATGGGTGCGGGCCGTGCTCGACGCGATCCCCATCCGTGCGGCGATCAGCCGGGTGTCCTCACCATCCACCACCCGCACCAGCACCTCCATCTCGCGCGGGGTGAGCATCTGCAACAGGCACCCCACTTCATCCTCCGGCTCGGCGACCGGATGGAGCAGCTCGGCAAACGCCCCTTGCAGCAGCATCGGCGCGACAGCGACCTCACCAGCGCGCGCCTTCGCCATCGCGCGCTCCACACCCTCGATACGCTCCTCATGGCGCACATAGCCGGACGCACCGGCACAGAACGCGGCTGCGATGCCCCGCGGGTTCGGTACGGGGCCGAGCACGATCACCGAGACCATGGGGCGCTCCCGTTTGATCTTCATCACCGGATCGAACACACCTGGCTCCGCCGGCTGCGTCGTCCCCAGCAGACATACTTCGGGCGCGCGGGCGATCACCAGCTCCGCTGCTGCCGCGCACGGCGCTCCGGCCGCGAGCACGCGATGGCCGCGCAGCCTCAGCGCCGAGGCGAGTGCCTCGGCGAGCAGTCGGTGGTCGTCGACCACCACCAGCCGGACGCCCATATGGCCCACCCCTTCATCCCCGTGGGCCTCTTACCCACAAGAAGCATCCCGCAACGAGCTGTTACGCGTCATCTGCGATCTCCAGCCAGCGCATTTCCAGTTCATCCCGTTCGTCGCGCAGGCCGCGCAGCTCGGTATCGAGCTCCGCCACACGCTCGAAGTCGGTGGCGTTCTCGGCGATTTCGGCGTGGAGTTTCGCTTCCTTTTCCGCGATGCGGTCCAGCTGGCGCTCGATGCGCTGGAGTTCCTTTTTCACCGCGCGCACCTCGGCGGCGGACGACCGGGGTTTGGCCTGTGCTGCGGGAATGGCGGCAGCGGACGCCTCGATGACCGCGCGGCGACGCTCCAGGTATTCGTCGAGGCCTCGCGGCAGCATCCGCAGGGTCGCATCGCCGAGCAGCGCGAAGACGCGGTCCGTGGTGCGCTCGATGAAGTAGCGGTCGTGGCTGATGACGACGAGCGACCCCGGCCAGCCGTCGAGCAGATCTTCCAGTTGTGTGAGCGTTTCGATGTCGAGATCGTTGGTCGGCTCGTCGAGGAAGAGGACGTTCGGCTCGTCCATCAGCAGCCGCAGGATCTGCAGGCGGCGGCGCTCCCCGCCGGAGAGGTCACCGACCGGCGTCCACTGCTTCTCCTTCACAAAACCAAACCGTTCGCATAGCTGCGAGGCGGTCATCTCCCTCCCCTTGCCGAGGTCCACCCGCTGGCGTACCCGCTCGACCGCCTCCAACACCCGCCATGTCGGGTCGAGTTCGCGTACCTCCTGCGAGAGATAAGCGAGTTTGACGGTCTTGCCGACCACCACCCGGCCGTTCGCGGGCTGCTGTTCGCCGCCAGAAAAGGCGGCGTCGGCGAGTGTGCGCAACAGCGAGGTCTTGCCTGCGCCGTTGACACCGACCAGGCCGATGCGGTCGCCGGGGCCGAGCTGCCACGTCAGATGCTTCAGCAGCACCCGTTCGGACACAGCTCCAGCGGTGACGGTCACGCCCTCGAGGTCGAAGACGGTCTTGCCGAGGCGGGAGCCCGCGAACCGCATCAGCTCCGCCGAATCGCGCGGCGGCGGCACATCGGCGATCAGTTCGTTCGCCGCCTCGATGCGGAAGCGCGGCTTGCTGGTACGGGCCGGTGCGCCGCGCCGCAGCCAGGCAAGCTCCTTGCGGGCAAGATTCTGCCGCTTGGTCTCCTCGCTCGCCGCGCGGCGCTCACGTTCGGCGCGCGCGAAAACGTAGTCGGAGTAGCCGCCCTCGTACTCATGGATGGCGCCGCGCTGGACGTCCCACATGCGGGTGCAGACCTGGTCGAGGAACCAGCGGTCGTGGGTGACGCAGACGAGCGCTGCCCGGCGCGCCTGGAGGTGGGCGGCGAGCCAGGCGATGCCCTCGACATCGAGGTGGTTGGTCGGTTCGTCGAGGACGATCAAGTCCTGCTCGGCGATGAGCAGTTTGGCGAGCGCGATGCGCCGCCGCTCGCCGCCGGAGAGCGGGCCGATGACGGTGTCCAGGCCCTGTGGGAAGCCGGGCAGGTCAAGGCCGCCGAACAGACCGGTGAGCACATCACGGATCTTGGCGTCGCCGGCCCACTGGTGGTCGGCAAGGTCACCGACCACCTCGTGCCTGATGGTGGCGGCGGGGTCGAGCGAGTCGGCCTGTGTGAGCACGCCGAGGCGCAGATCCGATACGTGGGTGACACGGCCCCCGTCCGGTTCCTCCAGTTTGGCGAGGATGCGGATGAGAGTCGTCTTGCCGTCGCCGTTGCGGCCGACGACCCCGATACGGTCGCCTTCCGACACACCGAGCGAGATACCGTCGAGCAGGGTACGAGTCCCGTACACCTTGTCGATGGCCTCGGCGTTGACCAGGTTGACGGGCATTGTTCTCCATTTGTGCGGTGCGTGTCTGGGCGGTGCGCGTGTCTGGGCGGATGAGCTGTCCAGCGTAGTCGTCGGCCGGGAAGATCGTTTATGCAGGCTGTTCGGGAAGACACCCGGCAATGACCGTGGCACCCGGTACCGGGCCCGAGGCGATCCGCACCTTGCGGCAGGTGCCCGAAGCGCGCAGCGTCTCGGCGATGGACTTTGCCGCCTCCGGGTTCTCGGCGAGGAAGGCGCAGGTGGGGCCGGAGCCAGAGACGAGAGCGGCGAGCGCGCCACCTGACGTGCCCACCCGCAGCGTCTCGGCGAGGGCGGGGCGCAGGCTCACCGCTGCCGCTTGGAGATCGTTGCAGAGGGCACCGGCGAGAGCAGCCGCGTCGCCCATGCGCAGCGCGGCGAGCAGCTGCGGCGAGGGCTGCGGTTCGGGGATGTCAGCGGCGGTGTGACCGGCGCCGGACGCGGCACGGAGCCGGTCGCACTCACGGTAGACGGCCGGGGTGGACAGGCCGCCGTCGGCGACGGCGAAGACCCAGTGGAAGGTCCCGGTAACCTCCACCGGTTCGAGCAGTTCTCCCCGGCCGCGCCCGAGCGCTACCCCGCCGACGAGACTGAACGGCACATCACTGCCCAAGTCGGCGCAGATGGCGAGGAGTTCTTTACGTGTGGTGCCCGTTGCCCACAGCGCGTCGCAGGCGACAAGTGCGGCTGCGCCGTCCGCGCTGCCGCCTGCCATGCCTCCAGCGACCGGGATGTCCTTGCTGATATGCAGGTGCACGCGGGGTTCGATGCCGTGCCGCGCCGCCAACGCGAGGGCGGCTCGCGCGACAAGGTTGGTCTCGTCGAGCGGCACTTGGTGGGCGTCGGGCCCCGAGGCGGTGATCCGCAGCCGGTCGGCGGGGGTGGCGGTGACCTCGTCGTGAAGGCCGACGGCAAGGAAGACGTTGGCCAGGTCGTGGAAGCCGTCGGGGCGTAGGCCGCCGACTACGAGCTGGACGTTGACCTTGGCCGGTACACGGACGGTGACGGTGAGGGGGGCCGGGCTCACTGGTCTCCTCGGGGAGGCTTGTGTGCGGCGATCGCGGCGAACTCCTCGACGGTAAGCGCCTCACCGCGCGCCTGCGGCGAGATCCCGGAGGCAGCCAGCGCGGATTCCGCCGCCGCGGCCGACCCGGCCCATCCCGCGAGAGCGGCGCGCAGTGTCTTACGGCGCTGCGCGAACGCGGCGTCGATCACCGCGAAGACTTCCTCGCGGCTTGCGCTGGTCTTCGGCGGCTGCTCGCGGCGTACCAGCGAGACGAGCCCGGAGTCGACGTTCGGCGCCGGCCAGAAGACGTTGCGGCCGATCGCTCCCGCGCGCTTGACCTGCGCGTACCAGGCTGCCTTGACGGAAGGGATGCCGTAGACCTTCGAGCCGGGCCGGGCCGCGAGCCGGTCGGCGACCTCGGACTGCACCATCACCAGCGTCCGTTGGATCGTCGGGAATGTCGCAAGCATGTGGAGCAGCACCGGGACGGCGACGTTGTACGGGAGGTTGGCCACAAGCGCGGTCGGCGCAGGTCCCGGCACCTCCTCGACCTGCATGGCGTCGCGGTGGACGAGCGAGAAGCGGTCGAAGCGGCCGGGCAGGCGCGCCTGGACAGTTGTCGGCAGCGCCCGCGCGAGCACCGGATCGATCTCCACCGCGATCAGTCGGTCGGCCACCTCCAGCAGTGCGAGCGTCAGCGAGCCGAGACCGGGGCCGATCTCGACGACGACGTCATCGGGGCGCACCTGGGCGGTTCGGACGATGCGGCGCACGGTGTTGGCGTCGATGACGAAGTTCTGGCCGAGTTGCTTGGTCGGGCGTACACCGAGTGCGGTGGCCAGCTCGCGGATGTCCGCGGGACCGAGGAGATGACCGTGATCGGTGTCGCTCGAACTCGAAGGGCTCGAAGGGCTCGAAGGGCTCGAAGGGCTCGAAGGGGTGGTGCTCACGTTCCCACCTTATGGTGCTCCGCTCATGGAGCCGCTGCGTACTGTCCATACCTGAAGGCCCGGGCCGTATTGGCCGCGACTGCGGTGGCGAGGGTGTCTTCATCGACGCCTTTGGCGGCGGCCATCGCCCGTACCGTGATCGGGATGAGGTACGGCGCGTTGGGCCGCCCTCGGTAGGGCACCGGCGTCAGGAAAGGCGCATCGGTCTCGACGAGCAGCAGTTCGAGGGGGGCGACGGCGACGGCGTCACGCAGGGGCTGGGCGTTTTTGAACGTGACATTGCCGGCAAAGGACATGAAGTAACCGGCCTCGGCGCAGACTTTGGCCATCTCGGCGTCGCCGGAGTAGCAGTGGAAGATTACGGTTTGCGGTGCGCCTTCCTCGGCGAGAACGCGCAGGACGTCGTCGTGGGCGTCCCGGTCATGGATCACTAGTGCCTTGCCAGTCCGCTTGGCGATGTCGATATGGCGGCGGAATGAGTACGTTTGTGCCTCGACGCCCTCGGGGCCGGTACGGAAGTAGTCGAGCCCGGTCTCGCCGATCCCGCGGACCTGGGGCTGCTCGGCGAGTGCGGCGATCTCGTCGAGCGCGGCGTCGAGCGCCGCCATGCCGCCGGGCTCACGCCCACCCTGCCGTGTCCGGCTGTCATGGGGGTTGGGGAGGGCTTGCTCCCCGGAAAGGGGGTTGCCCAGCACTATGCGGGGGGCTTCGTTGGGGTGCAGGGCGACGGTGGCGTGAACATTGTTGTACGTGGCGGCGGTGCGGGCCGCCCATCGTGACCCGGCGAGATCGCATCCGACCTGGATCACAGTGGTCACGCCCACCGACGCGGCCTTGGCCAGGGCCGCGTCAACGGTGCCCTGCTGCATGTCGAGGTGGGTGTGCGAGTCGGCGACCGCCACCCGCAACGGGTGGGGCGGCGGAGGAGCCGCCTCTTTCTTTTCCGCTTTCTTTTCCGCCTTTTCCGACATCTTTTCCGCCATGGCCCGGAGTCTACGAGCCGTAGGAGTCTACGAGCCGTATGGGTACGCCTTCAGTTCAGGCGGGCGGTTTCCGATCCTGGTAGCGCCGGAACATGGCGAGCAGCACAGCGATCCAGTTGCGGTCACGGCGAGGTCCGTCCGACCCCGGTCGTTTCTCCTGGACTTCCTCCTGCTGCTCTTCCTCTCGCTCTTCCTCCCGTTCGGCGGCCTTCTGCTCCTTCTCTTCGCGCTCCTCGCGCCTCTCGCGCTCCCAGCCGGTCCTCCAGCTGACGCCCCCGAGCACATTGAACGGGTCCGCCCAGGAGGCTGCCGCAGCTGTCTGCAACGACATCGCACTGCTTTGGGGATGCTCCCGGCCGACTCCGGAGACCCGGCCGGAACGCATGATCCGTACGAGGTGACCGCCGCAGTTCATGCACCTGGGCCGGGTGAGCGGCGAAGGAACAGGCCGCCGCCCTACGTAGTAGGTGACGGTGGTATGCCCGCCCTCGTCGGTGTGATGCGCGATCTCGTAGGACTGCTCCCACCCGTGCCCGCAGCCCAGACACGCGAAGGAATATGCCTCGTGGACGGTCTTGGCGAAGGGGTCATACGGAATGCCGAGGGTCTCACTCATGGCAGCTCCTGATGCTCTCCGGGCAAGGCGCCCGGAGCGTGACTTAGAGGCCGCGCGGATAGAGCCCGCAGCGTCGCGTGCCCAGGGGTACTTCCCGCCGAAGGCAGGAGGGAGAGAGCCCCCTGCCTTCGGCGGGAGGTACCCCTGGGCCGCACCGCGCTCGCTCCGCTTCGCTTCGCCTCTGCTCTTTTTCAAAGTCTTCGGATGCAGAGCCGCGCGCAGCACCGCTGCGCTCCTCTCACGCGGCACGCCCAGGCCCCTGGCCCTCCGGGCGTGGGGGACCTCGGGCCCTCGACCCGTTCCTTCACCCGCGCTCCCTATCCGCGCGGCCTCTTACCCTTCCACGTTAGGCCGTTCAGTCCCTTGTGCCCACTTCCGTACGGAGCCGCGATACGTATGGCGAAGCGTTGTGCCCGACTGCTGCTCCTCAGCCGGGACGGCGGGAAAGCTTTGCCGCGACGACCGCGTCGAACACCTCGCGCTTCGGAACGCCCGCCTCCACCGCCACCGCGGCGATCGCCGCCTTCCGCGGCTCCCCCGCCGATTCCCGCACCGCGACTTTCCGCGCCAATTCCTCCGGATCAAGCTCTCGTGCGGGCGCCTGCGGCGCTCCCTCCACCACGACGGTGATCTCGCCGCGTACTCCCTCGGCCGCCCAGGCCGCCAGCTCCTTCAGCGGACCCCGCTTGACCTCCTCGTATGTTTTCGTCAGCTCACGGCAGACCGCCGCTCGCCGCTCGCCGCCGAAGATCTCCGCCATTGCGGCGAGAGTGTCGCCGAGGCGGTGCGGAGCCTCGAAGTACACCAGCGTGCGGCGCTCATCGGCCGCCTCACACAGACGGCCGGCCCGCTCCCCCGCCTTGCGCGGCAAAAACCCCTCGAAGCAGAACCGGTCCACTGGCAGCCCGGAGAGCGCAAGCGCCGTCAGCACGGCGGATGGCCCTGGCACGGCTGTGACCGTGATGCCGCGCTCGACGCATGCGGCCACCAGTCGATAGCCGGGATCGGAGACGGACGGCATCCCGGCATCCGTAACCAGCAGCACACGGTCGCCCGCGGCGAGCGCGTCGACAAGTTCAGGGGTGCGGGCGCTCTCGTTCCCCTCGAAGTACGACACGATGCGGCCCACGGGAGTCACTCCGAGCGCGGAGGCGAGGCGCCGCAGTCGGCGTGTGTCCTCCGCGGCGATCACATCGGCCGAGGCGAGCTCGGCACTCAGACGCGGCGGGGCGTCGTCGGGCGTGCCGATGGGCGTGCCGGCGAGAACGAGGAGACCTGTCACCGCTCCAGTGTCTCGCGTGGGGCCACCGTGTCCCTACCATGTCCCGGTGACCAGTGGAACCGCGACCGAGCCAGGAACCGCCGCCTCCGGGGCGATGCCGTCGGGTGCACCCGGTGCGGCGCGCCCGACGGCGTGGCAGCGGCACCTGCGCTGTTTCGGTCATGTCGAGCGCCCCCGCACCCCCCTTCGCGACCGCTTGGTCCCCCCGTTCCGAGATCCGGGCGAGGATCGAGTGTGGCAGATCCTGGGCCTAGGGGTGGGCCCGGCTGCGGCCCGGTGTCTCGCCTGCTGGTCGGGTTGGGGCGGGCCGGTCCTCGTCGCGCTGCTCGCGGGCGTGCTGCGTTTTTGGCAGCTCGCCAGCCCGCGCGCGGTGATATTCGACGAGACGTACTACGCCAAGGACGCATGGTCACTGTGGCACTTCGGCTACGAGGCCAGTTGGCCGGACAATGCCAACGCCCAGATCCTGAACACGCCGCAGCACATCCCGATCAGCCCCGAGCCCGCGTACGTGGTGCATCCGCCGCTGGGGAAGTGGGTCATCGGGTTCGGTGAGTGGGTCTTCGGCCTCAATCCGTTCGGCTGGCGGTTCATGACCGCGTTGCTCGGTACCCTCGCGGTGCTGATGCTCTGCCGGATCGGGCGTCGGCTGTTCCGTTCCACCGCGCTCGGTTGCCTCGCGGGCGGGTTGATGGCGGTGGACGGGCTCGAATTCGTGATGAGCCGCGCCGCGCTGCTCGACCTGTTCGTGATGTTCTGGGTGCTCGCGGCCTTCGGTGCGCTGCTGATCGACCGCGACAAGGCCCGCGCCCGGCTCGCTGCCGCACTGCCGGACGACGGCCGCCCGGATGCTCGCACCGGCGCTGTGACCCGGCTCGGCTTGCGGCCGTGGCGGATCGCGGCCGGGGTGCTGCTGGGGCTGGCGTGCGCATCCAAGTGGAACGGCGCGGTCTATCTTGTCGCCTTCGGCGTGATGGCGGTGGTGTGGGATGCGGGGGCGCGGCGCGTGGCCGGGGCCTCCCACCCGTACCGGGCGATGTTGCGGCGCGACGCGGGCCCGGCGTTCCTCTCGCTGGTCCCTGTCGCCTTCGTGACGTATCTGCTCTCCTGGACGGGCTGGTTCCTCACCGGTAACGGTTACTTCCGGCATTGGGCGGTCGGCCGCAGCAGCACGTGGTCATGGATCCCGGGGCCGCTGCGCAGCCTGTGGCACTACCAGTACCAGGTGTACGAGTTCAATGTGCACCTCGCCCAGCCGCACACCTACCAGTCCAATCCCTGGAGTTGGCTGGTGCTGGGCCGCCCGATTTCGTTCTTCTACGAGTCGCCGAGAATCGGCCAGAACGGCTGCGCGGCGGCTGACGGCTGTGCCCGCGAGGTGCTGGCCATCGGCACACCGCTGCTGTGGTGGGCGGCGTGCTTCGCGCTGCTCTACCTGCTTTACCGGTGGGCGCTGCGTCGCGACTGGCGAGCCGGGGCGATCTTGTGCGGGGTCGCGGCCGGGTATCTGCCGTGGTTCCACTACCAGTCCCGCACGATCTTCCTCTTTTACGCGGTGGTGTTCGTGCCGTTCTTGTGCCTGGCGGTGGCGATGATGATCGGCGCGATGCTGGGCCCGCGGGGAGCGAACGAAAAGCGCCGGATGTGGGGCGCGGTCGGCGTGGGCACGCTCGTTTTGCTGATCATGTGGAATTTCATCTACTTCTATCCGCTCTTCACCGGCATGACGATCCCCATCGAGGCGTGGCGGGCCCGTATGTGGTTCGACACGTGGATCTGACCGGATCGATCCGATGCGCTCCGCCTGCCTCCACCTGCCGAGATGCGAAATGTGTCTGTTTTGAAACCAGAGCGTTTGCTGCCAGTTGTGATTTCTTGACCGGATGACCCCATCTGTGTCATAGAGTTCCGAGCGCGTCACGCTCCTCAAGGACCGGTGCGAGACGGACAGTCCGCAGAGGGATCCGCAGAGGGAAGGGACGCATGCAAGGACGTACCAAGGGTGCCGTCATCGGCGGTGTGTGTGCGGTGATGGTCGGCGCGGCCGGGTACGGCGGTTACACCCTGTTCCAGGGAATGCCGGTCGGCAAGTCCGTAACGCACGCCACGGCCAAGCCGTCGCCGACGATCACCACTCCCCCGTCGGTCGCCGATGTCGCCCATGTATCGCACGGCTTCCTCGCCGCGTGGTCGTCGGGCGACACCGCGGAGGCGGCCGGCCTCACCGACGACGTGGCGCAGGCTGCGGGACAGCTCGCCGCATTCCGCACCCAGTTCCACGCCACGTCGCTCACGCTGAGCAGCAGGCCGGCTACGGGCACGAGCGTGCCGTTCTCGGTGCGTGCCCGGTTCGACTACCACGGCCAGCAGTCCAGCTGGACATACAACTCCTCGCTGACGGTGACCCGTGACGCGACGGGCCGCCCAGCGGTCAAGTGGGCGCCGTCGGTGCTGTATCCGACGCTCACACAGGGCGAGACCCTGGAGGCCGACGCCTCCGTGCCGCCGCCGGTCACAGTCGCCGACCGCAGCGGCAAGACGCTGACCGCCGCCGAATTCCCCTCGCTCGCCGGGGTTCTCAGCGAGTTGCAGACCCGTTACGCGAACAAGATGTCGGGCGGCACGCCAGGCGCCGAGATCCGCGTCAAGACCGCGGCCGGGCAGCCTGGCCAGGTGCTGCACCAGCTCGCGCAGGGCAAAGCGGGCAAGCCGCTGCCGACGACGATCGACTCCGTTTTGCAGGCGGAGGCACAAAAGGCAGTCACCACCAAGGGGCCTGACGCCTCGGTGGTCGTCATTCAGCCGAGTACAGGTGGGATTCTCGCCGTCGCCAACAACCCGGCCGTCGGCTACAACAAAGCGATGATGGGCACGTACGCGTCGGGCTCGACCTTCAAGGTCATCACGGCTTCGACACTGCTGAGCACCGGCAAGTACACCCCGAGCACTCCGCTCGCCTGCCCCAAGACCCTCTCCTACGGCGGGCTGAGCTTCCACAACGTGGAGATGATGCAGCTCAGCGGTGCCACCGTGGCGGCGGACTTCGCGGCCTCCTGCAACACAGCCTTCATCTCGACGGCGAATGTGATGCCCGACGGAGCGGTCGAGAGCGAGGCGCGCGACGTCTTCGGGCTCGGTCTCGACTGGAGCGTCGGGGTCTCCAGCTTCGACGGCAGCATCCCGACAGGCACCGGCGCGGCGAAAGCCCTGACGTACATCGGCCAGGGACGAGTCCAGCTCAACCCGCTCGACATGGCCTCGGTGGCGGCCACCGCAGAAAGCGGGGTCTTCCGCCAGCCGTACATCGTCCCGCCATCGGTCGACGGCAGGCAGTTGGTGCAGGCGCCGCAGCAGTTGAGCGCGCAGGTGGACCAGGAGATCCAAAGCATGATGCGGTTGACCGCGCGGCAGGGCACGGCGGCGCCGACGATCGGCAGCCTCAGCGGCAATGTCGGTGCGAAAACGGGCACCGCCGAGGTCGATGGGCAGGCGAAGCCGAACAGTTGGTTCCTCGCCTACCGTGACGACGTCGCGGCGGCGGCGCTCGTCCCCAACACCGGTGAGGGCTACAAGTTTGCCGGCCCCATCGTCACCGCGATCTTGCAAGCAGCGGGGTGAACGGGGCCGCGCCTGCGGGTCGGTATTGGCGTCGACATGCCGACATCCGCATGCCTGCACGAGACCGGCCCCTGCCCGGCGATGGGATGCTGCAGGCGATGATGCCCCAACAGGGCAGGCTGACAGCCAGGAACCTGACAAGATAGGATTCACAGAGCGCTGTCCACCAGCGTAGCAATGGGACGAGTACGGCGAACTGCCACGGGGAACGGGGTGGGTGAACGCCGATGAACGCCGATGAACGCCGATGAACGCTGAAGTTCGCAAGGATCGGCGAGGCTAGACGGGGAAGTGGGCGTTCTGAGCGGGAAGTTGAAGGTCACAGATGAAGGGTTGTGCACCGTTCACGCCAGCCTCATCACAGCCATGAATCACCTTGAGCGCGTCCTGCGCATCGTCAAGAACCAGGACACACAGACACTGGGCGCTCCGATCATTGCCGACAAAGCAGCTTCTTTCAGCGATAGTTGGTCGTACGCCGTGCAGCAGATCGGTACTCACGCACACGATCTCGACCAGTTCATCCAGAAGGTCTCCGACACGTTCAACGCTCTGGACCAAAAGCTTCAGAGCGATATGACGGGGGAGGGAACCCGGTGACTCGCAACTTTCCCAACCTCGGATTCGACCCTGCACCGGGCGACCCGGACGAGATCGATTGCCAGGCAAGAGCCCTTGACGACTCCGCACACTTGTTGACCGATGTGCTGCGTCAGCTCACGGGGAGCGACCCCAATGCGTGGCAAGGGAAGACCGCGGACGCGTTACGTGATCACCTTCGATGGACGCTCCGCTTGCCGCCCCACCAGCCAGGGGTAACGCTGGAGATGCAGAGATCAGGAGGCCTGAGGCCACCTACGTCCTGCCCAGGCACCGGCATCGTCCCGAACCGCAGGAGGGATCGTGTCCAGGTTGCTCGACGACACCGAGATCCAGGAACGGATGTCAGACGCCGACCTCAGAGAATGGCGGCGCGTGGCCGACACTTTGCATCGTACGGTCGAGGCCTATGACTTCCCCACCGCAGTCCGCATCGTCGACAAGATCGTGAGGGAAACCCAGAGGCTGGACCACCGTCCCGATATCGACATCCGCGACAAGACGCTCCACTTCGCCGTGTACTCCGAGGGCGGCCTCACCGATGTCGACGTCGAGCTCGCTCATCGCATCGAAACCGCAGCTGGTTCGCTCGTCCGCGGACATGAATGACGGCTACAGATCATCACCGTGTCCGTTCCGTGAGGAGTGCCGGAGGAGTGCCGGATGTCGTCCATATCCGCTGGACCGCCCACGTAGCCTCCGACCTGCACTTCCCCTTACGCTGCTGGGCAAGCAGCGCGACCGAGTGGGGCGGGGCACGATGGAGAACACACAGACGAGCACGACGCACAGCGCAACCGGCGCCACCGGCGTCCAGCTGACGAGCGCACAACGCCGCGTACTCGTCGTCGAGGACGATCCGACGATCGCCGATGCGATCTCGGCCCGGCTGCGTGCCGAGGGATTCCAGGTACACACCGCGGGCGACGGCCCTGCCGCTGTGGAGACCGCGTACGCCTGGCAGCCGGATCTGCTGGTGCTCGATGTCATGCTGCCCGGCTACGACGGCCTGGAGGTCTGCCGCCAGGTGCAGGCGCAGCGCCCCGTGCCCGTGCTGATGCTCACCGCACGGAACGACGAAACGGACATGCTGGTCGGTCTCGGCGTCGGCGCGGACGACTACATGACCAAGCCGTTCTCAATGCGTGAGCTGGCGGCGCGGGTGCACGCGCTGCTCAGACGCGTCGAGAGGGCCACAGTCGCGGCTCGCAGCCCGCGCAACGGCACACTGCACTTCGGCGATCTCGCCATTGACCACGTGCAGCGACGAGTGCGGGTGAACGGAGCCGACGTCCACCTCACCCCGACCGAGTTCGATCTGCTCACCTGCCTGGCGCAGACGCCGCGTGCGGTGCTCTCGCGTGAGCAGTTGCTGGCGGAGGTGTGGGACTGGGCGGATGCCTCGGGTACTCGTACTGTCGACAGCCACATCAAGGCGCTGCGCCGCAAGATCGGCGCGGAACGCATCCGTACGGTCCACGGCGTCGGTTACGCGCTGGAGACCCCGGCATCGTGAGCGGAGAAGCTCACGAAAAAAGAGCCGCCGTGAGCGCCGAGTCGGGTGGTGGCTTGCGGCGCCGGATGTCGCCGCGGAGCAGTCGGCTGCGCCTGTACCGAAAGCTGGGCTGCTCCGGTTTGTGGCAGCGTGTCTGGGAGGGGCTGCGTCCTGTCGACCCATTCCGTTCGATCAAGGCGGCGCTCGGGCTGTTGGTGATCACCTCGGTGGTGGTGACGACCTTCTTGGTCTTCGTTGCGCTCCACTCCGACACCGAACTACGCGTGATCACGATCTTCTCCATCATCACGTCAATGTTGTTCATGCAGTTCGTCTCGCACGGGTTGACGTCGCCGCTGCGCGAGATGACCTTGGTCGCGCGTGCGATGGCGCGCGGGGACTACAGCCGCCGGGTGCGCACCGGCCGACGCAACGAGCTCGGCGAGCTCGCGGTGACCTTCAACAGTATGGCCGCTGACCTTCAGGCCGCCGACCAGCACCGCAAGGAGCTCGTGGCCAACGTCTCGCATGAGTTGCGCACGCCCATTTCCGGGCTGCGGGCACTGCTGGAGAACGTCGTCGACGGCGTCTGCGAGGCCGATCCTGAGATGATGCGCACGGCACTCGCGCAGACCGAGCGTCTCGGCCGGCTCGTGGCCGACTTGTTGGATCTTTCGCGTCTCGACAGCGGGGTGGTGCCGCTGAACGCCCGCCGCTTCGAGGTGTGGCCGTATCTGTCCGACGTATTGAAAGCGGCGAGCATCAAGCCGGGTGTGGCGATGGCCGCACCGTCCCGCGGGCGCTGCCGGGGCGACGTCCATCTGCACTTGGACGTCTCGCCGCCTGAGCTCACGGGCTACGCCGACCCCGAACGCCTTCACCAAGTGGTGTCGAACCTGGTGGACAACGCCGTCAAACACAGCCCGCCGAGCGGCCGGGTCACCGTGCGGGCGCGGCAGGGGGCGACGCCGGAGAGCCTGGTGCTCGAAGTGCTGGACGAGGGTCCGGGGATCCCCGCGTCCCAGCGAACGAAGGTCTTCGAGCGTTTCAGCAGGGGCAGCGACCCGGCCGTGAACGGTCCCGGAAGCGACGGCGGGACGGGATTGGGCCTGGCGATCGCACGCTGGGCGGTGGAGCTGCACGGTGGCCGGATTCGTGTGGCTGAATCTGCACGTGGATGCCGCATCCACCTCACTCTGCCGGGTAGCGGTGCGGCGTCGAGTTGACTCACAGTTCGGTAAGCGAACCGTAATTCTGCTGGTCAGACGCGTGCGGGAAGGTTACGAGGGGGTAAAGACAGCCAAAATGATGTCGATTTCCCGCCAAAGAACAGCGTCAAACCCGGTCCCAGGTGTGAGCTGCATGACGACCGGGCCATGCAGCCTGCACTGACCCGCCCAGTAGGCGTAGCCTTTATTTCCGCTGTCCATACCTTGTGAAGCGGAAGAGGGCGGTTGCCGCCGTGTCGTCACAGTCCCCCAATACACCGAGTGTCTCGACCGACGCCGACGGGCAGGGCGCAAGCCCTGCGGCCGGTTTTGGAGCGAATGAGTGGCTCGTCGATGAGATCTACCAGCAGTACCTCCAGGACCCGAACGCAGTAGACCGAGCCTGGTGGGACTTCTTCGCCGACTACAAGCCGGGGGCGGCGGCCGCCGGCGCGGCGACGCCCCTCCCGGCCCCTTCAGCCCCGTCGGCCCCGTCGGCCAGTCCGGACGCAACCCTGACGGACGCAAGCGACGCAGGTGCGATCGCGGCGCCCGCCGCCACCACGCCGCAAGCCGCTCCGGCCGCTCCGGCCGCTCCGGCCGCTCAGGGGGCGACCTCGGCGGGTGCTGTCGGCGGCACGCAGCCTGCCGCACCGCAGACCACGGCCGTGCAGGGCGCGGTGACCACCCCGAACGGGGCCACCGCCGGCCTGCGCGCAGCCGCCGCAGGTGCAGCGCCCACGCCACCGGTCCCCGCCCCGGCGAAGCCGGCCGTCGCCAAGCCCGCCGCAAGCGAAGGCGCCCACGCCGCGCAGGAGAAGGCCTCTGAGAGCGGTACGCAGTACGTCACGCTGCGCGGGCCGGCCGCCGCCATCGTGAAGAACATGAGCGCCAGCCTCGAGCTGCCGACAGCGACCAGCGTCCGGGCGATCCCGGTGAAGCTGCTCTTCGACAACCGCATCGTCATCAACAATCACCTCAAGCGCGCCCGCGGCGGCAAGGTGTCCTTCACTCATCTGATCGGCTACGCGCTGGTGCAGGCGATGAAGGCCATGCCGGCGATGAACTACTCCTTCACGGAGAAGGACGGCAAGCCGACCCTCGTCAAACCTGAGCATGTCAACCTCGGTCTCGCGATCGACCTGGCCAAGCCGAACGGCGAACGGCAACTCGTCGTCGCGGCGATCAAGAAGGCCGAGACGCTCAACTTCTTCGAATTCTGGCAGGCATACGAGGACATCGTCCGCCGCGCCCGCGCCGGCAAGCTGACGATGGACGACTTCACCGGCGTGACCTGCTCACTCACCAATCCGGGCGGCATCGGCACTGTCCACTCCGTGCCGCGCCTGATGCCAGGCCAGAGTCTGATCATCGGTGTCGGCTCGATGGAATACCCGGCGGAGTTCCAGGGCACCTCGCAGGACACCCTCAACCGCCTGGGCGTCTCCAAGGTCATGACGCTGACCAGCACCTACGACCACCGGGTGATCCAAGGCGCCGCGTCCGGCGAGTTCCTGCGCGTCATGCACCAACTGCTGCTCGGCGAGAACAACTTCTACGACGAGGTCTTCGAGTCTCTGCGGATCCCCTACGAGCCGGTCCGCTGGCGCCAGGACATCGATACCGTCCACGACGACGACGTCACCAAGGCCGCTCGCGTCTTCGAGCTGATCCACTCCTACCGGGTGCGCGGCCACGTCATGGCCGACACCGACCCGCTGGAGTACAAGCAGCGCAAGCACCCCGACCTCGACATCGTCGAGCACGGGCTCACGCTGTGGGACCTGGAGCGCGAGTTCGCCGTCGGCGGCTTCGCCGGCAAGTCGATGATGAAGCTGCGCGACATCCTCGGTGTGCTGCGTGACTCGTACTGCCGCAGCGTCGGCATCGAGTTCATGCACATCCAGGATCCGAAGCAGCGCAAGTGGATCCAAGATCGCGTGGAGCGCCCGCACTCCAAGCCGGAGCGCGAGGAACAGTTGCGGATCCTGCGCCGCCTCAACGCCGCCGAAGCATTCGAGACGTTCCTGCAGACCAAGTACGTCGGCCAAAAGCGCTTCTCGCTCGAGGGCGGTGAGTCCGTCATCCCCCTGCTCGACGCGGTACTGGATTCGGCGGCCGAGTCGCGACTCGACGAGGTCGTCATGGGTATGGCGCACCGCGGCCGTCTCAATGTGCTGGCCAACATCGTCGGCAAGTCGTACGCGCAGATCTTCCGGGAGTTCGAAGGCAACCTCGACCCGAAGTCGATGCACGGCTCCGGCGATGTGAAATACCACCTGGGCGCCGATGGCACCTTCACCGGCCTCGACGGTGAGCAGATCAAGGTCTCGCTCGCCGCCAACCCCTCGCACCTGGAGACCGTCGACCCGGTTGTCGAGGGCATCGCCCGCGCCAAGCAGGACCTCATCGGCAAGGGCGGTACGGACTTCACCGTGCTGCCGGTCCAGTTGCACGGTGACGCGGCTTTCGCAGGCCAAGGCGTGGTGGCCGAGACGCTCAACATGTCGCAGCTGCGCGGCTACCGCACCGGCGGCACCGTACATATCGTGATCAACAACCAGGTGGGCTTCACCGCCGCTCCGGCCGCCTCCCGTTCGTCGTTCTACTGCACCGACGTGGCGCGCATGATCGAAGCGCCGATCTTCCACGTCAACGGCGACGACCCGGAGGCCGTGGTCCGCGTCGCGCGGCTCGCCTTCGAGTTCCGCCAGGCGTTCAACAAGGACGTCGTCATTGACCTGATCTGCTACCGCCGCCGGGGTCACAACGAGGCCGACAACCCCTCGTTCACCCAGCCGCTGATGTACGACCTGATCGACAAGAAGCGCTCGGTGCGCAAGCTCTACACCGAATCGCTGATCGGGCGCGGCGACATCACACTGGAAGAGGCCGAGCAGGCGCTGCAGGATTACCAGGGCCAGCTGGAGAAGGTCTTCACCGAGGTACGGGAGGCCACTGCGGCCCCGACCGAGGTTGAGGTCCCGGCGGCGGAGCCGCAGTTCCCGGTGAAGCTCGACACCGCAGTCTCCCAGGAAGTCCTCAAGCGGATCGCCGAGTCGCAGGTGGACCTTCCCGAATGGCTTCACGTCCACCCGCGGCTGCTGCCGCAGCTGCAGCGGCGTGCGGCAAGCGTCGAGGAAGGCACCGTCGACTGGGCGATGGGCGAGACCCTCGCCATCGGCTCGCTGCTGATGGAGGGCACCCCCGTCCGGCTCGCCGGCCAGGACTCGCGGCGCGGCACCTTCGGCCAGCGCCACGCCGTGCTGGTCGACCGGGTCACCGGCGAGGATTACACCCCGCTGCTGTATCTGTCAGAGGACCAGGCACGCTTCACCGTCTACGACTCGCTGCTGAGCGAGTACGCGGCAATGGGCTTCGAGTACGGCTACTCGCTTGCCCGCCCGAATGCGCTGGTGATGTGGGAGGCCCAGTTCGGCGACTTCGCCAACGGTGCACAGAACATCGTGGACGAATTCATCTCCTCGTCCGAACAGAAGTGGGGCCAGACCTCCGGCGTCACACTGCTGCTGCCGCACGGTTACGAGGGCCAAGGCCCCGACCACTCCTCGGCCCGCATCGAGCGCTACCTGGCACTGTGCGCGCAGAACAACATGACGGTGGCGATGCCCACCCTGCCGTCGAACTACTTCCACCTGCTGCGCTGGCAGGTCCACAACCCGCACCACAAGCCGCTGATCGTCTTCACCCCGAAGTCGATGCTCCGGCTGAAGGCTGCGACGTCGAAGGCGGAGGAGTTCACCACCGGCGGCTTCCGTCCGGTCATCGGCGACGAGGCGGTGGAGCCGCTGGCCGTCCGCAAGGTCGTCTTCTGCTCCGGCAAGGTCTACTACGACCTCGCCGCCGAGCGCGAGAAGCGCGGCGCGATGGACACCGCTCTGGTGCGCATCGAGCGGCTCTACCCGCTTCCCGGCTCGGAAATCCAGGAGGAGCTGGCAAAGTACACCAAGGCGCAAAAGTATGTGTGGGCCCAGGACGAGCCGGCGAACCAGGGTGCATGGCCGTTCATCGCGCTCAACCTGATCGACCACCTCGACCTGGTGCTCGGCGCGGCACCCGACAACGCCGACCGGCTGCGCCGCGTCTCGCGTCCGGCCTCCTCGTCCCCGGCGGTCGGCTCCGCCAAGCGGCACCAGGCGGAGCAGGCGCAGCTGGTGGCCGAGGTCTTCGAGATCTGAGCGAGCTGAGCGGATACTGAACGGGATGGAATAGGCCTGGCGCCCGCCCCTGAGGGCGGGCGCCAGGCCTATTCATCTGTCCGATCGCTAGGAGACTGATGGACGACGGACTTGCATCTCGCCGCCGCTAAACGCAACGGTGTTGAGACCCACTTTCTGAGGCGATCAGCCGATCGCCGGGTAGGCGTTGCTCACCAGTTGCCGGAACTGGGCGGCAAACCAATGACCGGCTGGGATGTCATAACCGGGGAATGCCTGGGTCGGGTACGTTGTGCCGTTGCCGTCGGTCTCGGTGCCCTTGGGGTCGCAGTGCGGGTCACCGTGGGTGTGGGTGCCGCTGGGGTAGTCGCCATCGGACTCGCCAGGCGGCTTGATCCATACGAAGGCGATGATCGGGTCGCTCGCACCGTACGGTTGGACCTGCGGGGGTTGGCCGATACCCGCGCCGCTGACATTGCACCAATCGCCGCGGAACGGGCGCTGGTCGACCTTGTTAGCGGCCACGTAGTCTGTCGCTGTGGTCGAGCTGGATTGCAGCGAAGTGGGCCGAGACGAACCGCCCCAGCCGTTGCGGGAGGTATCGATCAGCATTCCGACACTGTTGGGGAAGCCCTGTGCGACGAGTTGCTTGTGCATTGCCTCGTCGTAACTGTGCTCGTCGAAGTAGGGGTTGTACTGGTAGAAATTCACCGAGTCCAACTGCTGACCGCCCACGGTGAGCGCGGAATTAGGCAGGAATGGTTCTTCGGTCGGTGTGGTGTTCGCTGTGTTGCTGATAAAGCCGTCGACGCTGGCGAAACCGGCGGTGGTAGCGCGGGCGATCTTCGCATACTCCTGGGCCGCCGGGCTCATGTTGTTGGGCCAGCCGAGCCACGCCGAGTGGCCGATGTCCAGGTAGTTGTAGACGTTGGGAATCGCATGCAGCTTGTTGAGCGCATATTCGATGCCTGACTCATAGTACGGAGTCGCCGTCGCGCATACCGGCTTACTCTGATTGGTCACCACGTTGGGCAGCGAGTCCGGTTCGATGACGGCGGAAACACGGATGTCTCTGTACTTCGCGTCGCCGAGGATCGCGGCGATCGGGTCGATGTACTGCTTCTCGTACTTCGACAAACTGTCTTCGGTGGCAGGTAGTTCACCATTGGATGCCAGGGCTGCGCAGTCGCGGCCAGGCAGGTCGTAGATGACCACCTGGACCAAGACGGGCGATTTGCCGCTGTGTTCGAGGGCGAGCGCTTTGTCGAGGTGCGTCCGCAGTCCGGTGTGGGTGGCGTCACCGGAGATCTTGCTGATGCTGTCGAGCCAGATCGCGGTCTGGTAGGAGGCTACCTTGGCCTCCTTGGCTCCCAGAGTGCCACCGTCGGCGCTCGCCTGGGCCTTGACCTCGGCGACGTAGTCGGGATTGAGGTACGGGGTAGCGCTGATGTACGGGTTGGCGACATGGGCAGCAGCCGCGTGTGAGGACTGC
>JAFAUH010000266.1 GCA_019243445.1 Streptomycetaceae bacterium | reverse complement strand
CGCCCACTCCGACAGCGGACGGCTCACCGCCGAAGCTAGAAGCCAGCACCGACCCCAGGCATGCCAAACCCCTGCGAATCACCCCAACGAGTCACCCGCACAAGATACGCACCCAACTCCATTCAACTCTGTGATCTTCACTGTCGGCGCTGGGATCCGACGTTGGTCGCGGACTTGCGCAGTCGCTTGGCCAGCACCTTGTCCCGGTCCTTCAGGTGTCGCCCGGCTGCTGCCAGGACGGCCCCGGTGGCGGGGTGGCCGCAGCGCCACAGGCCGTCGGCGGCCTGCTTCAGGAGCGGCAGTACCGAGTCCCTTTCCTGGGGCCAAGAACTCGGCGAGTGCTTCGTCTGCGACGCCGAGCGGCCCCTGCAGGAGTCGATGAGCCCCCAGAGTTGGAGTTCCGGGCCGTGTCCTGCGGGGATCTCGCCCCGGCCGGCCAGCGCGATCGCCGCGATCTCGGCGCAGCCGGACTCGGGAGGCTGCGGCTTTGCGCAGGACCGCGAGCGCCCTGGGCTGTTCGAGTCCGGCCAGTACCGGTGCCATCCTCTCGCACTGCGCCGGGTGGGTGAAGCCGGTCCGCCGGTGTGGATAGCCTTGGTTCGCCGAGGGCGCGCGGGACTGGCGCCGCCCCAAACGGGTGTAGGAGTGGGTGTAGTGGCGAAGGTCTACGTGTCGGCGGAGCCCGCCGCCCGCTCGGCGGGCTCCGCCGCGGCGACGGTGCCCGAGTCGGCGGTTCCGGGCCGGGAGCGGCTGCTTGCCTGGCTGCCGGAACTCGCTGCGGGTGAGGCGGTGTTCATCCCTGCGGATCCGCCGCGCTTGGGACGGGTGGCGTTGTGGAGGTTCGGTTGTGAGCCGCCGGACCTCGGGGTGGAACCCGAGGAACTCACTGTGGTGCGCCCGCACGGGTCGTCCGTGCGCCGTGTGCGGGTCGTCGCGGTGCTGCTGCCAGTGGAGCGGGCGCTGCCGTTGCTGACCCGCTGCCGGGCGCTCGGTGTCAGCGGTAGCGGGCGGGCTTTGGCCGACAGCGCCTCCACAAGCACTGCGTTCTGGGGTGCGGCGGCTCTGCTCGGTCTGGGGCTACTGGCCCGGGGCCGGGTGCTGCCGGGGGTGTCGCCGGAGGGGTTCGACGCGTGGCGGGTCGGCCCGCTGGACGCCGAAGATCACGAGCGGCTGTGCGCCCTGGCCGCTGCCATGCCTCCCGAAGCACGCGCGGTCGCCGTCCCCGGCCTGTCCCCGCTCGCACTTCCGCCGGCCGAGCCGCTGCTACGGGCCTTCCTGGACGCCGTGGCCGACTCCCTCACCCGCCCTCCCGCCGCCCGCTACGTGTCCGACGGATCGGCGTTCACGGTTCGCGCACCGCAGTCCGTGTCCGAGCAGCGCACCTGGGCGGCGGAGGTCGCCGCCGGCCGCGACGCGGGCCTGGCGGTGTCGTTGCGGCTGGAACTGGGCCGCGCGGACTCCTTCCGGGCCGTGGTCCAACTGCGCAGCCTGGCCGATCCCACGGTGCTTGCCGACGCCGCAGACCTGTGGTCCGGGCGGGCCACCGCCCCCGAACTGTTCGGCCCACGGGCCCAGGTGGACACGCTGCTGACGCTGCGCCGGGCCGCGCGTGCCTGGCCTCCGGCCGGACGGCTGCTGGAGGCGGCGGCCCCGACCGGCCTCGACCTGTTGGACGAGGAGGCCCAGGCGTTGCTGGGCGAGGCCGCGGAAAGCCTTGTCGCCGCAGGGGTCGCCGTGCACTGGCCCAAGGAACTGGTACGCGAACTGACCGCCACCGGGGTCCTGGAACCCGCACGCCGCAAGGGGACGCAGTCCTCGGCCGAGTCCTTCCTGTCCTCCGGAGGGCTGCTGGACTTCCGCTGGCGGGTGGCGCTCGGCGATGAGGAACTCACCGAGGAGGAACTGGAACGCCTCGTCCAGGCGCACCGGCCGATCGTGCGGCTCCGCGACCAGTGGGTGGTCGTGGACCCGGAACTGGTCCGCCGCCTGCGCCGGGCCGCACAGTCCAGGACGCCTTCGCTGACCGCGATCGACGCCCTCGGTGCCGCGCTGACCGGGAGCGTCGAGGTGGACGGAGAACAGGTGCAGGTGGCCGCGGGCGGCGCACTGGAGGAACTGCGCTCCCGGATCGCTGACCCCGAGGCCGACACCATCGCCGGGACCGGTGCCGCGCGCAAGCTCCAGAGGCCGCCGAAAGCCCTGGCCGCGACCCTGCGCGACTACCAGCTGCGCGGACTGAACTGGCTGCACCGGATGACCTCGCTCGGTCTGGGCGGCTGCCTCGCCGACGACATGGGCCTGGGCAAGACCGTTACCCTGATCGCCCTCCACCTGCGCCGCCAGGAACGAAAGGCTACCGCGGGACCGACCCTGGTGGTCTGCCCCGCTTCACTTCTGGGCAACTGGGAGCGCGAGATCCAGCGCTTCGCACCGGCCGCCCCGGTGCGCCGCTTCCACGGCCCCGGCCGCGATCTGGAGGACCTCGACGCGGGAGCCAAGGGCGGCTTCGTGCTGACCACCTACGGCACCATGCGCCGCGACGCCGAACGCCTCGCGCACCAGCCCTGGGGACTACTGGTTGCCGACGAGGCGCAGCACGTCAAGAACCCGCACGCGCACACCGCCCAGGCACTGCGCACGATCCCCTCGCGCGGCCGGGTCGCGCTGACCGGCACCCCGGTCGAGAACAACCTGTCCGAACTGTGGTCACTACTCGACTGGACCACCCCCGGCCTGCTCGGCACGCTCACCTCCTTCCGCGACCGCTACGCCAGGGCGGTCGAAGGAGACCGCGACGAACAGGCCGCCGCACGGCTGGCCGCGCTGGTCCGCCCCTTCTTGCTGCGCCGACGCAAGTCCGACCCCGGCATCGCGCCCGAACTGCCGCCCAAGACCGAGACCGACCAGCCGGTCTCACTGACGAAGGAACAGGTCTCTCTCTACGAGGCACTGGTACGCGAGCTCATGGCCGAGATCAAGGAGAAACAGGGCATCGCCCGGCGCGGCCTGGTGATGAAGCTGCTCACCGGGCTCAAACAGGTCTGCAACCACCCCGCGCAGTTCCTGAAGGAACCGGCGAACGCGAAGCTGCCGGGCCGCTCGGGAAAGCTGGAACTGCTGGACGAACTCCTGGACACTGTCCTGGCCGAGCAGGGGTCGGCCCTGGTCTTCACCCAGTACGTGGCCATGGGCAGGCTGATCGAGCGCCATCTGGCTGACCGTGGCGTGGAGACCCTGTTCCTGCACGGAGGCACCACGGTCAAACGGCGTGAGGAGATGGTCGAGGCCTTCCAGTCCGGCGAGAAGAAGGTGTTCCTGTTGTCCCTCAAGGCCGCCGGCACCGGTCTGAACCTGACTCGGGCGGGACACGTCATCCACTACGACCGCTGGTGGAACCCGGCCGTGGAGGACCAGGCCACCGACCGTGCCTACCGGATCGGCCAGACCCAGCCGGTCCAGGTGCACAAGCTGATCGCGGAGGGGACCGTGGAAGACCGGGTTGCCGAGATGCTCCGCCAGAAGCGGGAACTGGCGGACTCGGTGCTGGGCAGCGGTGAGGCGGCGTTCAGCGAACTGAACGACAGCGAACTGGCCGAACTGGTCACGTTGCGAAGGACAGAACGATGAGCAGGCGCACTCCGTCCGGCAAGGGCCCCGCCCGCACCTTCGGGGCACTCCCGTCGGCCAAGGGCAGTCGTGCGCCCTTCGCCGAATCCTGGTGGGGCCGCGAATGGCTGCGCGCCCTGGAGGAGTCCTCCCTGGACCACGGCCGTCTTCAGCGTGGCCGGACCTACGCGCGCGGCGGCGCGGTCGGCCAGGTCACCGTCGCTCCCGGCTCGGCCGCCGCCCCGGTGCAGGGCAGCCGCCGCACCCCCTACCGCTCCACCGTCCAGGTCGCACAACTGACGGACCAGCAGTGGGATCGACTGCTCGACATGATCGCCGAGCGGGCCGCCAACATCGCGGCCCTCCTCGACGGTGAGATGCCCGCCGGCCTCGCCGACGACGCGGCAGCCGCCGGCGTTCCGCTGCTGCCCGGCCCCCGGGACCTCGACCCCGAGTGCAGCTGCCCCGACTGGGGCTACCCCTGCAAGCACGCCGCCGCCCTGTGCTACCAGCTCGCCCGGCTCCTGGACCGTGACCCCTTCGTGCTGCTGCTCCTGCGGGGCCGCGGTGAGCGGGAGCTGATGGACGAGCTCGGCCGCCGCAACACCGCCCGCGCCGCCGTCGAAGCCGCGGCGTACGCGGCCACCGCAGGCGCGGCCCCAGTCACACCCCCGGCCCGGGCCAGCGATCCTGCCGCAGCCGCTTTCGCCTCCCGCACCGAACTGCCGGCACTGCCCGCACCGCCTCCCCTGCCCGAACGGCCCGGCCGCGGCCCCGCTCTGGTGGACACGGCCGTCCCGGAACCCGGCGTGGACCCGGCCGCACTCGAACTCCTCGCCGCCGACGCCGCGACGCGCGCCCACCACCTGCTCGCCGCGGCCCTCGGCGCCCGTCACGCCGACACCGCCCCACCCCCGCCGCTCACCGAATGGCAGGACGCCGTCCGCCTCGCTGCCACCCACCCCACCATGGAGGTCTTCGCCCGGATCTCCTCGAACTGCGGCCGCACCCCCAGCGAACTCGCCGCCGCCACCCGCGCCTGGCACCACGGAGGCGCAAGCGCCCTGGAGGTCCTCGACGAAGCATGGACTCCGCCCGCGGCAGTGCTGGAGCGCGCCCGCACCACGTTGAAGGACGACTGGCCCGACGACACCCCGCTGCCACGCCTGCGCACCTGGCGTAACCGCTGGACCGTCGAGGGCCACGGCGCGCAGCTTCGATACGGCCGCGACGGCCGCTGGTATCCGTACACGAAAGATGGCACGACATGGTGGCCGGCTGGGCCTGCCGATCCTGACCCGGCCATCGTGCTGACCCTCTTCATGAAGGCCGCAAGCCCGGTCGTTCACGGCCGGGTTAGGCCGGGTTCGGCCCGCAGCCGAAGCGGAAACCCAACTTGACAATTGGTCAGCCACTTGGGCTAGTGTGCGTGGAGATCGCCATCGGACCACGCCGGGGAGGTGAGCTGTGAAGCTGCGCTACAACGAGCGGATCTATCCGACCGCCGAGCAG
>JAFAUH010000063.1 GCA_019243445.1 Streptomycetaceae bacterium | reverse complement strand
GGCCTTGGTGAAGTGCGCGCCGAAGGTCTGGACGGTGGTCCAGCCCCTCTCCTGAATGAGCTGACGGAAGAGCGTCATCGTCTTGATCTGCATCGCACGCGCCTTCCCGCCGGGTTGTCAGCCCTGCTTGATGTCAGCACCGGAACGTCGTACGGGCTCGCCAGTACGGGTCCCTCGTCGTGGTTGGTGGAGGTCGATCAGGTGACGGCGGTCCACGCCCAGGGGCGGGGGCCGTTGCGTCCGAGAAGGCAGTCCAGGCGGTACCGGGCCTCCGGCCCGAACTGAGGATGGTCGTTGGCGTGCTGCAGCGCGTACGTCGTCATGCGCAACTCCCGTATCTCGCGCATGGTCGGGAATCCGGGCCACTCCATGACGTCGAGCCCGTACGCCGCGGTGTACTGCTGGTATTCCTGACGGCTGACTCCTCCGACCGAGCTGATCTTCACCGCAGTTGATACCAGATCCCATTCGGGGGGTCCGGCGGAGCAGCGTTCGAGGTCGAGGAGGTAGGCGGTGCCGTCCTCCGCGACGGCGGTGTTGCCGACCCAGGCGTCTCCATGGACGACGCAGCGCGGCAGGCCCGTCGGCAGGAGATTCCATGCGGAGCGCAGTTCTCGGACGCGCTCGTGCAGCCAGGCTCGCTCCGCCTCCGAGGGAAGCTCGGCTGCGTTGATGCGCTCAGGCAGTCGCACAAACGGGTCGAGTTGGCCGACAGGGAAGTCGGGGAGAGGCAGGCTGTGGAGCTTCCTGAGTAGCCGGACAACGTCGAGAACCGTGCCGGGACGGTGCGACGGAAGTTCATGCCAGAAGGTGACGGCGCGACCGTCCACGCTGACGGGCTGCTCGACTCCTTCCAGAGGCCGGACGGCGTCGAGGCCGTTCTCGGCGAGCCAACGCGCCATCGCCACTTCGCGCGCCGCTGCGGCGAACTGCCCTGGCTTGGTGATCCGTGCGACCACTCCGCCGGGCAGTCTCCACGTCTCGTTCTCGGCGATCCGGATGGGTTCGGCTGGGGCGGTGGGGAGTCCTGCGGCTGCCGATGCCCGTGCCAGTACGGTCATGCTGGCACCGTAGCGATGATTCGGTCCCACAAGGACTCGGTCTGGGAGTCCCTACGGTGGCGGACTGCCGCCTGGGCGAGTTCGTGCATGTCCGCGGCCGCTCGCCGGGAGGTGAGGTGCCCGACTTCGTCGAGAGCCGCGTGGCCGATCACGGTCGCCTCCTGGGGGTCTCCGGTCAGCATGGTCAGCGAGGCGAGCTTGGTCCGGGAGATCGCCCGGGAGCGCACGTACGCCTCGGTGTGGTGGTCGACGGCGTACTGCAGCCGATGCACGGCGCGCTGCGGTGCGAAACCGGACAAGGCGAGGTCGTACAGGGCGTGGCCGGTGTCTCCTTGATGCTGGGCTGCGTCGTAGTAGCGCATCCACAGGTGATCGTCCTCCGGGTTAGCACGCTCGAAGCACTCATCGGCGAGACCCACCGCACGGAGCGTCTGCTGTACGTCACCCATCTTCGCGAATGCACGGGCACGGGCGGCGTGCAGCATGGCTTGCTCAGTGGCTGTGAGGCGGTCCGAGCGGGCGAGGCCGACTTCCGCGTAGGTCAGGCCGAGGTCGGGGTCACCGGTCCAGATCTCCTGGCGGGCCCTCATCGAGTAGGTCTTGGCCCGCAGATGCCAGTCACCCGCTTCTTCCGCGCACGCGGTCGCTAAAGCGAACGCGTGGCGGGCATCGGTGTGGTGGAAGGCGTCGAACCCGCTCGCACCGACCACGACGGCGAGCCGCGCGACCGCGGAGAACAGGGGTGTCCTCAACGACTCCGGACAGGGACACCGCAGGCTGGCCGCTGCCCACTCCAGTTCCGCAGCGGCGACGCGCCGGACGAGCCCGCCACCGCCATCACGGTGGTCCCATGCCGAAAGCCGTGTGGCGGCATCGGCGAGTTGGTCGATGTGCTTGGGGACAATGGCCTCCGGAAGGTCGCCCAGATCCGCAGGCGAGGCGAGGCCAGTGAGGGCGGTTACGGACAGGGCGGCGACGCTGCTGAGGGCGAGGCACTGGCGACGATTCACGGGCTCAGTCCTGTCTTCGGAGGGACGCGGCTCCTCCAGGATGCGTGACTGAGCGGGGCGCATCTGGACGACCGAGGCCGCTCTGTCCGCGATGACTGAAAGATTCCCGGTAACGGCCGCGTTCAGTACTCGGTGTGGAGCCGCAGCGACTCCGATGGCCGGATAGGCCATGGTCTCCGGGGGTGGGGCGAACAGCCGCACGATGGGGTGTTGGAAGAGGTGTTCCAGGATCCGCCGTGTGTCTTTTTGGGGCATGCCCTTCAGGTCGCCGGCCATCCAGCGGTCGAAGGTGCGGCGGGAGACGGTGATGTCGGCGAGCCGTCGCTCGCCGGTCTCGGCGGCCAGCTCCCGTGCGGCCTTGGTGAAGTGCGCGCCGAAGGTCTGGACGGTGGTCCAGCCCCTCTCCTGAAGCAGCTGACGAAAAAGCGTCATAGTCGTCACCCTCATCGCACGCGCCTTCAGCCTTGCTCGTCGAATGTCAGCAGCGGAACGTCGTACAGACTCGCCAGCCGGGGCCGTGTCAGAGCAGGACCGGCGATCTCAACGACGATCAACTCCGCGATGAACTGCACCTCGGCGGCGAGGAGATGACTCGTACGCCCGTCGGCCGAGGCTTCCTTCAAGCCCACCGAGACGTGGATGTGGGGCGCCAGCTGGTCGTGCTCGGTGTCCCAGGCCAGGGTGCCGCCACCGAGCGCCTCAAGAGTCTGGACCTCGACCGAGTCCCAGAGAGGGGCCTCCGGGTTGTCCATGGCACCGCAGGTGCCCACCAGCCGGGCGCGCCGGAATCCGCCGACGAAGGTCGGAATGTAGCCGGAGCGGATCTCATGCTCCGCGTAGAGCTTTTCCAGCGTGGTGAAGAAGTCCTCGCCGTGGTCGATGGCGAAGACGAACTCCCGGCCTCGGCGGAACTGTGTGGCGCGCATGCGGGTCCTCCTGTTCGTGGTGCGGGTCAGCGACGTTCCTCCTGCGCGAGACGACGATGGAGACCAGCTGCGGATCATCATCGAGCTTGGCCCGTTGCCTGACGGCACGCCAGAAGCGCACACTGAAGGTCTCACAGACGGCGAGATGCTGTTGCTGGACTACCTGCCGGAATCGAGTCGCTCTGGCCATCGCGGTCTTCCACACCTCATTCCGGTGTGCTGGCACTGAGCAGGGCCCTGAGAGTGTTGGCGAAGCTCGTGGTGAGGCTGGCCACGACGGCCTGGCCCTTCTGTGCTGTTGCCGCGGACGGGCGGCCGATGACACCGGTCGGTGTGTAGGGGCGAACGCCATGGATGAGCAGGTGCGGTCGGTCGGAAACGTGGTCCGCGCTCTGGTAGCCGTCGCGGACCTGGTCGGGGCACAGGTGGAGGAGGAGAGAGGTCTCGATCTCGCCCGCATGCATGTCGTCGTGGGCGGTATTCGATAGTCCGGCGGCCTGGCGGGCGCGCGTCCAGTCCTCACGCCCGGGATACAGGGCCATGCGCGGTCGTTCGACGTTGGCTTCCTGCACGATGTTCGCCAGCACGTAGTTTCCCCCGTGGCCGTTGACCACGACGAGGTGCTCGATTCCGGAGCGCTTGAGGGATGCGGCGATGTCGTTGATGACCGCGGTCAGGGTGCGCGAGCTGATGCTGACGGTGCCGGCCCATCCCGCGTGTTCATGGGAGCAGGTGATGGTGACCGGCGGGAGCAGCAGGAGCTGGTACTGCTCGGCGAGAGCCTGGGCGATGCCGCTGGCCACCAAAGTGTCGGTGGTCAGCGGCAGGTGAGGCCCGTGCTGTTCGAAGCTGCCGACCGGCAGGACGGCTACCGTGGCGCCGCGCTCGGCTTCGTCGGTCGTGGTCGCTGTGGTGAGGAGGTTCACGATCACATTTTCGGGGCTGCGAGGGCGAGAGCGGAGCGGAACTGGGCGACTTCTGCCGGCAGGCTGGTACCGGTCGCCAGCCTTCGGTCGAGTCTGTGCAGTGCACGAAGGACGCGCGCGGACCCGCCCGTAGCGATCGAATCAAGCGTGGAGGCGCCCTCGGCCGCGGCCTCGACGAGGTGCCCGTTGGCAGCGTAGGCGAGCGCCAACCATGCCCGGGCAAGTTGTGCGTCATGCCGGAAGTCCGCCGGCCAGGACGCGAGCGCTTCCTGAAGGAGCGGGACGGCTTCCGCCGGGCGTTCCAGCAGGAGGAGGCAGTACGCCTCGTGGGCCTGAACGTAGGCGGGAACACAGTGCTGGCCGATGGTGGCCGGGTCGTCGTCCGCGCCGCGGTCTTCAGCACGCTCAACGAGTCGCTGAGCGGCCTGCAGGGCCTTGGAACACAATCGGGAGTCACCCGCCAGCGCATGGCCGTGTGCCAGACGTACGGCGCTCAGGGCACGGTCCCGCTCGCTCGCCGTCTCAACCGCCCGGGCACCTGCGGTAAGATCACGCGCACCCTGCGCGTCGCACTGCTCGGCCGCCCGCTGCGCCTGCCGCATCAGGACGTACGCCTGCATCGGCGTGTCGCCCGACTGGCGGGCGAGGTCGAGGGAATGGCCGAGCCAGAAGGCGGCATCCTCGCGACTGCCCAGGTTTTCCGCCGTCCAGCTGGCGAACTCCGCCCAACGCGCCTCGACCCGCAGCAGTCCCCTACAGACCGGGACATCGGCGCGCAACCGGTGGTCACGGATCACGTCCATCTCGCGGATGACCGTGCCATGGATCCGATGGGGGCCGAAGGCGTTGTGCGAGGCGGACAGGATATGGAGCAGTCCGTTCCAGTGTGGGATCAGCGCGGGATCAACGCGGCTCGAAGGGACGGCCATCAGGCATGTCTGTTCTCGGTCGCGGTTCCCGTGCCCGTCCGTCGCCGGGAGCACAGCGGCGGACGCGCGCGTGGGCCTGAACAGGCGCACGGCGGGCTCTTTGAAGAGGTGCTCGAGGATACGGCGGGTATCACGCTGAGGTGCCCGCGAGAGGTCTCCGCACATCCACCGGTCAAAGCTGCGGCGGGAGACAGTGATGCTGGCCAGTTTCTGCTCACCGCTGTTCTCGGCGAGCTCCCGGCCGGCCTTGGCGAAATGGATATTGAACGTCTCGACCGTGGTCCAGTCCCGCTCCTGCACCAGTTGACGAAATAGGGTCTGCTTCACGATCGCCCTCCTTGCCGCGACGTGGTCAGTGCTGTTCATCGAAGGTGAGCAGCGGCACGTTGAACAGGCTGGGGAGCCGAGGCCGGGTGAGATTCGGGCCGGCGATCTCCACAATGACGAGCTCGGCGATGAACTGCACGGTGGCATCGAGCAGGTGGCTGGTGCGCCCGTCGGCCGATGCCGACTTCACGCCGGCGGAGACGTGGATGTGTGGTGCCAGGCAGTCCTTCTCCGGATCCCAGGCCAGGGTGCCGGTGCCCAGCGCCTCGAGCGCGTGGACCTCGATGTGCTCCCACAGCGGGGCCTCGGGGTTCTGCAGCGGCTCGCAGCTACCCACGAGGCGAGCGGAGCTGAAGCCACCGAGGAAGGTGGGGATGTATCCGCAGCGGACGCCGTGCTCGGTACAGAACGTGTTCAGCGCGGTGAAGAAGTCCTCGCCGTGATCGATGGCGACGACGAACTCCCGGCCCCGGGTCACCTGGGTGACGCGCATGCGAGTGGCTCCTCCTGCTCATGGCGTGGGCTAGTGGCGTTCGGCGAAGGCGGCTTCGATCGCGGCCTGGTCGGCACTCGCGCCCAGGTGCGCCAGGAGCAGGAGCCGGGCCTTGTAGGGGTCCAACGGGCCGGCGCTGATCAGTCCGCGGGCCAGCAGGTCGCTCTCGGAGCCGGGGAAGGCATAGGTGCTCGTCAGTACGTATCCGGCGCCGGTCCGGGAAGCCAGGACCACGGGCATGCGGGCCGCCAGCCTCTCAAGGGGTTCAACCCAGGTCGCCGGCACATGGCCGACACCGAACGCCGCAACGACCGCCCCGTTCGCCCGGTGCTCCAGGCCGTCGAGAACGGCGGCACTGCCGCCCAGGACAGTGGGCACGATCTCGACGGTGGCCGCCTTCAGCGGCAGCGGGACCGCCCGGTGCCGTCGCACGGAGAAATGCAGCCGAGGCACTCCTTCGATCACATGCCCGATCGGACCGGCATCAGGTGAGGCGAAGGCACCGGTACTGGTCGAGTGAATCTTGCGGACGTGCCGGGCGGCGTGGATCTCGTCGGCGAAGACGGCCAGTGCTCCCAGGCCGCGAGCGGCTGGATCCGCCGCGGTGCGCACCGCCGCGAGCAGGTTGGCCGGGCCGTCGGCACCGGGCATCGCGGCATTGCGCATCGCCCCGGTGAGCACCACGGGGGCGTCGGCTTGGTACAGCAGGTCCAGCAGGAAGGCGGTCTCCTCCAAGGTGTCCGTGCCCTGCGTGATGACGATCCCGTCCGTCCCGCTGGCGGCGGCCTTGTGGCATCGCTCGGCGAGCTCGGCGATGTCGTCCACGGTCAGCGAGGCGCCGGGAACCTGCCGGAAGTCCTCAAGGGCGATCGACACTGCCTCGTCCAGGCCGGGGACCGCAGCGACGAGGTCCGCGCCCGTCAGACGCGGGGTGACCCCGCCCGTATCGCCGGAGGACTTGCTCATCGCGATCGTGCCGCCGAGGGTGACCACGAGGACGTTACGGGATGGGACGCAGGAGACGACAGGCACGTGCGGGCCTTTCGGATCGGAGACGGCTGCGGACAGGATCGAAGGGGCACTCACCGGTCGGGGACAAGGGCGCCGAGGAAACGCAGGACGTCATCGAGAGCATCGATGCTGAGCAGTCTGCTACGGGGACGGATCAGGCCAGCGAGGCCGCACTCCCCGAGGCCGCGGGCACGCCGGACGAGCCAGCCCCAGTCCAGCTCCAGGTAGCCTGCCAGGGCCCGCAACCGCGTTTCGGGATCGGAGCCGTTCAGCACACTCTGCTCCGCGGCGTCGTTGAAGACCTCCTGGTAACCCCGCAGCTCGGCCCGGACCGTGGTGGTGTCCGCCCGCCACAGCGCCTCCGTGCGCACCCAGTTGGCCACGACCGCGCGCTGGCCCGGGACCAGGGCGAAACCGTCGACGGCTGAGTACTCGGGGCGCACGGTCACGTGCACCCGGATGCCGCACATCTCCATCAGCGCGATGACAAGGAACAGCACAATGCGCTCGTACGGGCTCGTGCGCGCAACCTCAGCCTCGGGAATACAGAAGGTGCGCGCCAGCGGGCTGACCGCGCCGCCGAACTGCCGGCCGATGGCCTGCAGGTAAGCGGTCTTATGCCGGAAGAACAGCCAGGCGGCCGACTCCTCGCCGGTCTGCTCCCGGGTCCAGAACAGGGGCGGCTCCATCGCTCCTTCGAGTCGGCGCTGGATGTGCTGGGCGCAAAAGGCGCTCCCGAGCCAGTTGGCGCCGACCGAGGTGAACACGGGCACAGTCATCCGGCTGGGGGCCGAGCGGGGCAGCGACAAGTAGGTGTCGAGGACCTCTTGCTCTTCGTGCAGCGCCTGGTCGTCAGCGAGTAACCCGTCGTCCAGCTGGACCAGGGACCACAAGATGCCGTAGGTCATGTCGTCCAGTTCATGGGCGGCCGACAGGACAAGTTCACCGCCGCGCCCCGCGAAAGCAGCTCGGGACCGTCGGGCACTCGTAGAGTCGATGACATACAGCCGCAGATCGTCGCCCTGCTCCTCCACACCGACCAGCAGACCGCGGCGAGCCGGCCGCAGGAACCTCTCCAAACTCGCCGACTCAGGCGGGCGGAGGCTGACCTCACCGCCCGCCCGGGTGGCCGGGAGGAAGTACACCGCTGCAGTGGTGCCGTCCAGAACGTTCCGCCCGGTCAGCTCCCAGGAGTCGGCCACGTCCTCGGCGGCGGACAGGAACAGCCGCGAGGTGGGCCACCGCTGCCCGATGACGAGGGACGCCTGCAAGCCACCCTTGTCATGCACCGTCTTTCGAGCATTGAGAACATCAGGCGCCGGAGCGAACAACTCGGCGCAGGAGAAGCCCAGCATGCGATCCAGTACCCGGGCCGTCTCCCGGTGCGGGCGCCCGTACCAGTCACCCCTGAACCAGCGGTCGAACGTGCGACGCCCCACCGTGACCCCGGCCAGACGTGGGGAGTTGGTCTCCTTGGAAAGTACCCAGGCCGTCTCCTCGAAGTGCTCACAAAACACCACCCAGTTATCCCAACATCGCTCCTGGACCAGGAGCCGGAACAACGTCGGGCGGGGCATCTCGTCAGCCCTCCTGAGATCAACGGCCGAACAAAACATCGACAAGGCGCGGCCAACGGCAGCTGCCACGGCTGGCGACAGCTCCCGCACGCATCGTGACCCTCGCTAGAATGCTCCCCTCAATGCGGAGTTAGCAACATGGTTGAGCAAAATGCTCGCCAGATTGGTTGTAGAAGAAGAGCCGAGCCGCCACACTGAGCCACATGCCGGACAGGAACCAAGCCCCGTGGTCGCTGACACTCAGCGAAGTCGGGCTCCGCTTCGAAGAGTTGCGCGAACGACGGAACCTGACCCAAGCCGACGTCGCAGAACACCCCACGCTACGCACCCGCAACATCAAGATCGACAAGAGCGCACTGAGCCGCCTCGAACGCGGCCAACGACGCCGCATCACCCACGACTTGGCCGAAGCACTCCTCGAGTGCTACAAGGCCGACGAAGCCGAACGCACCGAGATCCTCAACCTCCTCAGCATCGACAACACCCCAACCGGCCGCCCACGCCCAGCACTCTGGAGGCGCAACGCCACACTCCTGGGACCCGCACAGTTCGAGGGCTTCTTAAAGATGGAACAACGGGCCTCCGCCATATCCAACTACGAGGTCAGCTTCATCCCAGGACTCCTCCAAACGCCCGACTACGCCCGCTACTTGCTCGCCGACCTGCGCCCCGAGCTCAAGCCAACCCAGATCAAAGCGCTCGTCGAGATCCGCATAGACCGACAACACAGAGTCGCTGACGGGGCACTGCGCGACTTCCGCGCCCTGATCAACGAGATCGCGCTGCGCCGCGTGATCGGCGACGCCGCGGTGACCCGGGAGCAACTCGAACGGCTCCTCATTGAGTCCGAACAGCCCAGAAACACCATCCGAATCTTGCCGGACACGATCGAGAGCCACCCTGGTCTGTCCGGGGCGTTCGTACTGATGCACTTCCCAGAAG
>JAFAUH010000409.1 GCA_019243445.1 Streptomycetaceae bacterium | reverse complement strand
GACGGCGATACCTGGGTTTTCGACAGCCCGCAGCAGGCTGCTGACTTTCGCCAGGAGCTGGAAGACTTGAGGACGTGGAAGGTGGCGTCGGAGTACGGCGGTGGCGACGGCATGCCGAACTTTTACGCCAGTTACAAGTATGGGGACCTGCAGGACAAGGTAAACAAGCAACTGGGCACCCGCCACATCGGCTTCGGCAAGATCGGTCTGACCGGCAGCGCCGATGTCGCGTTCAAGGAATCCGAGCTCCAAGAGGAGGGCCTCGGGCTGCAGTTCGGGGGCAAATTCTCGGTGAACCCGGAGGCCACAATTACCCAGAACGACTCGAGCAACCCGCCCACGACCGGGTACACCTACCAGTTCCAGATGGACTACTCCGGCAGTGCGAAAGTCAGCGCAGCAGAGCTAAGCGCGAAGGGCGAACTGGGCCAGACCCGAACCGGCACCATTACTGTCAACCGCTACCGGGACGGTAGCCTCGCCGGCATCACCATGACCCAGACCGTTACGGGCAACAACAACATGTCCGAGACCGGAACAGGTACCAAAAAGGACAGCAACGGCGACACCCAGGGCAAGGTGACGGCCTCCGACTCGCACAAGGACAAGGTGACCACGATCACCACCAACGCCTTGAACTTCCCGCCGGGGACCGGCGACCCACAAGTCAACGAGGACCGCCAGACCGCCGAGAACTGGCTGAAGGGCAACGGCGACAACGCCGCTCCCTTCCAGTACCTCTTCGGCGACAAGGCACCGACCACCCGCCCCGGCGCCGACGACCCGTTCGGACAGCTCATGTTCGACCAGGGGATCTCGAGTCAGACGCAGTACGACGGCGTCACCAACGCCCAGGAGTACGGCTTCGAGATCAACCTCGAGATGTCCCTGGGCGCCAAGATCAGCTTCGAGAATTCCCAACAGCACATCATCGGCGCGCAGTTCCTCGGCGCACCCTCCCCGAACGGCACTCGCTCCTACCTGCCGTACAGCTACTGCGCCAGGTGAGGGCCTGCGGTGCCCGCCGCTCCGGCTCCTCCGGTCTGCTCGATCTCCACAATCGCTCCCGGCCATAGGCCCCAGCCGGCCATCGCCCCGGCCTTCGCTTACAGCACGTGCCGCGAGCGAGGCCGAGGCGCCGGTCATCCACTGCCCGCACTGCTGGCGGGCCCCGGGCGCTGCCGGGGCTGCCAGGCAGCGTACGGGCCGCGACTAGCTGCCGTCAGCGTGATCACCGGCTTGGTATGCGCGGCCCTGGCACCGGCGGCTTGCCCACCTGTATGGCCAAGTACGCCAACGCCACCGGAGCCAGCACGAGCACCACGAGGAACACCACATCACCGCTCACGGTCTGCGAGCCTATCGGCTCAATTTCCTTGGCGCGTAAGCCTAAGGAAGCTACGCCTGTCGAAAGCAAGGAGACCAAGCGACTGAGAAACGAGGGAGCGCAACGTCGACGAGCATCTGTCTGCGCCCGCTGAATCGATACACCCCAGTCGGGCCTCCCCTGAGCCGTGGGATAAGGTCCATCGCACATATGCACGGGGAGGGGCGCACACTATGGCCGTCGGAGTCAGGCCGCTTCGCCCTGCCCGCCGACCGAACGGGAGCCTTGACCATGCGCGCCTCCGCCACGCTCACCACCGCCCTCGCAGCCGCGGCTGCCCTGCTGCTCACCGCCTGCGGCAGCGACGCGCAACCATCCGGCACCATCAAGGGTGCCCAGACCGGCGCCCCTCCGACGCCGAGTCCGTCCGTGGCGGATGCGGCCCACCGCCCGAAGATCACCCTCCCCTCCGACGTCCACTACATCTTCGAGAACACCTCCACGGGGGATGCGGTGAAGGACGCGATCTGGCATGACACGGCGCAGCTCATCATGACCCAAGACGAGGCCATCGCCGAGGAGAACCCGCGCCTGCCCGCACTCCTCTACTACTCGACGGAGCTCGGCCAAGCTGCCTATTCCCGATCCGTCGAGTGGTACATGAGTCACGGCCACTCCATCACCGGCACCGATCGCTACTACGCACCAAACATCACGGTGGGCAACGACACCGCGTCGCTCAAGTACTGCTCCGACGAGAGCAAAGCGTTCGACAAGGTGCGCAAGACCGGCGAGGTCTTGACGACGCCGGTCGACATCAATGACTACGTCTTCCACATCGCCCGGCTGAAGAGAAATCCTGCGGGCGTGTGGCAGACCAGCTACATAGAGACTGATCGGGGAGCATCACAGTGCGAGCAGTGACGAAATATCGTTTTGCCATCATGGCAGCAGCGGCAACCATCATTCTTGCCCCAACCGCTGCTTACGCAGGCTACTCAGGGGGCCACGACTCTCAGCCAGGACCGCCTCCACCGCCGCAGACGTCGGCCTCCGGCAACGCCCAGGGCAACACCATCTCCGCTCAGGTCGGGGCGATCGTCTTCGACCACTCAAAGAACGGCAAAGGCAGCTCGACGGGGCCGGTGACGCCGGTCACCGACTGGACGCCGCCTGCGTGCTGGTTCGCGCCGACTTACACTCCCGCGCAGTTCAAGGATTTGTGGACGAAGCAGCGACTCCCGTACACCAACGTCCAGTCGTTCGTAAAATCGATCTATGACCGTTACCAGAACGGCCACCCGTACACCAGCTGGAACCTCGACAAGACGGGCCAGGGATACTGGTGGATCCCCGTCTTCAACACTGATCAGAACGCCAAGGGCGACACCACCGAGTGCTGGAAAGAACCGGAGTTCGACGGCTTCTGGGCTGATACGCAAAAGCCCCCGACCCAGCCCAAGGCCGTGAACCCGCACATCCTCTCGGCCCTCGCCTACGCCCAACTGCGCGTGCCCGCCATCTCGGTCAACCTCAGCCCTTCCGGCAAGCAGACCGTCAACCTCAACACCTGGGCCTGGCTCGACAAGACCGCCGTCAAGCCGGTATCCGTCACCGCCTCCGTCCCCGCGATCGGCATCTCCGCCACCACCACGGCAACCCCCATCGCCCTGCACATCGACCCCGGAACCCCGGACGCCACCGTCTACCCCGCCTCCGGCAACTGCCCGATCAACCCGGACGGCACCATCGGCACTCCCTACCAGCCGGCCGACGGCAACAACATCCCACCCTGCGGCCTCACGTACCTGCATGCCACGACAGGCGGCAGCCCTTACCCGTTCAAGGCCACCCTCACCTGGAAGATCAGCTGGGCGGGCTCCGGCGGCACCGGCGGCAACCTGCCCGACGGCACTTTTGGAACCACTGCCCCCATGACCGTCCAGGAAATCCAGACCGTTGTGCGGTGAGGGAGCACCGGCATGGCCCCTTCTGCCTGTGGGTCTCGGTCCTACTGATCACACTTGTGTGACATTACGCCCGCATGCTCCGGACGCCCCACTCAACTGCGTACGGATGACCGCATGATGCCGTGTGGACGGGTCAGGCACTGCTCTTGGGGACGAGCTTCAGGGTCGGCGCCAGTTTGTCAGCGAGGTCGAACAGCTTCTCGCTGTGGACGACGGCGGTCCAACTCATGAAGAACACAACGGCGGAGTCCAGTGCAACGGGGTTCTCGGGACGCACCGCGTAGGCCACCGTCTGCATGATCTGCGCGTCGCCGAACTTGTCAGGCTGCGCGGTGTACTGGCGCCGCACCCGCACCGCCGGCCCGATCGGCAGATCACCTCGCTCGACCTGCGGCTCGTCGAAACCCGCAGCCTCCTGCGCAGTGAAGTACTCCTCCAACCAGTCCACCGTTGGCTCCGGTCGCCCCGGGAGCTGGGGGATCTCCCGCAGTTCGACCCGGGCCAACTCACCCTGGGTCGGATAGGGGCAGAAGGAGAACGCCAGGATCGGAGAGCGAGTACGGGAGTCCAGCACCGCGTCATGGAGAATCCGGGCAAGGGCAGCCTCGGTAGCGGCGTCGGCATCCTTGTGCCGAGCAAGCAGGGCACCGGCCGTGGCCGCGGCCCACGACCGCGGATCGCTGGTGTCATCCACCGGCAATGACACGGCCGCACCAGGGGCGCTCATCACAACGTTCCAGTCACGGGAATCGGCACGAGTCATTACGGCACCCACTTCAAGGTTCGAGCGATCTGATCGAAGAGTTCGGTGAAAGCGTCAGCGAGCGGTTCCATCGGGGTCGAGAAAGCCAGCAGCAGATGGCCACACGTCTCCGGAACCGGCACCTGGATATTGAGGTGGGTGACCAGCGTGGTGATACCCATCGAGGCCGGGTCGTTCGGATGCGGACGCTCCCGGTAGTGGTGACGCAAAGCGGTCCCAGCGGGCAGGTCGATCAGCTCCGCCTCGCCCGTGGTCACGGTCTGTAGCACCTGTTCCAGAGGCGGGTGCGAACCACCGGGTGGCGGCGGCACGTAGAAGACCACGAGGCTCGCCGCGAGCGGCACGTTTCCCGCGGTCATCATGGACAGGTACAGCTCGGTACCGCCGCTGGCGTACGCTGATGCGGCCTGGGCGCAGAGCTGGTCGCGCAAGTCCCGTTTCATGTGCGGGACGTTGTCAATGCCGCGGAAGCGATCCTCGACGAAAGCCGCGACGCGCTTCTCCCACAATTCGGGGTCGAGCGCGATACGGAACCAGCCCCCGGGAACCGCCAAGCGGTAGTCGGACGGCGGAGCGCCGGTCATCGTTGTATCCCCTCTATCTCTCCTGTCCGGATGCCGTGCACTACGGGCATCAAGGCGCCGACTCCGCATCCGGTGCGGCCCCAGGGCGCGGCTCCGAGTTCGCCTTCACAAGTCGGCGGAAGTACAGAACGCCCAGCGCAATGGTGAACACCAGCAGCGCCAGCGTGGGCAGCGTGCTGTTTCCGTGCAACGCCAACCACGCCCACACTGCCCACGCAATGACCAGCGCCACCGTATGCAGAGGTCCACCGGCCAGCACGAGGCTGATCCCGAAGGCGCCCACCAACACGAGGACGACGATCACCAGCAGTCCACTGCCGGGAGGAGCGAGGTTGTGCCGAAGGTAGACGATCGGGATGAGGGTGATGATGGGCAGTACCGCCAACTCCTGCAGTCCGGGAGGCAGTTGGCGGCTGCGCAGGTCTTCCCAACCTGGCTGCACGCCCTGTGGACGCAACCTCGGTACGCCGCGCAGGAACCGCCGACCTCGCCACCGCCCCAGGGCGTCCAACACCGCGAGCGGCCCCACCACCATCACTACGGCCACCCAGGCAGGGACCATGTGGGCGTCTTCGTACGCGGCGCGGCCTTGGGTCATCGCCAATAGGTCAATACAGCCGATGAAGAAGACCAACAGCAGCAGGACCGACGGCAGCAGGATCAGCCACAAAAGGATCACATCCTTGCCGGACTGCGGCGGCGCATCACCGTACCGACCAGCGGGCTTTGGCCTCGGCTCGGAACCACGCGGCGCCAACCCGCCACGTTTGGCGCGGGCGACCATGTCAGCGAGCTCCTGCTGGCCACCCTTGCGCCGGGCCCGCCTGCGCACGAATCGGGCGTTGTACCCGAGCTCCGCCAGCAGCGCAGCCTGTTCAGGAGGGAGCGGAGCCTTCTCGTCAGCCATGGTCAGTGCATCATCCATCCATAATCATTGATCATCCGCCGCGTACGCAGAGCGGGCAGCTTGTACAACCAGCTCAGCCGCTGCCGGTATCGGCCCAGCCCTTGATATTGCCGAAAGGGCCTTCTTTGAACAGGTTTGGCTCCGGAAGGTACTTCTCTCCCGGTAGCAACCCGGACTCGGGCTTCTCCAAGTTGGCATAGCCGAGCCCCACCGCCCCAACCTGGCTCCCGGTCCAGGCATGACTGCCGACCAACGCCCTGGCACGGAACCCCGAAGCCCCCTCGCTGACGGAACGGGCAGCGTGAGCGGCGTCAGTGACCGCCGGGTCGCCCAGCCGAGCCAGCTTGAAGAAGTCCCCGACGTTGTGCACCTCCTTCGCGGTCTGCACGGCGTCCTTAAAGCCGTCGACGGTGCCCTGGAACGGGTTGACCAGATTCTTGACGTTGGCCATGTTGTCGAGCTTCGGCATCCAGGACGAGGGCCCCTTGACCGCCGCCTCCAATGCGTCGCCGCCCTTGAGGCCACCCGATAGGTCAGAGGCAATACCCCATGCCTCGCCCTCCTCAGCGCCGACCTCCATGAGTGCAGTGGCGTCGCGGGTAGCCGCCTCGCCACGAGCAGCGAGTGATGCTGCCTTCACGCCGTCGCCCAACAGTCGACCAGCCCCGAAGGACAGGCAGCCGAGCAAGTCCAGACCGACATCGAGCCAATTGCCCTTGCCTCCGATGGCCAACGTCAGGTCACAAAGGAACGCGACCACCGAAGCTACGGCCGCGAGGAGCACCAACGCCTGGCCGAGGAACGGAACCCAGCCGAGTACCAGGGAGAGGGCTCCCGCTACCGCCGCGATGACGCCGGCGATATGGGACACCACCGACAGCACGCCAGCGATCTTGTCCCAAGTGGTGTCATGCACTCCGTCGTGGCCGATCACACTGTCGATCGCCGCCGCAGCTCGGTGTGCGTGGTCGTCGCGGAAGCTCTTGATCCCGTCGAGCTGCCGCTTGTAGCTCTGCAGGTCCTGGTCGGCCGCGTCTTTCTTGGCGTTGAGCTGGTGCGCCTGCATCTGGGCGGACGGGTCGTGCTGCGGGAGGTTGTTGATCGCATTGCCCGCGCTCTGCGAATCCGCGTGTGCCTGCTCCGCCTTGGTGAGCAGCTTCCGAGCCTCGTCCTGAGCGTGGTAGAGGGCCGACGCCCAATTGCGTTCGGGGTTGGCATAGTCGACGGTCTCGCCGAGTGCGGTGGCCGCCGCGTCATAGCGGTCATATGCCTTGAGCAGCTTGTCGGCAGTGTCGCCGGCGGTCTTCTTGAAACTGTCGCCGGCGTCCGAGTCCCAGCCCTCGCCGCTGGTGAGGTTCTTGATACTGGCGGACTGCCGCTGAATCATATCCGCTGTCTCGCGCAACTGCTTCCCGAAAGCGGCAACCTCTTCCGGATCACCCGGAATCGGGTCGGAACTCTCACCCAATACGGACCAATCGACCATAACTCACGCCCCCGAGTTCTGCGCGGCGGCCTTCACCAGAGCCGCCGCCAAGTGTGCGTCGATTCCGTCGTACATCCGCGCTGCACCTTCGGCGGTCTTACCCAAGCCCTCGATGGCCTTGCACAAATCCTCGCGGTGAAGCTTCCAGTTGTTGGCGAATTCATTCATTTTGTCGGCGAGTTCACCCGAGCCCATATAGCCGCGGAAGCCGTCCACGATGTCGCTGGAGTGCTCGAACTCATCCTTCAGGCGAGCCAACTGCCACCCCATATCCGCCAAGTCCCCTGTGGACACCTTGACGTGGCCTTTGCCGCCCATCCGCCTTGCTTCTCCCTGTTCCCCTTGCCACCGTCGCACCCCCGGCCGACGGCACTCACCGTGGTGGAGTGCCCACCCGGACCTCCAGCCATAACCCTTCCTGATGACACACCTGCGACGCAAACGAGGGGCCTCAGCTTTCCCTGACCTTTGCGAAGAGCACGCGGCGAAAGCACAAGCGAAAGCCCCCTGACCTCAGGCGCTGATCATCGCGAAATGAAGCGACACCTGAGTCTGCCCTCGATTCGATGTGCCGGCCTGCGAGTCCCGGGCAGCAGTGCAGCGCCAGGCCGCACCGTCCGGTCTGCGTAGGCTCCCGCCGCCCGACTCGGGGTCGGCTTCCTGGCCCGTCCCTGGTCCACAGATCCCCATCCCGCTCGATACAGATTCGAACACATATGGGGAAAAATCGAAAAAATTAGAGACGCCCAGATGTTCCGGGTGTGCCCCCGACACGGCAGCCAGGCCACCGGCCTGCCCGCCACCGACCTGCCGACCCGAGAAGCTGAAACAGCCCACCAGAACATTCGACGGGCCGCCACAAAAGATCGAGGTTGGGCCCAGAAGGGGGCCCTAGGACTCATGCCGGTGGGTCCGGATCACCCCTACTGTCCGTGCGTACCAAGCCGAGTTGACTCAGGTGCGCGAGGGGAGACCGGGATGCTCCGGCGGCGGCAGGACAACGAGCGGGCCATGAACGGCCCGTACAGGCAGGCGCGGGTGCGCCGCCGTGGCCTGCGTTCGGACCGGGGCGCCACAGCAGTCGACTACCTCGGCGTGATCGTCGTGGTCGGCGCGATCACCACCGCGATCTCCGCGACATCCCTGGGGCAGAACATCTACCACGGCATCCAGCATCAGATCTGCCGGATCACCGGCGGCAACTGCGCTGGGCCCGGACCAGGGCAGCAACCCAAGACCGACGCCGACTACCAGCCGACGCAGTGCAACACCTCAACGGTCGAGGACAAGGTCGGCGACCAAGTGAAGATCGCCTGGTTCACCTTCGGCAACGAGTACGGCTTCCAACAGCAGGACTATGTCACCCCCGACGGCAAGCACAAGGTCTATCTGACCTTCACCGACGCTGCCGCACTGGGAGCCACCTGGAGTCCCAAGCCCGGGGCGAAGGTGGGCAAGTTGGGCGTCGACACGGTTGACCTCGGCGCTGGCATCAAGGTGACCGACGGCGATACCTGGGTTTTCGACAGCCCGCAGCAGGCTGCCAACTTCCGGCAGGAGCTCGAGGACCTGAAGATGTGGCAGGAGACGATGCAATACGGCGGTGTCGACGGTATTCCGAACCCGTATGCCTCCTACAAGTACATGGACCTTAAGGAAAAGGTTGACAAGCAGCTGGGCACCCGGCACATCGGCTTTGGCAAGATCGGGCTGGACCTCTCCGGCGATCTGGCGTTCAAGGAGTCCCCGCTCGAGGCGGATGGCCTCGGGCTGCAGTTCGGCGGCAAGTTCTCGGCGAACCCGGAGGTCACGATCACTCGGAACGACGCGGCCGACCCACCGACGACGGATTACACCTACCAGTTTCAGATGGACTACTCCGGCAGCGCGAAGATCACCGCCGCACAGCTGAGCGCCAAAGGCGAACTGGGCCAGACCCGCACCGGCACCATTACTGTCAGCCGCTACCGGGACGGTAGTCTCGCCAGCCTCGAAATGACCCAGACCGTCACCGGTAACAACAACAGGACTGTGGACGGAGAGGGATCTAAGGAGGACAGCAACGGCAAGACCCAGGGTACGGTAACGGGCTCCGCCTCGCAGAATGACCAGCCGACCACGATCATCACCAACACATTGAACTTCCCGCCGGGGACCGGCGACCCGCAGGTCAACGCGAACCGTCAGATCGCCGAGAACTGGCTGAAGGGCAACGGCGACAAGACCGCGCCCTTCCAGTACCTCTTCGGCGACAAGGCGCCGACCACTCGCCCCGGCGCCGACGACCCGTTCGGCCAGCTCATGTTCGACCAAGGAGTATCGAGCAAGACACAGTACAACGGCGTCACTGACGCCCAGGAATACGGCTTCGAGGTCAACCTCGAGATATCCCTGGGCGCCAAGATCGGCTTCGAGAAGTCACAACAGCACATCGCGAACGCCCAGTTCCTCGGCGCGCCCCAGCCGAACGGCACCCGCTCGTATGTGCCGTACAGCTACTGCGCCAGGTGAGGGCCCCGCGGTGCCCGCCGCTCAGGCTCCTCCGGCCTGTTCGATCTCCACAATCGCTCCCGGCCGCAGGCCCCAGCCGGCCATCGCCCCGGCCTTCGCTTCCAGCACGTGCCGCGAGCGCGGCCGGGGCAGGCCGAGGCGGCCGGGCGGCATGGTACGCACCGCCAGCACCCGCAACCTGCGGTCCAGATATGCCACGTCGATCGGGAAGCCCATCCGGAAGGTGTGGACACTGGTCGCCGGGGTCAACAGCAGCGCCCCCTCGATACCGTCCCGGCCCAGAAGACCGCGGGTGCGGGCCCGGTACGATGCCGCGATCTCCAGCGGTATGCCGTCGCTGCCGCCGACCACCCGCAATCCACCGCGGCCATCGCTCCAACGCCGTGCCATCGCGTTTTCCTCTCCCCGTGAGGTGCCTGCCGTGAACCCGTATCTGACGACCACCGCCGCAGCGTACGGGCTGCTCGCTGGCGCGCAACTTCCGCTGGCAGCCTACCGGTTGAGCGTGCCACCCGAGCAGCCGTGGCGTACTGCGTGCCCGGCCGGCCATCCGCTGCCCGCACTGCTGGCGGGCCCCGGGCGCTGCCGAGACTGCCAGGCAGCGTACGGGCCGCGACTGGCCGCCGTCAGCGTGATCACCGGTGTGGTGTGCGCGGCCCTGGCGCTGGCGGTAGGCTCCCGGCCCGAACTCGCCGTGTGGCTGCTGCTCGCGCCGGTCGGTGTGCTGATGGCCATGGTCGACCGGGCGGTGCACCGGCTCCCGGACGTACTGACGCTACCGACGACCGCTGGCTGTCTGGTGACGCTGGGGCTGGCTACGCTGCTGCCGGGCAGCGCCGGGTCGTGGATCACGGCACTGCTGGGCGCGCTGACAACCGTTGTCCTGTACTTCATCCTTTTCGTGATCAACCCCAGCGGGCTGGGCTTCGGCGACGTCAAACTGTCCGCGACGGTCGGGCTCGCACTCGGCTGGTACGGCTGGACGGCGGTGTTCGAGGGCGTGGCGGCCGGGCTACTGCTGGCGGCGGGGTACGCGGGGGTGCTGCTCGTGCTGCGCCGAGCAAGCCGGGATACGGCCCTGCCGCTGGGCCCGTTCATGCTGGCCGGGGCGCTGCTCGGGATCTGCACGGGCGGGCTGGCAGCGTGAACCGTGGTGAACCTGCTGGACGGCACCCCGACCGCCTACGCCACACCGCTCCCCGCACCCGCGGGGTTGTTACCGGCGCGTGCACTGCGGCGCTGTGAGCGCCCTGCCTCTCCCTCGCCAAAGGTGAGGAGATGATCGCAGCAACGTGGGGGCTGGCGATGCCCGGATTCGGCAACGGCATCCACTTGACCTGGTGGTACGCGCCCGAGAACTTGATTGGCCCCTTCGGGCACCAAGTGGTCCTCGCGCCTGACTTCGATCCGAGACCAAGTGGTAGTGAACGGCACTGACGCCCGCTGCTTTCGTACCTCGTTCTGCCCACCCATGCCGGACAACCCGGTCCACGTCCACGAAGCGGCAGTGCCGATAGAACGCGATGAACTACCAGCACGCCGCCGCCTACCTTCACGCCTGCCCGCTGCCCGGTGTGTCCGCGATCCGCGCCCTCGAACCCGTTGTCAACCTCGCCCGCCTGCAGATCCGAGCCGGCCGCGCCGACGACGGCCGCCAGCGCCTCCTCGCCC
>JAFAUH010000404.1 GCA_019243445.1 Streptomycetaceae bacterium | reverse complement strand
GGCGGACATCCCGCCGCGTTCCCGGACAGTACGGCGCGACCGCACCCGGAGACGAAGACGGGGACGCTGGGACGGCTTCGCGCATGACCCGGGCGCAGGCCAGACGGGCGGGCCGGTCCACTGGGTCACGTGGCGCCGCGGGCGGGCAGTGGGTCTGGGTGCGGACGGTGGCTGTCGCGCTGGCAGTCGTCGTGCTCGGTGCCGTGGTGGACGAGCTTGTCGGTTCCGGTACGGGGTGGGCCTTCGCCGTCGCGTCGGTGCTGGGCGCGGCCTTGGCCGCTGCGGCCTGTCCGCCGGCGGGCAGGGTGTGGGTGATCGCCGTACCGCCGCTGGTGGTGGCCGTGGTGACGGCCGTCGCCGGGTTGCCGGCGGGGACCGGCTCGGGCGGCAAGGGGTTGTACACCATTGCGGTGCACTGGGCGGTCGAGGGGTTCCCGGCGATGGCGGCGGCCGAGGTGACGGCCGTGGTGGTGCTGGTGGCGCGCGGGCTTCGCACCGGGCGCGCAGGGAGGAACGATGACGCGTGACGATTACCGCGGCACCCGGCGCGCCGCGGGCCGCCGGGCCGGCCGCGGGAGGACTGGTGGCCGGGGCTCGACGCTGAGGCGGATCGGCCTGGTCGTCACCTGCGGGGTGTCGGCGTCCGCGCTGGTGCTCAGCGGCTTCGCCTGGTACGCGTACCACTCGCTCACCAACGGGCTGACCACCTCCAATGCTTTGGATGCGCTCAAGAACCGCCCCGGGCATCTGGACAACGCGGTCAATCTGCTGCTGGTCGGCCTGGATTCCCGCAAGGACCAAAACGGCAACGACCTGCCCAAGCAGTTCGTCCAGGACCAACTGCACGCCGGGTCCAGCGACATCGGCTACTACAACACCAACACACTGATCTTGATGCACATCCCGGCGAACGGCGGGAAGGTGACCGCGTTCTCCATACCCCGGGACGACTACGTCGCCACCTACAATGGAGACGGCACACCGCAGGGCAAGCACAAGATCAAAGAAGCCTACGCCTACGCCTACACCGCCGCCCACGACAAGCTCTCCGCGCAGGGCGTTTCCGGTCCGGACCTGGAGCACCGAAGCCGCGAGTACGGGCGCGAGGCGACACTGGCGACCGTGCAGAACCTGCTGGGTGTGCCGATCGACCACTTCGCCGAGGTCAACCTGCTCGGCTTCTACGACATCGCACAGGTGCTGCAGCCGATCCAGGTCTGCCTCAAGCACCCGGTCCACGACTGGTACTCCGGCGCCGACTTCCCCGCCGGCCCGCAGAACCTGGGCGCCAAACAGGCCCTCGCTTTCGTCCGGCAGCGGCACGGGCTGGCAGGCGGCGACCTGGACCGCACCCACCGCCAGCAGGCATTCCTCTCCTCCATAGTGCACAAGCTCAAGACCGAGGGGATCTTCGGTGACCTGGGCAAGATGCAGGAGTTGTTCAACGTGGTGAAGAAGGACATGGTCATCGACAACCAGTGGAACGTGCTGGACTTCGCCTCCCAGGCCACCAACCTCACCGGGGGCAACGTGGGGTTCAACACACTGCCGATCACCGGGTTCGCGACCGAGAACGGCGAGTCCGTCAACACCGTCGATCCCGCGTACTTGAAGCAGATCGTGCAGGCGGCCTTCGGCGAGGAGCCATCCCAGCCGTCGGGCGGGAAGAAGTCGTCCTCGAGGCAGAAGGCGGCGCCTGCCACGGTGGACGTCTACAACGGCTCCAGTGTCGCGGGAGCGGCCTCCAAAGAGCTGAAGGACCTGGCCTTGGCCGGCTACATGGCCGGTCAAGCGGCCAACGCCGGCCAGCCGCAGTCCACGACCACCGTCGCCTACGGCGCCGGAGCCAAGCAGGCCGCCCAGCAGATCGCCGGCCGCCTCAACACCGCCCCCGCCACGGCGAGTTCCTCCGTCCCGGCCGGCCACGTCCAAGTCACCCTCGGCTCGACCGGCACCGGCACCGGAACAGGAACCGGATCGAACTCCGGTTCGGATTCATCGTCCGGTACATCCTCGGGCCCGGGTTCATCAGGCGGCCAGGCGACGCCAGCCCCCGCCTTCGCGGGCGACTCGGTGAAGATGGGCGGCATCCCCTGCGTCAACTGACCGTGATCTCGCCGGTCCACCGTTGGAGCGAAGGGAGGGAAGGTGCGGCGGCGCGCCGGAGAACCGGGCTTCAACCGGTATCCACGTTCACAGGGCCCGCGTAACCTGGCGAGCCGTTAAAAAGAGACCAAAACTGGCGGAAACGGATGTTGCACCGATCAGTGCGTGCTTGGTGAACCTCGCCGGTGTGCGGCGTCGGTCAGCGCATGGACGATGTCATCGGGCAGGTCGAGGTGGTGTTTGATCCAGGCGGCGTCATGGCCGCAGGTGGCGAAGATCCACGCGGTGTGCAAGCGATTCAGGCTGGGCGCATCCGGGCCCAGCAGCAGCGGGCGGAGGGCCTGCAGGGGGAAGCCCTCCAAGGACCGGGGGGTGAACCACGGCTCGTCGGCCGTCTCCGCCGCCGGGCGTTTGGCCTGGTGGGCGGCCCTGCGGCGGGCGTGCAGCACGGCAGCGGCCAGGATGAAGGCGGCGGTGGCCGCTGCGGCCAGGGCGCCGGCGACGATCGGCCGGTCCATGCGCGGGACGGTGGCCGATGCGACCGCCTCCAGCACAACGAGCGTGAGCACACCGAGCACGGCGGCACCCTCGCCGGTGTGCGGTCGGGGCAGGCTCCTCATCACCGACTCCTTACCTTCGACTGCCATCCTGGCTTGCCCTCGGGCCGCTCGTCTTGGGATCGGTCATCCCCGCTTACGGGGTCTGTAGACAGGTTCCGTAGGGGGATGGGCGGTGGTCAGGAGGGCCTGCACGGGGCACCTCCTTCTTCGAGCGGCGGGCTGTCAGCGACAGATCAACGCCGCCCGCTGGTCCCAGCGATCCATCACCGCGGCGGACAGCTCCGCAGGTGAGCTCGTCAGTCGGGAACCGGTCGGCGGCAACACCACGCAGACGGTCCAAGGTCTTTGCCGTATGTGGCACGGGTGCCTGGCCGGTCACGGTGGCGATCCAGGAACTGAGCCACGGTCTCAGCCGGCGGTATGCCTGACGGCAGTGGAACCATGACCAAGGCTGTCCCCCTCAAGGTGATGTCACACAAAACGTTCCCGAGTCGCTCTCTCGTCCGCCAGGACTCCGCCCATGTGGGGCATCGGAGGCCAACAGCCCTGTGACACAGGGTACGTAATTCCGCGTCACAGGAGGTATGTTTGCGAAATCGTCGGCCTATCGGCCTCGGCGGGCTGTGGGAGCTGGTGTCAGTGCCGCCCTATACGGTGTTGACTGATGGTCAAGCAAGCACACCGTGGCCGCCCGGACGGCCGCACTCAGCCACCGCGGCCAGCCGGCCGCCGGTGATGGCGAGCACTCCGACAGCCCACAGGCCGGGGAGGGCACCGAGCGCCGGTGCCCTCATGTGCGCAGCTGCGGCAGCAGTTTGGGGATCTATCGTGAGGAGCGGGCGTGAGCGCAGCCGGTAGGGTGACTGATCCACTGCGGCAGCAGCCGGTAACGGTTGCGGATGGGCAGGTCGGTTTCAACGGTGCGTTAGCGGCCGCGTTGACGCGGGCGGTGGGCTCGATGCCCGCTCTGTACCTCGTGCTGGTCATCTTCGGCGGGTGGATGGCCCTGGCGACCTGGGGCCCGCTGCATCGGGTCGACCCTTACCCCTTCGGGTTTTTGCTGTTCTTGGACAACGTGGTCCAGCTCGTTTTGTGTCTGGTGATCCTGGTCGGTCAGCGTGTGCTGGGCATGGCCGCTGACCGCCGGGCCGTCCAGACCTATGAGAACGCCGAGGCGATCTTCGAGCGAGTCGCGGACCTGCAGGCGCACCTGGACCGTCACGACCGCGCGCTCGGCCGCGGGGTCAGCTTGCTGGAGTCGAGTGCGCACCCATGGATCGAGCGGCACCGGGTGCAGCCGCCGCCCCAGGCCATCGACCACGTCACGGGCATCAACGGCCGGATCGCCGCCTGGTTGACGCAGCGACTGGGCAGCATGACGGCCTTCTACCTCGCCGCCGGGACACAGGTGGTCTGGATCGGCATGGCGCAGCTGGGCCTGCAACGGTTCGACCCGTACCCGTTCGCCTTCATGAGTTTTTTGTCCACTTTGGCCCAGCTCCTCTTCATGATCGTGATCATGGTCGGGCAGGATGTGTTGGGCCGGGCCGCTGACCGCCGCTCGGAGCAGACTCTCCTCGATGCCGAGGCCATCCTCCACGAGTGCCGCCGGATGAAGGCACGTCTTGCGGCGCAGGATCGCGTGATCGACAGCCTTGCCGACTTCACCAGCGCCCAGGTCACCGAGCACGTGGCGCGGGCCATCCATCACAGCAGGCTGGAGGCCGCCCGCGAAGACGGCCCAAAGTCCGGCAGCCGACCGGCGCCGCGCCTCTGGGAGGAGTTGCCGGGAGAGGTGAAGGAGGCCAGTCGTCTTCAGGCGCGGCAGCTCGGTGAGCGGCTGGCCGCGATCGGCTGTCTGATGGTCCCGGCCTTCGGCCCGGCGTCGGCCGTCGCCTTCGATGAGGAGGAGGTGCGGGTGCTGGCCCGGCTGGAGTACGAGTACCGGTGGAGCGGGTCCAGGGCCCTCGACGTGGTAGACCTGCCCGGCCAGCGTGACGGCCTGCAACCCGACCCGGTGCCCTGGGAGGAGCTTTCCGAGCAGGCACGGGCGCAGAGCATGGAGGCGGTCCGGCGCATTCCCGCCGTGCTGGCCGACGTCGGCTTCCAGGTCCTGCGTACCGGCCAGGGTGCCGACGGGCCGGGGGAGGTGGACTTCGCCCCTAAGGAATGGGCGACACTGGGGAGGTCCTTGATGGCCTCGGGCGTACTGGTCTCGCTCGCCGAGGGTGTCGTCGATGCCGAGGAGATCTTCGCGCTTGTCACGCTGCTGCGGGAGACCGGCATCACCCATCCCCGGCGGTTCATCCGCGAGCTCGCGGCGGCGTCCACCTTCGACACCGGACTCCAGCCAGGCACCAAATACGCCGACTACAAGGAACCCGCGTTGCAGGCGATTCGCGCGGCCACCGGCATCGTCGCCCGAGCCGCGCCGGAGGAACTCCCCCACTTCCGCGCTTTGTTGACAGACATCACGGCGGCCGTCGCCGACGCCAACAACGAAGGCGGCTTCTTCGGCCTGGGCGCACGGCCCCGCACACCCAACGAGGCCGCGGCCATGGAAGCCATCCGAGCAGCAACAGAACTCGACCAGCTCAAAGCCGCGTCCACACCGACCTGCCAGGAGAAAAAGTCGTAGCCGCAGGCAGTGCCGCTCTCCCCACATGATCCACCAGACTCCACCCCGAGTCGGACAAGCTCACAAGATCGTAGCGAGGACACCGGAGCCGAGCAGGATGAAGACACCGATGGCGACGAAGACCGTAGGGACGATCCACTGTCCCCACCGTTCGATGACCTCGACGACTTTCCTGCGGGAGCCGAGCCAGCAGCCGAGCAGACACCACACCACCACCCCCACGGCGAACACCACGATGGTGACCAAGGCCGACCCGGTACCGATGGTGCGGAAGACCGCAGGGTAGACGGTCAAATTGTCCGCTCCGTTGACAACGGTAAGGGCCATCACCGACGCCAGCCCCGTGGCGGACGCCACCAAGACCCGCTCGCCGCAACGGTGCGCCCGTGCGGCTTTGACCAGGCCCGAGGCACCCAAGGCCAGCGGGATCAGGCCGAGCAGGCCGACCCATCTGTCAGGGACGACGGCCAGCCCAAGCGCGGCGAGCACCGAGACGGTTACCAAGACGGTGAACCCGGCGGCCTGCCCCGCCCAGATCTGCCAGCGCCTGGGCGTCCCGGTGGCCCGGCTGGACAAGAACAGCACCGCCAGCACGATGAGGTCATCGATATTGGTCCCGGCGAATAGCCCCACCGCCGTGGCCGTGGTCGCCACGATGCCGACCCGCCTAGACCCGTGAAGAACAGGCGCCCATCATGGCGGATTTCACGGCCCAATCGCGTGGGAGCGCGACCGGCGACTGCCGCTGGCCTGGCTGGTGCACAGCATCCTCCGGATCCGCGTCGTTATGTGCGCGAGGACAAACTACCGCGGCAGGGCATGGGTTGTGGCTCGTTGTGACGTCCGTCCCAGGCCGTTTAGAGAACTGCTAACGAACGTGTCACAGCCGCAAACGGTGAAGTTTGCCCTGGTGAGAGCGGTTTGTGGTGCGTCAGGAGGCATCGCGGGCGCGTTCGAGGACGCGGTAGACCGTCGCCCGGCTGACGGAGAACAGCTCGGCGAGGTCGGCGATGGTGTGCTCTTTGAGGAGGTGCGCTTGCCTCTCGGCGTCTCTGGCTTCCGTTAAGCGGGACTTTTCGCGGCCGATGATACTCTACGGAACGTGACCGTGCAGTCCGACGCCCACCCTATCGCTTCAATCGAACGACCGACCGAACGATCAGCTGTCGACCCCCACTGACGTGCGGTTTTGCGTGTTCCCATGTTCTGGGTGCCCTGCCGGGGGCACTCCGGATCAAGGCTCTGACCAGCAAGAATGTCGGCCAGAGCCTTTCTTGTACATGCCAAAACGCACACGGTCTTTTGACCGTTGCTCTTTTCGAGCGGCGCAACGTCCCCTCAACCGTGTCCGTGCTCTCCTTCGACACATTTCCGCAGCTCAAAGGCCATTTGCCAGAGGCTCGTCGGCCGTACTCGCCGCCAAATACCGACCGTGCCGCGAGCCGGGGCCCCCGACGTCATTTCCGCTCGAAACCCCATGTGACCTGCCTGAATGTGACCGACGACCCACCAAAACGCTAGCGGTTTGGTGGGTCGTCACACTTTCGCCACTGCCTGAGGGCGTTGTACAGGCTGCTGGCCCAGTTGGTCAGTGTCCGGGATCGAGAACACCTTAGTTCTCGATCACCAGCGGGCTTCGTCCGGGGCACTCCACGACGAGATCAAGGTTCCTCCACTCCCGTCGCACCCGCACACGACCACGTCCGTGGCCGCTCCCGGGTATGCGCCAAGCGTCCAACAGGGCCTCGCCCAGCAGGGGAGGTGCTCCACGTACCAGGCCAGCGTGTCGCTGTGGAACAGTTCCTTGCTGCCTCTCGACATCGCGAAGACCACATCACCGGTGAGCGACTCCGCCAGGTCGCAGAGCCTTGCGAAGAAGTTGTCGGGCACCGTTGTCTCCCAGAGAGTCACAGGACATGGGCACGGCCGGATGCGCGGCCTCAGCGGCAGCCCAGCAGGCCAGGGTAGCCGCCCGCACACTCCGCACCGAGGTGCGTGGCATCATTGCGCGCTATGGGGAGGAATGACAGTGATGAGGCGTACGTCCTCGATCTGTGCGACGAACTGCTCGGGGAAAGCAGCCTGCGCCAGCACCGGTTCGACTGGCTGTTGGGCGACCCGGGGGCGCACGGGCGGCGGGTGAAGCTGCCTGTCGACGCGTACTGGCCCCGTCGACGCCTCGTGGTCGAGTACCGGGAGATCCAACACGACCAGCCGGTACCGCACTTCGACAAACCGGACCGACTCACCGTCAGTGGCGTGCACCGAGGAGAACAGCGGGCGCTCTACGACGCCCGCCGCGACACCCTCATACCCCAGCACGGAATCCGCCTGGTGGTCATCCGTCCCACCGATCTCGATGCCGACACCCAGGGCCGCCTTCGCCGCACCAGGGCCGCGGACCTGCAGGCGATGCGCGAGATTCTGGCTCCGCTCGGCATCGAGAGGTAGTGCTGCACACCGTTACTGGCCGCTGTGCATAACTCATTGGCGACAAGAACAGCTGAGGCCGGCGTGTCGGGTTACCAGCACTGGAATAATTCGTGTATATCCAGTTCGCAATGGGCCGGAGCCGCATGGCGT
>JAFAUH010000350.1 GCA_019243445.1 Streptomycetaceae bacterium | reverse complement strand
CTCCGCCTTTCCCCACCCACCCCGCCTTTCCACACCCCGCCTTTCCACACCCCGCCTTTCCACCCCCCGCCTTTCCACACCCCGCCTTTCCACACCCCGCCGATCAGGAGGAGTTTCCATGACGACCACGAACCCGGCCCCCTCCCCCTGCCGGACCTCGGTGGAGATCACCTCCCAGCCGCAGTGCTGGCGGCAGGCCGCGGCTTTGGCCTCCAGTCGCGCCGCAGGCCTGCCGCGACGCGGCGAGCGGGTGGCCGCAGTCGGATGCGGCACGTCATGGTTCATGGCTCAGTCGTATGCGGCGTTGCGCGAAGCAGGCGGACACGGCGAGACCGACGCATTCGCCGCCTCAGAGTTCCCGTACGGCCGCACCTACGATCGCATCGTGGCGATCAGCCGCTCCGGCACCACGACCGAAGTGCTTGCTCTGCTCGACCGGATCGACGCGGGCACCCCCACGGTCGCGCTCACCGCCGACCCGAGGACACCGGTCATGCGTGTAGCCGGTGAGGTGGTGGTGCTGGAGTTCGCGGATGAGGAATCCGTGGTACAGACCCGCTTTGCGACCAGTACTCTGGCGCTGCTGCGCGCCCACCTCGAAGCTGAAGGCGCGCTGCCTGCCGGGGTTCGCACCGTCGCCGAGGCTGCTGCCGACGCCGGCTGGACCGTCGAAGAGCCGCTGCCCGCAGCCCTGCTCGACGCCTCCCAGCTCACCTTCCTCGGCACCGGTTGGACCTACGGCCTGGCGCAGGAGGCGGGATTGAAGATGCGGGAGGCGGCCGGCGCTTGGACCGAGGCCTACCCGGCGATGGAATACCGGCACGGTCCGGTCAGCATCACCGCTCCGGGCCGCGCGGTATGGATGTTCGGCGAGCTGCCCGCCGGACTCGCCGACACCGTCGCTGCGACAGGCGGCCACCTCGTCGCGGACTCCGGGGACGGCTCCGGCCGCGATCCGATGGCCGATCTGGTACGTGCACAGCGGCTCGCTGTGGCCGTCGCCGAGGCGCGCTCCATCGACCCGGATCGCCCGCGCAATCTCCCCCGCTCCGTAATCCTGTGAACGCCCGCCCCGCAACGCTCTCTACGGAGAATCATGACTCTCGCCACCACCGGTGATCTCATCGCGGCCGCGCGCGCCGCGGGGCGGGGGCTTCCGGCATTCAACGTGATCACCCTGGAGCATGCCGAGGCGATCGTCGCCGGAGCAGAAGCAGCCGCAAGCTCCGCGGTGCTGCAGATCAGCCAGAACGCGGTCAAGTTTCATGGCGGGCAGGTAGGGCCGCTCGCACACGCCGCCGCCGCGGTTGCCCGCGGCAGTTCGGCCCGGCTCGCACTCCATCTGGACCATGTGGACGATGCCGCCCTGTTGCGCTCTGCGTCCGATGCAGGCTTCTCTTCCGTGATGTTCGACGCGTCGGCGCTGCCGTATGAGGAAAATGTCATGGCGACGGCGGAAGCGGCCGAATGGGCGCACCACAACGGGCTGTGGCTCGAAGCCGAGCTCGGCCGGATCGGGGGCAAGCCCGGCGATCCCCAGCTGAGCGCCCACACACCGGGAGTGCGGACGGATCCGGGCGAGGCGGCCACGTACACCCTCGCGACCGGGGTGGACGCCCTCGCGGTCGCTGTCGGGAGTTCACACGCGATGACCGAGCGCAGCGCGACGCTCGACCGCGAATTGATCCGACGACTGCGGGCGGCGGTGCCGGTGCCACTCGTACTGCACGGTTCCTCGGGAGTGCCGGACGCGGAGTTGTCCGCCGCCGTGGCCGCCGGAATGACGAAGATCAATATTGGGACGGCACTCAACATCGCCTTCACCGGCAGCATCCGCGAAGTGCTGGCCGCCGATCCGGGCGTCGTCGATCCACGCCGCTACCTGGCCTGCGCACGCGAGGCGATGGCTTCGGCGGTCACGCATTTCACCCGCCTCGTCACAGGCGGATGACTTCCGTTCGCTTCTCCGCCCGCTCACGGCGTGGTTGCCGTTGCGCCGACCTGGGGAGGGTAGAGAAGTGTCCACTGTCCTCAAAGTTGCTGCTCGCCGACACTGGAGTCGTGCCACGACGAGGAGGCAGGGCATGCGGGTGCCGACGCACGGGCGCGAACCCTCGCTCACTTCACCGTGGTGGCGCGGGGCGGCGGCCCTGGTGTCCGGAGCCGTGGCAGCATTCACCTTCCCGGCACCTTCTTTGTGGTGGCTGGCGTATGTCGCGCTCGTACCGCTGATCCTGCTCATCCGCAGCGCAGCCACACCCGGCCGGGCGGTGCTCGACGGCTGGCTCGGCGGTACGGGATTCATGATCGCTGATCATCAGTGGCTGATCCCCAATCTCACCGTCTTCATCATTCCGATCGGCGCCCTGTTGGGGTCGTTGTGGATCCCTTTCGGCTGGCTCACGCGGCGGTTGCTCGGACAGGCCCCGGGGAGTCCGAGGCCGAGCCGGGCACTCGCCGCGGTGCTGCTGCTCCCCTCGGCCTGGCTGATGGCCGAAGTGGTGCGTTCCTGGCAGTACCTGGGCGGGCCGTGGGGGCTGCTCGGCGCCAGCCAGTGGCAGGTGCCGCCGGCGCTGCGGCTCGCTTCGCTCGGCGGAGTGTGGCTGCTCAGCTTCCTCATCGTCGCCGTGAACACCGCGGTCGCCACGCTGGTCGCACTGCCCGGAGCCCGCACAGTCGCGGGCGCCGCGCTGCTCGCGGTCGCCCTGCTGGTCTGGGGAGTCTGGTCGTGGGCGCCACTGCCCTCGCGTACCGGGAGCGTACGGATCGCGATAGTGCAGACCGGCGTCATCAACGGGCCGTTGGCACGGTTCAACAAAGGCGTACAGCTGACGCGGCAGCTTGTGGGGCTCCACCCCGATCTCGTCGTGTGGGGCGAGAGCAGCGTGGGTTTCAACCTGTCGGTCCGTCCCGAGCTCACGGCCCGGCTCGCGGCCCTCTCCCGGCAGGTCGGTGCAGACCTGCTGGTCAATGTGGATGCTGAGCGCGCGGACAAGCGCGGCATCTACAAGACGTCCGTGCTGGTGGGCCCCCAGGGCCCCACGGGCGACCGGTACGACAAGATGCGGCTGGTCCCGTTCGGTGAGTACATTCCGTTCCGGTCAGTGCTGGGGTGGGCCACGAAGGTCGGCCGGGCAGCCGACGCCAACCGGCAACGCGGCACTCACCAGGTCGTCATGGACGTCAGCTCGTTCCGAATCGGGCCGCTGATCTGTTTCGAGACGGCGTTCCCCGACATGAGTCGGCATCTGGCCTCGATGGGCGCCCAGATGCTGGTCGCGCAGTCGTCCACCTCGACGTTTCAAAGGAGTTGGGCGCCCGCGCAGCACGCGTCACTCGCAGCGCTGCGGGCGGCGGAGACTTGGCGGCCGGTGGTACATGCAACGCTCACCGGCATCAGCGCTGTCTATGACGCCGAGGGCCGACAGGTCGGGCCGCGTATCGGGACATCGACCCGGGCGGCGCAGATGTACACGGTGCCGCTGGCGGGCGGCCAGAGCCCGTACGAACGCCACGGCGACTGGGTGATCCGGGCAGCGCTCGGGATGCTGCTGGTAGCCGGTGCGTACGACAGCGTGCGCATGGGCATCGTGGCCAGGCGGCGCGGCACCAGGGACGGCACCAGCGGCAACAAGGGCGAGGCCAAGAACTCTGTGCCAGGGCCGCGTTGACGATCCGTTTGCACCGCATCTGCCGTGCGGCCTACAGCAATTGATCTGCCCGGCTGCTGATGTCGGGGATCCGCCAGTCGATCGGGGCATGCCCTTGCTTGGCGATCGCCTTGTCGATCTGTGTGAACGGACGGCTGCCAAGAAACAGCTTGGCGGAGAGCGGCGAGGGGTGCGCGCCTTGCACCACAACGTGCCGGTCGGTGTCGATCAACGACAGCTTTTTCTTCGCATAGTTGCCCCACAGGACGAAGACGGCCGGATCGGGCCGTTGCGACACCGCGCGAATCACGGCGTCGGTGAACTTCTCCCACTCCTTCCCCTTGTGCGAGTTGGCCTCGCCCTCGCGCACCGTCAGCACGGCGTTGAGCAGCAGGACGCCTTGTCGCGCCCACGGCATCAAATAGCCGTTGTCCGGGACGGGGTGGCCGAGCTCCTCGCGCATCTCCTTGAAGACGTTGCGCAGGGACGGCGGTGTCTTCACGCCTGGCCGTACCGAGAAGCACATGCCGTGCGCCTGCCCTTCCCCGTGGTAGGGGTCCTGCCCGAGAAGCAGTACTTTGACCCGGTCGTACGGGGTGGCTTCCAAAGCGGAGAAGACCTCGTCCCGGGGCGGGAACACCTTGTGCCCGGCGCGTTCCCGCTCGATGAACTCGGTGAGCCCTTGAAAATAGGGCTTGTCCAGCTCCGCACCGAGTACGTCCTGCCAGGACTCAGGCAGCATGGTGGGCACGTCAGGAACCTCCGGTGCGCGATCTATTGCTTTGTGATGATCGATGAACAACGTACCGGGGGCCACTGACAACCGGCGAACTCGGAGCCTCCTCGACTGACGCGGTCGTGTCAGTCGAGGGGACCACCGGCCACGTACAGGACTTGGCCGGAGACGAAGCCCGCCTGATCGCTGGCGAAGAAGGCGATGGCATTGGCGATGTCCTCCGGCCGACCGACCCGCTGCACAGGGATCTGGGCGGCGGCCGCGGCCTGGAACTCCTCGAAGCCCATACCCACACGCGCGGCGGTCGCAGCCGTCATGTCGGTGACGATGAAACCGGGCGCCACAGCATTGGCGGTGATGCCGAACTTGCCGAGTTCGATGGCGAGAGTCTTGGTGAAACCCTGCATGCCGGCCTTGGCGGCGGAGTAGTTGGCCTGGCCCCGGTTGCCGAGCGCGGAACTCGAAGAGAGGTTGACGACACGCCCGAATTCGGCGTCAACCATGTGCTTTTGCACCGCTCGGGTCATCAGGAAGGCGCCGCGAAGGTGTACGTTCATCACGGTATCCCAGTCGGAGGCGCTCATCTTGAACAGCAGGTTGTCGCGGAGCACGCCCGCGTTGTTGACCAGGATCGTCGGCGCGCCGAGCTCGGCCGCAACCCGCGCGACCGCGGCCTCCACCTTCGCCTCGTCGGAGACGTCCGCGCCGATGGCGACCGCCTTCCCGCCCGCCTCGGTGATCTTCTCGACGGTGTCCTTGCACGCGGCCTCGTCGAGGTCCAGTACCGCGACCGCCCGGCCCTCGGCTGCAAGTCGTAGGGCCGTGGCCGCGCCGATG
>JAFAUH010000223.1 GCA_019243445.1 Streptomycetaceae bacterium | reverse complement strand
AGCGGCAGTCGAGCGGCGCGCAGCCGCTCCATCCACCCGAAGACCTCCTCGACCGCACTCGAGCCGTCGGTGCGGTCCAACGGTAGATGGATCGCGAAGCCTTCGAGGCGGATGTCGTCGATAGTGCCCTGCAGCTTCGTCAGATCGTCCGCGCTGATGCCGTGCCGCCGCATGGTGCTCATCACCTCGATGACGACACGTGCGCCGACCATACCGCGTACGCCCTCGATGGAGGAGACAGAGCGAATCGCCCGGTCGGGCAGCGGTACCGGCTCCTCGCCGATCCGGTACGGGGTCAGGACCAGCAGGTCGCCGCCGAACAAGTCCTTCATACGGGCGGCCTCGTATGTCGTGCCGACCGCGAGGAGGTCGGCGCCCATCCGGGTCGCCTCGTCCGCGAGCCGCTCGTGACCGAAGCCGTAGCCGTTGCCCTTGCAGACCGGGACAATGCCGGGAAGTTGGTCGACCACGGTCTTTTGGTGCGCACGCCAGCGCGCAGTGTCGACGTACAAAGTGAGCGCCATGGCGGGGTCGGGACCTTTCTCATGTCGGCGTTGGGCGCCTGATGCCGAGGTCGGCGCGGTGATCAGCGGCGGGACATGTAAATGTCGAGCGCCTTGTGCAGCAGCTTGTTGAGCGGGAAGTCCCACTCGCCCAGATACTCCGCGGCCTGACCACCCGTTCCTACCTTGAACTGGATCAGGCCGAAGAGATGGTCGTTCTCGTCCAGCGAATCGCTGATTCCCCGTAGGTCGTACACGCTCGCACCCAGGGCGTGGGCGTCCTGCAGCATCTGCCACTGCATCGCATTGCTGGGCCGCACCTCGCGCTTGTGGTTGGCCGAGGCACCGTAGGAGTACCAGACGTGGCCACCGACGATCAGCATCGTCGCCGCCGCCACGGCCTCGCCCTCGTGCGTGGCGAAGTACAGCCGCATCCGGTTGGGGTCCTCGGCGTTGAGCGCAGTCCACATGCGTTGGAAGTACGACAGCGGGCGTGGCCGGAAGCGGTCGCGCTCCGCTGTGATCTCATACAGCTGCTGCCAGGTGGGGAGTTGCTCGTAGTCGCCCTGGACGACCTGGACGCCCGCCTTCTCCGCCTTCTTGATGTTGCGGCGCCACAGCTGGTTGAAACCCTTGTGGACCTCCTCCAGGCTTCGTCCGGCGAGCGGGACCTGGAAGACGTAGCGTGGCTGGACGTCGCCGAAGCCGGCGCCGCCGTCCTCCCCCTGCTGCCAGCCCATGCGACGCAGCCGCTCCGCCACCTCGAAGGCGCGTGGTTCGATCACTGTCGCCTCGACGTCGCGCAGTCGCTTGATGTCCGGGTCGCCGATGCCAGCCTTAATGGCAGCCGCATCCCATCGGCGGATGACAACGGGCGGGCCCATTTTCACCGTGAATGCGCCTTGCTGCTTGAGATGGGCGAGCATCGGCTGCAACCACTCGTCCAGGTTGGGCGCGAACCAGTTGATCACCGGTCCTTCAGGCAGATACGCCAGATACCGCTTGATCTTGGGCAGCTGGCGGTAAAGCACCAGGCCGACGCCGACCAGTTGACCGTTTCCGTCGAACCAGCCGAGGTTCTCCGAGCGCCATTCGGCCTTGACCTCGGCCCAGGCCGGAACCTGCATGTGACTCGCCTCAGGCAGGCTCTGGATGTACGCCAGATGCTGCTCTCGGCTGATCGTCCTCAAGGTCAGGCTCATTCAGGGCGCTCCCCATCGCTGTGGGCTCTACCGGGCTTCCCGGCGAAGCCTACTGCGACAGACCCCTCCGACCGAGTGCTCTGGCTCACGCTTGCCAGAGCCTGCCTGCTACAGGCCGCCCCACAGTCCGCCGTGGGCGACGCCGATGAAGAAGCCGATCCCTGAGGCGCCGAGCGCGAGGATCAGGATGAACCGTTCGCTTGTGGTGGCTGAGATGAACTGGCCGTAGGCCGCGGTGAGGATCCCCCCCAGGCCGGTCCATGAGGTGAGCAGATGGAGGCTTGCGAAGATCGACGTGATGACCGAGACCGCGCCGAGAACTGCTGCCACTGCGACGAAGGAGTTCTCCCGCGGATGGGCCTGACCGTCGGTGTTCAGCAGCGAGAGCACCCGCTGCGGCCGGATCGTCTGTGACATGGGGGCACCTCCGTGAGCGGAAGGTGGCACACTGTA
>JAFAUH010000172.1 GCA_019243445.1 Streptomycetaceae bacterium | reverse complement strand
CGGTCCAGCGGTGGACGGGGTTGCGCTGTGGTCGGCACCGTACCCGCTCCCAGTCCGGCAGCAGCCGGGTGATCAGGCCCTCTGCTTCGAGCGCCTCCCACACGGGCACGGTGGCCTCTCCCGCCCCGAGTAGTGTGACGAGTTGTTCGCGCGCCTCGGCCGGCCACGGCGTGGGCAGCGGGCGAGCGGTGGCGGCGAGGTGGCGTACGGCGTATGGGGAGAGGGGTAGGCCCGCCTGTGCGGCGGCGGCTGCGGCACGCAACGGCAGCACCGGATCACGTTCCGGACGCGCGGTGCGGGCGAGCACTGCCTCACCCTCGTGTTCGACGACACCCTCGGCGAGCGGAGTGCGTTCTGCGGGCGTCTCTGCCCCTGCCTTCGGCGGGATGTGCTCCCTGCGGCTGCGGCCGAGCAACCCGCGCAGCCGCGGCCGGCCAGTCCGGGCGCGCAGCACCCGGCCGACCTCGCGCCAGGTGACGTCGGAGGCGTAGGCGATGGTGCGGGCGGCTTCGTAGATCTGGCGCAGCAGGGCGTCAGCGTCGAGCAGCCCGAGCCGGGCGGCGACCGACTCCTGTTCCTGGAGGGCGAGGCGGTCGGTGGCACGGCCGGTGACGAGGTGCAGCGCGTCGCGGGCGTCGAGCAACCGGGTGCAGGCCTCCTCCAGGCCCTTGCGGGGAGCGTCGGCAAGCCAAGAGGCGGCAACGGCGCGCAGCACGGTCGCATCTCGCAGCCCGCCACGTGCTTCCTTCAGATCGGGTTCCAGGAGATAGGACAACTCGCCCTGACGATGGGCTCGTTCGACGCACATCTCGTGGAGCTCGGGGAGCCGCTTGGGTGCCTGGGCGCGCCAATCGGCGAGTACGGCGGTGCGCAGCGAGGCGGTGAGAGCGGCGTCGCCGGCGATATGCCGTGCGTCGAGCAGGCCGAGGTGGACTTTGAGGTCCGTAGCAGCGGTCTCGCGGGCCTGCAAGGGGGTGCGGACGGAGTGGTCCAAGTCTAGGCCGAGGTCCCAGATGGGGTACCAGAGGCGGTCGGCGAGCGGCGCGACCGCTTTCCCGTCTTTCCCTCCTTTCCCGTCCGAGGGTCCGTCGTGGAGCAGCAGCAGGTCGAGATCGCTGCGCGGGGAGAGCTCGCTGCGGCCGTAGCCGCCGACGGCGACGAGCGAGCAGCCGGCCTCGACTCCCGCCTCCTGTGCCGCAGTGTCGAAGAGCCGACCCAGCCATGCGTCGGTGAGCCGGGCGAGCTCGGAGCGGCGTGACGGCCCGGGCCGGTACTCCCCGCCCAGGAGTGCCAGCCGGGCCGCAGCATAACCGGAGGGGTGCTTGACCCCACCGGACTCCGTTCCTGCATCAGTCGATCGCTCGCTCGGGTCATCGTGGGGAGCTCCGGAGATTTTCCCGGTCTCCGGGGTGGCACGATCCGTCACGCGATCTCCATAAGGCGGTCGTCGAACCTTCCCTGCAACCGTTCCGTCACAGGGCGTCCGGCCCGCGCTCACCTGTGCGGACGCGGACCGCTGTCTCGACCGGGATGCTCCAGACCTTGCCGTCACCGATCTTGCCGGTACGGGCGGCCTTGACGACGACGTCGATCACTTCCTCGGCGTCGGCGTCCTCGACGAGCACCTCGATACGAATCTTGGGTACCAGATCGACGGTGTATTCCGCGCCCCGGTAGACCTCGGTGTGTCCGCGCTGCCGTCCGTATCCACTCGCCTCGGTGACTGTCAGGCCGTGCACGCCGAAGTCCCTCAGCGCGTCCTTGACCTCGTCCAGACGGTGCGGCTTGATGACCGCGGTGATCAGCTTCATGCCTCTACCTTCGTGGCTGTGTCGGCCTCAGGAGCCTTGGGGGTCTCCTTGGGGGTCTCCTTGCTGGTCTCGTCCGTGGGACCTGAGGAGAGCACGGTCGCGAGCGAGTTGCGGGCCGCGGAGCCGATGCCCGCGTAGTCGTAGGCGGTCTCGGCGTGCTCGATCTGGTCGATGCCTGCGACCTCGTCGTCCTCGGTCACCCGGAAGCCCATCACCAGGTCGATCAGCTTGGCAAGGATGGCGGAGACAATCAGCGAGTAGAACAGAACGGCCGTGACGCCGATCGCCTGCTTGCCGAGTTGACCGAAGCCGCCGCCGTAGAACAGGCCCTTGGCGGTCTGGCCGACCCCACCGGTGGCGAGGAAGCCGATGAGCAGGGAACCGATGATGCCGCCGACCATGTGGACGCCGACCACGTCGAGCGAGTCGTCGAAGCCGAACTTGTACTTCAGGCTCACCGCCCAGGCGCAGATCACACCGGCGATCACACCGACCGCGATCGCTCCGAGCGGCGAGACCGAGCCACAGGAGGGAGTGATGGCGACCAGCCCTGCGACGGCGCCGGAGGCAGCGCCAAGGGTGGTGAAAGATCCGTGCCGGATCTTCTCGTACGCGAGCCAGCCGAGCATCGCTGCGGCTGTGGCGACCTGGGTGTTGGTGAAGACCACCGCGGCGACGCCGTCCGAGTTGAGCCAGGAGCCGGCGTTGAATCCGAACCAGCCGAACCACAGCAGCCCCGCGCCGAGCATGACCAGCGGCAGATTGTGCGGCCGGAACGGGTCCTTCTTGAAGCCCACCCGCTTGCCGGTGACAAGGATGGCGCCGAGGCCCGCCGCACCGGCGTTGATGTGGACCGCTGTGCCACCGGCGAAGTCAATCACGCCGAGCTTGGCCAGCCAGCCGTCGCTGCCCCAGACCCAGTGGGCGATGGGGAAGTAGACAACGATCGCCCACAGGGTGATGAACAGCGACCAGGCGGTGAATTTCACGCGGTCCGCGAGCGAGCCGCTGATCAGCGCCGGAGTGATGATTGCGAACATCAGTTGGAAGACGGCGAATACATAGATCGGGATGCCGGTACTCGGCCACAGCTCGGTGAGTCCGATGTGGCGCATACCGATCCAGTCGGTACCGCCGATGAGGCCGCCATGGTCGGTGCCGAATGCCTCGCTGAAGCCGAAGAGCGTCCACAGGATAGTGATGATGCCAAGGCTGATGAAGCTCATCATCAGCATGTTCAGCACACTCTTGACCCGGACCATGCCCCCGTAAAAGAAGGCCAGACCTGGGGTCATGACCATGACCAGAGCGGCACTGATCAGCATGAACGCAGTCGCGCCTGTATTGAGCGCAGGCTTATCGGCGGCAAGCGTCGTCATGATGCCAGCTGACATCGGCATCTCCTCGTCGTCGTTACGACCCGTGCAGGGCGCCTTCATATGGATTCATATGGAGGAAGTCGGGGTGGGCCGGCTGTGGCCAAGAGAGTGACCCAGGCGGATTTCAACCGTCACCGTGCCATGTTTCACGAGCGTGACGAAGAAGAAGCCCGCGTTACGGGAAGGTGAACTCCCGGACGCCGTACCCAGCTGATGTGCCGTGCCGTATACCGCCAGTCGTAGAGCACCACAGGGATCGCTGGTATCCCTGATACTGCCGGTACTGCCCGGCACGCCGGTACTGCCGGTAGATACAGCACTGCTGATGCGCACAGTGAGACACACAGCAGGGCTACGAGACCAGCAGCGGCGTTTTCCGCTTAGAGCCGCTCTCAGACGGCCCGCACAGTCTCGCACTCCTCGGGCAATTCGGCCGCGAGCCGCTCACCGAGTTGGATCACTTCCGCAACCTCCCCATAATCCTGGACGGCAGTGTCCGTGGTCTTCCTGATCCGGGTGTTGACCCGCTCGGAGCGCACCTTCTTCGCCACTTCGAGCGCCTGCGCGGTCAGGTCGGCTGCCTGCTCCGGATTCCGCTCCAGCAAATGGACGGTGGCCATGCCGACGAGGTTGAGCGCGTAGGAGCGCGGGTGCGTGACATCGGTGGAGAACAGCTCGACGGCGCGGGCCATGACCGGACGGGCCAGCGAAGCGTATGTGGGGCTGCAGCCTGCCACGTATGCCAAGTCCCGGTAGGAATGGGCGTTCTCCGCGTTCAGCTCGGCTTCGGAGAAGAACCCGATCCAGTCAGGGTCCTCCTGCGGGCAGCTGTCGGTGAACGCGTCCTCGGCCATCCGCACCGCGCGGTGACACTTCTGTACCTGGCCCATGCTCGCATAGGCGCGTGCCTCCATTGCGTAGAGCATCGACTGAGTGGTGGCGGTGGCACTGTCACGGCTGCCGTACTGCCCGAGGTGGATCAGCTCCAACGCGTCGTCGGGACGGCCCAGATGGATCATCTGGCGACTCATATTGGAGAGCACATAGGCGCCGAGTGGGCGGTCTCCGGCCTCCTTGGCGGCGTGCAGCGCAAGGACGAAGTATTTCTGCGCGTTCGGCTGCAGCCCGACGTCGTAGCTCATCCAACCGGCGAGCGCGGCAAGCTCCGCGGCGACCTTGAACAGCCGCTTGGCGATCGGCTCGGGGTGCGACTCCTGCAGCAGATCGGTCACTTCGTGGAGCTGACCGACGACCGCCTTGCGGCGCAGCCCGCCGCCGCACTGCGCATCCCACTGGCGGAACATCACAACAGTCGCCTCGAGCAGTTCGAGCTCGGGGACGGACAGGCTCCGGCTCTGGGCGATGAGGCGCGCCGTCGCATCGTCGGCACCGGATGTCCCGGATGCGCCAACCGGGCTTGCCGGGGCGGGCACCAACCAGCGCTGCATCGGTTCGACGAGGGCAGGTCCGGCCGCGAGGCCGAGGGAGGTCCCGAGGAAGCCGCGGCGGCCCAGCATCAAGTCGCTGCGGGAGAACTCGTTCATCAGTTCCACGGTCTGCGGCGCCGCCCAGGGGAGATCGACACCGGAGACCGCAGGCGGCTGGTGGGCGGTGCGCAGTCCGAGGTCCTCGACGGCGACGACGCAGCCGAAGCGTTCGGAGAAGAGTTCGGATAGGATGCGCGGAATGGGCTCGCGCGGCTGCTCGCCGTCGAGCCAGCGGCGCACACGTGAGGTGTCGGTGCTGATGTGGGGCGCGCCGATCTGGCGGGCCCTGCGGTTGACTTGGCGGGCAAGCTCACCCTTGGACCATCCGCTGCGCAGGAACCACGAGGCCAACTGCTCATTGCGGCGCTTCGCCGGTCGACCCGCCTCGCGCATACCGCTCTCCGTGACGCTTCCGTCCACCGGTAACACCCCCATCCCGCTTGTCCGTTCTACACTTTCCCTGACAGGCCGTCGGCCCGCACATACGCCGAACTGTAAACCGAAAGTAATCCCGCGATCACCCATCCAGCGGTGCAGAGGCGAAATCGCCACCATTCGCCACCCTCTCGAATGAACCCTTCTCCGGTTCACCCGCGATTCACTTGACACATGGCCCCGAACGGAGCGGAGCGGAGCACGCGAGGGCGCATGCGTGGTGCCACACCACCCACCCGCAACCTGATACGCCCTCTGCATGTCCGTACCGGGCGCATCCGACAGGGCGTCACCATCGCGATATCCAGGTGTTATGTGCGGCTGCGTAACCAACGTCTTTTACGGAGTGTTGGAGGTGGCATGGGCTTCACGATCGGCAGCATCCGGGATATCCGGGACATCACTCCCGGAGCACGGCCGTGGCGGCGCACCCGTGGATCGGTCCGCGCCACCATCGCCGAATACACTGGCCGCCACGGCTGGGCCGTGGCCCCGGGCGCACGCGCCGCCCGCGGCGGTGGTTCCTGCTCGTGCGGCGATACGGAGTGTCCCGCCCCCGGCGCCCATGTCCTGCGCTTCGCCGACGAGATCCCGGCCGGGGCGACGCCCGAGGAGGTCGAGGAGGCATGGTCCCTCACCCCCGGCGCCGCCGTGATGCTGCCCGTCGGGCGTACCTTCGACGTACTCGACGTCGCCGAGGAGGCAGGCTGCCGCGCGCTGGTGCGCCTGGAGCGGATGGGGTTGCGGCTTGGCCCTGTGCTCGCCACCCCGGCCGGGCGCGCACTGTTCTTCGTTGCACCGGGCGCTGCCGAGGAACTCCCCCAGTTGCTCTATCGGATGGGCTGGGACGGCACCGGGCTCGACCTGTGCTGCCTGGGGTTGGGCGAGTACATCACCGCGCCGCCCTCCGACCGCGGCGGCCTCGGCCCGGTGCGCTGGCTGCGCCCGCCAGGGGGTACGGCAGCCCAGCCCCCCGAGGCGCGGCTGCTGCTTGGAGCTCTCGCGTACGTCGGCCACCGCCACCGCACCGGGATGCCAGTCCGCGCATGATGAGGGGCGCCTGAGACCTATACTGATTCAGTACATGTCATGTACTGAATCAACACTTCACAGGCGCCCCTCCATACACCATGTACGGGCGTCAGCCGCCGATCAGCGCGTCGACAAACGCTTCCGGCTCGAATGGTGCCAGGTCGTCGGAGCCCTCCCCCAGGCCGACCAGCTTGACCGGTACGCCCAGCTCACGCTGGACGGCAATGACAATCCCCCCCTTGGCGGTGCCGTCCAGCTTGGTGAGCACGATGCCGGTGATGTCCACCACCTCGGCGAAGACGCGCGCCTGCACCAGTCCGTTCTGCCCGGTGGTGGCGTCGAGCACGAGCAGCACCTCGTCCACCGGACCGTGCTTTTCCACGACTCGCTTGACCTTGCCGAGCTCGTCCATCAGGCCGGTCTTGGTGTGAAGCCGACCCGCCGTGTCGATCAGCACGACGTCCGCGCCCTCGGCGATGCCTTCCTTGACAGCGTCGTATGCGACGGACGCAGGGTCACCCGCCTCGGGCCCGCGTACTGTGCGCGCCCCGACCCGCTCGCCCCAGGTCTGCAGCTGGTCGGCGGCGGCGGCGCGGAAGGTGTCGGCCGCACCGAGCACCACACTGCGGCCGTCGGCCACGAGGACGCGGGCGAGTTTACCGGTGGTGGTGGTTTTTCCGGTGCCATTGACGCCGACGACCATCAGCACCGCCGGAGTGTCCTCGGGGCTCTCGGTGTGGAGAGTACGGTCCTCGTCGGTACCGATCAGCGTCAGCAGCTCCTCGCGCAGCAGCTCGCGCAGCTCGGCCGGGGTACGGGTGCCGAGCACCATGACGCGGGTGCGCAGCCGTTCGACCAGCTCCAGCGTCGGCGCCACACCGACGTCGGCGGTGAGCAGGGTGTCCTCGATCTCCTCCCACGTCTCGTCATCGAGGTGTTCGCGGGAGAGCAGCGAGAGCAGCCCCTTGCCGAGCGAGGTCTGCGAGCGCGAGAGCCGCGAGCGGAGCCGGATCAGGCGTCCGGCGGTGGGCGCCGGGATCTCGATCGCAGGGGCGGCTGCGAGCTCTTCCTCGATGCGTTGGAGCTCTTCGGCTTCCACCGGCTCCAGCGTCGCGGCGGGCGCCTCCGGCAGGTCGATCTCTTCGATGGTGCGGCGCGGCTCGTCCCGCCCCAACTCGGCCTCATCACCGACGTGCGGTTCGGGCGGCGGGGTGGTGATCTCACGTTCTGCAGACGGCGGCGGCGGAGGGGGGGGCAGCTGTTTCTTGTGACGGCTGCTGACTACGAGACCGCTGAGTGCGGCGATCGCGACCAGGGCAATGACTACAACAAGGATAAGAGTTTCCATCAAGCTCCTAGCCTAGCGATTCCCTGGCCTGCGGTACTTTCCGTCCGTCCCGCAAGGGACACGCAAAGGACTCGACGTCGGACCGGGGCTATCGCAGGCGCTGGCTGATCACCTTGGAGACCCCGTCACCTTGCATGGATACGCCGTAGAGCGCGTCGGCGATCTCCATCGTGCGCTTCTGGTGCGTGATCACGATCAGCTGCGAGCTCTCTTGCAACTCGCGCATGATGCCGATCAACCGCTGCAGGTTGGTGTCGTCGAGGGCTGCCTCGACCTCGTCCATGACGTAGAAGGGGCTCGGACGCGCCTTGAAGATCGACACCAGCAGGGCCACCGCGGTCAGTGACCGCTCACCGCCGGAGAGCAGGGACAGTCGCTTGACTTTCTTGCCGGGCGGGCGTGCCTCGACGTCGATGCCGGTGGCGAGCATGTTGTCGGGGTCGGTGAGGACGAGGCGTCCCTCGCCTCCCGGGAACAGCCGTGAGAAGACGCCCTCGAACTCGCGGGCGGTGTCCTGATACGCGGAAGTGAAGACCCGTTCGACTCGCTCATCGACCTCTTTGACCACTTGCAGGAGATCGGCGCGGGTCTTGCGCACATCCTCGAGCTGCTCGCTGAGGAACTTATGGCGCTCCTCGAGCGCCGCGAACTCCTCAAGTGCCAACGGGTTGACCTTGCCGAGCTGCTGGTATGCCTTCTGCGCGGCGCGCAAACGCTTCTCCTGCTCGGCGCGGACGTACGGCCGGGGCTCCGCGACCTGCGCCGACTCCTCACCCTCGGGCGCAGGCGGCGGTACGAGCTGGTCGGGGCCGTACTCGGCGACGAGGCCGGCCGGTTCGATCCCGTGCTCTTCCAGCGCCTTGGTCTCGATCTGTTCGATCCGCATCCGCTTCTCGGCACCGAGCACTTCGCCGCGGTGGACGGAATCGGTGAGTGCGTCCAGCTCGGACCCCAGCGCACGGGCCGATTCGCGCTGGGCGACGAGTGCGGACTCGCACGCGGCCTTGGCCTGTTCGGCAGCTGCCCGCTCCTGCTCGGCTCGGGCCAAGGACACCGTGACGTAGTCGAGCAGCCCACGGGCGCCACAGAGCACGGCGGTGGCGACCTGTGCCTCGTACTCCAGGCGTGCCTTGCGCTGTGCAGCGCGGGCGCGCGCCTCACGCTCGATGCGGGCGCTGCGGTCGAGTGCATCGGCGCGTCCCGTGAGCCCCTTGACCCGTTCCTCATGC
>JAFAUH010000104.1 GCA_019243445.1 Streptomycetaceae bacterium | reverse complement strand
CCCGCCGCGCGAGCGAGCCGAGCATCTCGGCTGCGAACGCCTCCAAGCGCGGACGGACTTCGTCCATCTCCTCAGGTGTCACACCCGATACAAGATCACACACTACCCGTTAAACGACAGTTGGGGTACCTAACGAAGCCCTATTAGGGACCGCCTCGAAATAAGTTGTATGCGAACACCGTGTCTGAGCTGTGGTGTCAAGAGATCCAACGCACAACTTATTTTCCGGCGGGCCCTTACGACCTGCGGGCCCGCACCCTGCCGAACTCCGACGCCATCGCGCAGCGCACCGGCGGTCCTCCCCCGGATCCGGGAGAGGACCGCCGGTGCGTCTGTTGTCACAGGTATCAGCTCTGGACGCCGAGCTTCTCCAAGATCAGCTCACGGACCCGGGCGGCATCCGCCTTGCCGCCAGTGGCCTTCATCACCGCGCCGACCAGCGCGCCTGCCGCGGCGACCTTGCCGCTGCGGATCTTCTCGGCGACGGCCTGGTTCCCGGCGATCGCCTCGTCGACAGCTGTGCCCAGCGCACCCTCGTCCGAGACGACCGCAAGACCGCGCTTGTCCACGACCTGATCCGGGTCGCCCTCGCCCACGAGCACGCCCTCGATCACTTGTCGAGCCAGCTTGTCATTGAGCGAGCCCTCGACGACCAGCGCGCAGACCCGCGCGACCTGCACCGGCGTGATCGGCAGCGCCGTCAGCTCCACTCCGTCCTCGTTGGCGCGGCGGGCCAGCTCACCCATCCACCACTTACGTGCCTGGTCGGCCGGCGCACCCGCGTCGATCGTCGCGACGATGGGATCGATCGCGCCGGCGTTGAGCACCGACTGCATCTCGTGGTCGGAGATGTCCCACTCGGCCTTCAGCCGCTCCCGGCGCACCCGCGGCAGCTCCGGCAGCCTTGAGCACAGCTCTTCGACCCATTCACGCGAAGGAGCCACGGGTACCAGGTCGGGCTCGGGGAAGTAGCGGTAGTCCTCGGCTTCCTCCTTGATCCGGCCGGAGGTGGTCGAGCCGGTGTCCTCGTGGAAGTGCCGGGTCTCTTGCACCACCGAGCCGCCGGAGGCGAGCAGTGCGGCGTGCCGCTGGATCTCGAAGCGTACCGCGCGCTCCACGGAGCGTAGCGAATTGACGTTCTTCGTCTCCGAGCGGGTACCGAAGGTCTCGGAGCCGTTCGGTCGCAGCGACAGGTTGACGTCGCAGCGCATCTGGCCCATCTCCATGCGGGCCTCGGAAACCCCGAGCGCCCGGATGAGCTCACGCAGCTCGGTGACGTAGGCCTTGGCGACTTCGGGAGCCCGCGACCCTGCTCCGACAATGGGCTTGGTGACGATTTCGATCAGTGGAATGCCGGCCCGGTTGTAGTCGAGCAGGGAGTGCACAGCGCCATGGATCCGGCCGGTGGCGCCACCGATGTGGGTGGACTTGCCGGTGTCCTCCTCCATGTGGGCGCGCTCGATGTGGACGCGGAAGGTCTCACCGTCTTCCAGAGCGACGTCCAGATAGCCGTTGAAGGCGATCGGCTCGTCATACTGCGAGGTCTGGAAGTTTTTCGGCATGTCCGGATAAAAGTAGTTCTTCCGGGCAAAGCGGCACCATTCGGCGATCTCGCAGTTGAGTGCGAGCCCGATCTTGATGGCGGACTCCACGCCGGTCGCATTGACCACCGGCAGCGAGCCCGGCAGGCCGAGGCAGGTCGGGCAGGTCTGGCTGTTCGGCTCGGCGCCGAGCCTGGTCGAACAACCGCAGAACATCTTGGTCTTGGTGCCGAGCTCGACGTGGACCTCAAGGCCCATGACGGGGTCGTAGGCCGCCAGCGCGTCCTCGTACGACACCAGTTCCTCAGTGACAGTCACGGAAAACTTTCCCTCTCAGCCCGCGTCAGTCGGCAAGAACATCGCCGATGTCCATCCGGCGCAGCTCACGTACGAGCAGGGCTACACCGGTGACGATCGCCACGCCGCTCACGATCGCGTCGATCAGCTTGAGCGTGTCCTGATCCCTACGCGCGGTACGCGCCTGCTTGATCACGCCCACCGAGCTGGACAGCGTGGTGCCGATGGACAGATAGGTGCCAGGCTTGGACTTCTTGAAGCCCTTTGCCTTCTGCAAGGTCCTACTCATAGCGCTGGAGCCTCCTCGAGCAGCGGGTGCCCCCAGCGTTCCACGAAGCCGGCCTCGACCGCGGCACCCACCCGGTACAGACGGTCGTCGGCCATCGCCGGGGCGATGATCTGCAGTCCAACCGGGAGCCCGTCCTCGGGCGCGAGGCCGCACGGCAGTGACATCGCCGCGTTGCCCGCAAGGTTGGCCGGGATGGTGCACAGATCGGCGAGGTACATCGCCATCGGGTCGTCCGCCCGCTCCCCGATGGGGAACGCGGTGGTCGGGGTGGTCGGCGAGATGAGTACGTCCACATCACCGAAGGCACGCTGGAAGTCGCGGGTGATCAGCGTGCGGACCTTCTGTGCCGAGCCGTAGTACGCGTCGTAGTAGCCGGAGCTGAGTGCATACGTGCCGAGCATGATGCGGCGCTTGACCTCGGGGCCGAAGCCCGCCTCGCGAGTCAGCGAGGTGACGTCCTCGGCGGACTTCGTGCCGTCGTCACCGACTCGCAGGCCGTAGCGCAAGCCGTCGAAGCGCGCCAGATTCGAGGAGCACTCGGAGGGCGCGATCAAGTAGTACGCGGCGAGCGCGTAGTCGAAGGCCGGGCAGGAGACTTCGACGATCTCCGCGCCGAGCTCGCGCAGCAGCTCGACCGACTCGGTGAAGCGCTGCATGACACCGGCCTGGTAGCCCTCGCCGGCGAACTCCTTGACGACGCCGATGCGCATACCGCGCACATCACCCTTGCGACCCTCGCGGGCCGCCTCCACGACCGGCGGGACGGGCGCATCGATGGAAGTCGAGTCCATCGGGTCGTGCCCTGCGATGACCTCGTGCAGCAGCGCCGCGTCCAGCACGGTACGGGCGCACGGCCCGCCCTGGTCCAGGGAGGACGAGAAGGCCACCATCCCGTAGCGGGAGACGCCGCCGTAGGTCGGCTTCACGCCGACCGTGCCGGTGACAGCCGCGGGCTGGCGGATCGATCCGCCGGTGTCCGTGCCGATCGCCAGCGGCGCCTGGAAGGAGGCGAGCGCCGCGGCGGAGCCGCCGCCGGAGCCGCCGGGGATGCGGGTGAGGTCCCACGGGTTGCCGGTCGGCCCGTATGCGCTGTTTTCGGTCGAAGACCCCATGGCGAACTCGTCCATGTTGGTCTTGCCGAGGATGACGACGTCGGCCTGCTTGAGCCGTTTGGTGAGCGTCGCGTCGTAGGGCGGGATCCAGCCTTCGAGGATCTTGGAACCGACGGTGGTCGGCACGCCCTCAGTGGTGAAGATGTCCTTGAGCGCGAGCGGGACTCCGGCGAGCGGACCGAGCTTTTCACCCTGGGCCCGCTTGGCGTCGACCGCTTCAGCGGCCCTCAGCGCACCCTCGGTGTCGATGTGCAGAAAGGCGTGCACCTTCTCGTCGACGGCGGCGATACGGTCAAGATGGGCTTTGGCCACCTCCACCGCGGATGCCTCGCCCGATGCGATGGCCACCGCGGTCTCGGCGGCGGTAAGCCGTGTCAGGTCTGCCATGGCCCCTGCCTCGTCGACCCCTGCCTTGTCGTTCATGGTCACTCCTCCCCCAGGATCTGCGGCACCTTGAAGCGCCGCTGCTCCTGTGCGGGGGCGCCGGACAGGGCCTGCTGCGGGGTCAGCGACGGCTGGACGACGTCGGGACGCATGACGTTGGTGAGCGGCAGCGGGTGCGAGGTCGGCGGGACGTCCTCGCCTGCCACCTCAGAGACGCGCGCTACCGCGCCGATGATCTCGTCGAGCTGTCCGGCGAAGTGATCAAGCTCTTCGTCTTTCAGCTCAAGACGCGACAGCCGGCCGAGGTGGGCGACCTCCTCGCGCGTGATGCCAGGCATGCAGCGATCCTCAGGGTAAGTGTGTAGGTTCCGCGCCCAATCCTATGGCTGCGCGCACCCGACCATGAAAGCACCGCTCTGGCGGGGTCTCGCGTCATGTGACGATCTGGCCCGAGGGCCGCTCAGCGGGTCTTCGTGGTCTTCGCCGTCTCCGCAGCTTCCGCAGCGGTTGCGCGGTGCCAGCCGCTCTTCGCGCGGATGCGCAGCCACGCCGTCATCTCCTCAGGCGGCATCGCCGCTGCCACCAGCCAGCCCTGTATGGCGTCACATCCCATGTCCCGCAGGCGTTCCCACGTCTCGTCGTCCTCGACGCCCTCGGCCACCACGAGCAGGCCGAGCGAATGTGCGAGGTCAACCGTGCAGCGGACGATCTCGGCGTCCTCGGTGTCGACGACCAGCCTCGCCACGAAAGAGCGGTCGATCTTCAGCTCGCTCACCGGAAGGCGGCGCAGGTGGACGAGGGAGGAGTAGCCCGTGCCGAAGTCGTCCAGCGACATCCGCACTCCGTGCCCGGTCAGCCCTGCCAGCGTGTCCGCGGCGCGCTGCGGGTCCTCGAGCAGTACGTGCTCGGTGATCTCCAGTTGTAGCGCGCCCGGCGGTACGCCGTGCCGTGCGAGGCGGGCGGCGACCGCGCCCGCAAAGCCGGGAGTGTGCACATCGCGCGGCGAGACGTTGACGGCGACAGGCACCTCGATGCCCATCTTCCGCCATCGCGCGACCTGGGCGAGCGCGGTGTCCAGTACGTACTCCGTCAGCTGCGGCATCAGCCCGGAGGTCTCGGCGATGGCGATGAACTCCTCGGGGTTGACCCGGCCGCGCTCCGGGTGCACCCAGCGCACCAGCGCTTCGAGCCCTGTCACCTTGCCGTCGAAGCGCACCTTGGGCTGATAGTGCAGCGTGACGTCTCCGGAGTCCAGCGCGCGCCGCAGGTCGCCCAACAGGCCCAGCCGGTCTGGCGTGTTTCCGTCCCGCGTCGCCTCGTACACCTCGACACCGCTGCGGTCCCGCTTCGCCTCGTACATCGCCACGTCCGCGCGGCGCAGCAGCCCCTCGGTGTCAACGGCGTGGTCCGGGAAGACCGCGACGCCCGCGCTGGCCTCCAGTACCAGCGTGAGGCCATCGAGGTTGAGCGGCGAACCGAGCGCAGCCACCAGAGTGCGGGCCACCCGCTGAGCGCGGGTCGGAGAGTCGCAGCCGGGCAGCAGCACCGCGAACTCGTCACCGCCGAGCCGGGCGACTTCCGCGCCGCACGGCAGCGCGAGTCGCAGCCGTTCGGCGATCTGCAGCAGCAGCCGGTCGCCGGCGAGATGGCCCAGGGTGTCGTTGACGGAGCGGAAGCGATCGAGGTCGATGAGGACCAGCCCGGCGCGTTCGCCGAGCCGTTCGGCTTGATCAAGCGCGGACCAGGTACGTTCCAGCAGCCACTGGCGGTTGGGCAGGCCGGTGAGCGGATCGCGCAACTGCTCCTCGGCACGGGCACGAGCCATCCACAGCGTGGAGTCGAGAGCGAACAGCGGTATCGCGAACAGCGGGAGCAGCATCGGTAGATGAGCGGCGACGACGGCCATGAGCGGAGAGATACCGAGCAGCGCGACACCGACGAACGCCTGCCGTACGAGCGCGATACGGGCCACGCTGCGCAGCCCGCCACCGCCGCGCGAGGCCACCGAGTACCACAACAGGGCGCGGGTTGCCCCGAGGTAGCACAAGGCGGCGGCAATGACGGCCGGTATGGTGGCAATCCCCCATTTGTCAGGCGTCCAGGGGTGTTCGACCGAGGGGTGGCCGCCGCTCACCGCCAGGGCGAGGGCAGCCACACCTATGCTGAGTATGTCCACGGCGCCGTGCAGCAGCGCCTGCCGCCACCGGTGCCGTCGTGCTGCCGCGACGAGGACCACGACCGCCAGGCTGACCAGGGCGCCCGGCACATAGCCGTAGAGCAGCAGCACTGCGAGCGTCAGCGCCGCGCCCGATCCCGTGCCGCCCCACCATCGGTCGTGGCCGAGCGCGACGAGGTGGCCCACAACGAGGCCGGTCAGCACGGCGAACGCCCACCCGGCGGCCCCGTCGGGGAAGAGCGCGCGGCCGTGGAGCAGCAACTGCGTGACGCCTCCAGCCAATGCCAGCCCTGCCGCAGCCACAACTGCTCTGCACAGCGCTGCCGAAGGCGCCAGCGGTACGGCGGAGGGCCGCTGACGCTGCGCGGTTCCGGCGTTCTCCGTCGGTTTCATGCCCGTCCCTCTCACAGCCAGGGGTGCTGCGCCCGCGGATGGCCACGCCCGGCTGCAAGATTGATGCCCGGCAGGAGCGCACCTCAACAACAGTAGGCCGCAAATGCCTGTTGCGGGCAGCGATCCACAGGGGTTGCCCGAATGGAACCCTGCACTGCACATCCGTCTGGTATACACCGAACGGGCTAACTTCTGAATTATTCCGACGAGTTCACGGTGACCTCCTGAGCGGCCCGTGCACCTCGCTCGAGCAGCACTTCGAAGCCTGACTCGTTGAGAATCGGCACCTTGAGCTGGACTGCCTTGTCGTACTTGGAGCCGGGGTTGTCCCCCACCACGACGAATCCGGTCTTCTTGGAGACCGATCCGGTGACCTTCGCGCCACGCCCGGCCAGCGCCTCTTTCGCGCCATCCCGTGTGTAATTTTGCAGCGTACCGGTGATGACGACCGTCATACCCTCCAACGGCCTCGGTCCTTCGGCGGAGCCCTCCTCGGTGAATCGCACACCGGCGGCACGCCACTTCTCGATGATCCCCCGGTGCCAGTCGTCGGCGAACCACTGTTTGAGCGAGGCGGCGATGGTCGGGCCCACGCCCTCGACAGCGGCCAACTCCTCCTCCGCTGCCTCCGCGATCCGGTCCAAGTCGCGGAATTCACGCGCCAGTGCTTCGGCCGCCACTGGGCCGACATGACGGATGGACAGGCCGGTGAGGATACGTGTGAGCGGACGTTCCTTGGCGGCAGCGATGTTGTCGAGCATCGCAAGGGTGTTCTTCTTCGGCTCGCCTTTCTGGTTGGCGAAGAAGGTGACGACCTTCTCCTCGCCGGTCTTGGGGTCGTGCTTCGGCAAGCCACTGTCGGGGTCGAGGACATGGCTGCGGATGGGCAGCAGCTCTTCGATGGTCAGGTCGAACAGATCTCCTTCGTCACGCAGCGGCGGCTCGGCAGGTTCGAGCGGCTGGGTGAGCGCAGTCGCTGCCACATATCCGAAATTCTCAATATCGAGGCATTTGCGGCCTGCGAGGTAGTAGATCCGTTCACGCAACTGGGCCGGGCAGTAACGGGCGTTGGGGCAGCGCAAGTCGACGTCGCCCTCCTTCATCGGCTGCAACGGGGTGCCGCAGTCGGGACATTGTGACGGCATCACGAACTCTCGCTCGCTGCCGTCCCGTAGATCGGCCACCGGCCCGAGGATCTCCGGGATGACGTCACCGGCCTTGCGCAACACGACGGTGTCGCCGATCAGGACACCTTTGGCCTTGACCACGTCCTGATTGTGCAGTGTGGCGAATTCGACCTCGGAGCCGGCCACTGTGACCGGCTCGACAACGGCATACGGCGTCACCCGTCCCGTGCGGCCCACACCGACACGGATGTCGACGAGCTTGGTGTTGACCTCCTCGGGCGGGTACTTCCAGGCGATCGCCCAGCGCGGAGCGCGTGAAGTCGAGCCCAGCCGCCCCTGGAGCGGGATCTCATCGATTTTGACGACCACTCCGTCGATCTCGTGCTCGACGGAGTGCCGATTCTCGCCGTAGTGCGCGATGAACTCCCGCACGCCCTGGAGGGAGTCGACGACCTTGAAGTGCGCGGCCGTCGGCAACCCCCATTCGTGGAGCCGCTCGTAGGCATGCGACTGGGAGTCGACAGTGAAGCCTTCGCGTGCGCCGACGCCGTGCACCACCATGTGCAGCGGCCTGGACGCGGTGATCCGCGGATCCTTCTGGCGGAGCGAACCCGCCGCCGCATTACGAGGATTGGCGAACGGCTTGTCACCGGACTCGACGAGCCGCGCATTGAGCGCCTCGAACTCGGCCATCGGAAAGTAGACCTCGCCGCGGACCTCGACCAGCGCCGGAATGTGACTTCCCATCAGGCGGTCGGGGATCTCGGCGATGGTACGGATGTTCGGCGTGATGTCCTCGCCCGTACGGCCGTCACCGCGAGTGGCAGCCCTGGTCAACCGGCCTTCCTCATAAGTGAGGTTGACCGCGAGACCGTCGACCTTCAGCTCGCACAGAAAGTGGTACGTGAGCCCGTCGAGATCGGCCTTGATCCGCTCGGCCCAGGCATCGAGCTCTGCTTCGTCGAAGGCGTTGTCGAGTGAGAGCATCCGCTCGCGGTGGGCAACCTCGGCGAATCCCGTCTCGTAAGAGCCGGCGACCTTCTGGGTCGGCGAGTCGGGGGTGCGCAGCTGCGGATATTCATCCTCGAGCTCCTCCAACTGCCGCAACAACTTGTCGAACTCGGCGTCACTGATGACCGGCGCGTCTTTGACGTAGTAGCGGAAGCGGTGCTCCTCGACCTGCTCAGCCAGCTGAGCATGCCGCTCGCGTACCTCGGCAGGGATCTCCACGTCAGTCCTTCCTCCGTACGATTGCGTACGGTGCCGTCACTCGAGCCCTCACTGCTCGAGCCCTCACTCGCCGTCACTCAGGGTTGTCGACGAGCGTCCGGGCCGCCTTGACGCAATGTGCGAGGGCACGCCGGGCGTATGCCGGCGACGCGCCCGCAAGACCGCACACCGGGGTGACCACCACGGACTCCCCAAGAGCCCCCGGCGGCAGCCCCAGCCTGCGCCAAAGCGACCTGACACCACTGACGCTACCGGCAGGCTCTGACAATCCCGCCGGTGCGACGCTGGAAGCGGCGTCCACAGCGGGCACAACCCCGGAGAAGAGCACCGTGCCCGCTTCCACAGCCTCCCCGATCGCGTCGTACTCACCCTCCGTGAGCAGCAGGGCGTCGAACGAAATGCCCACCATTCCGGCCCGCCGCAGCAGTCCGAACGGCACTGCGGGCGCGCAGGAGTGCGCGATCACCGGCACCCCGGCCGCTGCCGCCACCTCCCGCAACGCACCCTCG
>JAFAUH010000023.1 GCA_019243445.1 Streptomycetaceae bacterium | reverse complement strand
ATGGTGGCAGACTGAGCACCCAACGGAGCTCCCATCAGACAGTCGGATCTTGGTCGATCTTCTGTCCTATCGGGGGCTCCGTTCCTGTGTCCAGCACTCGCCTGAGTCATCATCAGAACGTTATGAACTACCCAGCGTCACCAAGGGTGAAATCACCCCAAACCAACCACCATCGAGCTCCTGACCAGCAAGGATCCGCTAACTCACCGGCATTGCCTCACGAAGGCGGCCGAAGCGATCGAGAAGGCCGACGCCAAACTCGCTGCCGATGCCGAGCACACCCCGCACACCAGCGGTGGAGACCACCTCGGGGAAGACGCCGCGGCCGGTGCCGGTGTGGTCAGCGCGAGCGCGGCGGCCTACGCCGGACACGATGCGGAGGGGGCGGTCGCCGACGTCGAGCGGAGCGCACAGAACGCTGATTTGCGGTCCGACCTCGATGGGAGCGCGTCCATCCCCGGTCAGCATAAGCACTGCCTGAGTGATCCGGTCGACACCGCCACCGGTGACATGCTCTTGTCGACCACTGATGTCCATCTGCCCGGCGCGCTCCCCCTCGTACTGGAGCGCACCCACCTTTCCTCGTACCGGCACGGCGTCTGGTTCGGTCCCACGTGGGCTTCCACACTGGACCAGCGCCTTCAATTGGACAACCAAGGTGTGGTGTTCGCCGCGGCGGACGGCATGCGCCTGGAATTCCCGCCGCCCCGACCCGATGCGGCGGTCCTCCCGTACAACGGGCCGCAGTTCAGGCTGACGTGGAACGGGATCCCAGGGGCTCCCATGCAGGTCCACGACCCCTTCTCGGGGCGGATGCTGGAGTTCCACGGCTCCGGCGCGGCAGCGGGCCTGGAGGGTGCTGTCACGCTGCGGCTGACCGCGATGGAGGACCGCAACGGCCGCCGTATCGAGATCACCTGGGCCGACGATGGCACACCTGCCTTGATCACTCACCATGGCGGCTACCGCATCGCTGTCGACCGGCACCCGGAGCTTCCGCGCATCACCGCGCTGCGGCTGCTGGACACCGATGGTCCCGGCACGCAGACCGTGCTGGCTCGCTACGGTTATGACGATCGCGGCGATCTCGTCGAGGTCTTCAGCTCCTCCGGACTGCCCGCGCTTTTTCGCTACGACGACCAGCACCGCATTACCGGTTGGACCGACCGCAACGGCACCGCGTACGCCTACGAGTATGACGGCGCCGGTCGGGTGGTACGCACTACAGGCAGTGACGGCATCTTGTCCAACACCTTCGCCTACGACGACGAGACCCGCACCACCACCTTCACCGACGCGCTGGGCAACAGCTTCACCTACCAGTTCAACGAGGCCTACCGGCTGGTCCGTACGACAGACGCGACCGGCGCGGTGACCGTCCAGGAATGGGATGCCGACGGCCGACTGCGCACCGCTGTCACCGATCCGATCGGCCGCACCAGCCGCTTCACCTACGACGAGGCGGACAATCTCACCGTCATCGGCTACCCCGACGGCAGCAGCGCGGCCATCACCTACAACCGGGGCGGGCTGCCGGTGGAGATGACCGATCCCGCGGGCCGCACCTGGCGCAGCGAGTACGACGAGCGCGGCAATCTCGTGGCGTCGACCGACCCGATGGGCGCCAGGACCGAGTACGCCTACAACGAGAGGGGCGACCTGGTCTCGGTGACCGACCCGCTCGGCGCCCGCCAGGAGCTTGTCCACAACGCCGCGGGTCTGCCGATCGCGGTGACCGACGTGTTGGGGCGGGTCACCACCGCGCGGCGCGACGCGTTCGGTCGCATCACACAGAGCACCGACGCACTCGGCGGGACGGTTCGGTTCGGATTTACCGTCGAGGGCCAGGTGTTGTGGTGCGAGCGCTCCGATGGCCGACGGGAGGAATGGACCTATGACCCCGAGGGCAACGCCCTCACTCACACCGACGCCACGGGCCGCATCTCTTCTCAGGCAAGCGGCCACTTCGGCCTCACCTCCGGCAGCACCGACACCGAGGGCGTCACGTACACCTTCACGCACGACGCGGAGCAGCGGCTCACTGCGGTGACCAACCCGCTCGGGCACAGCTGGAGTTACGAGTACGACCCGATGGGTCGACTGGTCCGCGAGACGGACTTCGGCGGACGTACGCTCAGTTACACCTACGATGCGGCCGGGCAGCTCACCTCGCGCACCAACGGCGCAGGCGAGACCGTCACCTTCACCCACGACGTGCTCGGGCGCCTCATCGAGTACCGCGATGCCGACGATGCGACCGTCTACAGCTACGACGCGGCAGGGAACCTGGAGCGCTCGTACAACGGGCACGCCGAGATCGTCCGCGAGCACGACCTGCTCGGCCGGATACTCGCCGAGACCGTCAACGGGCACCGCACCTCGTGGACCTACGACCTGCTCGGCCGCCCCACCGAACGGCGCACGCCCACCGGCATCGTCTCCACCTGGACGTACGACGCGGCGAGCCGCCCGCAAGCCCTGGGTATCGGCGGGCACCGCACCGAATTCGGCCACGACGAACTGGGCCGGGAGATATCCAGGACGATCGGCGACCTCGTACTCCAGCAAAGCTGGGACAGCACCGGCCGCCTGACCGGCCAGAGCGTCCTGCACGGCCCGGCCGGCCCAGGCCTTCCCGTGCAACGGCGGGAGTACGGCTACCGAGCCGACGACTTCCTCACCGAGATCCGCGACCTCACCACCGGCACCTGCAACCTGACCGTGGACCGCACCGGCCGGGTGACCGCCGTCCAGGCCCGCGGCTGGAGCGAGACCTACGCGTACGACTCTCTGGGCAACCTCACCCATGCCGCCACGCCGCTCGCACGGCCCGAGGACGCCGAGCGGGAGTTCACTGGAGGACGGCTGCGCCGAGCCGGGCACACCTGGTACGAGTACGACGCGCAGGGCCGCACCGTCCGCACCACCCGGCGGCTGCTCAACGGACAGCGGCAGGTGCGCACCTTCGCCTGGAACGCCCACGACCAGCTGACCGCCACCGTGACCCCGGACGGCACCCGGTGGACATACCTGTACGACCCCGCCGGACGCCGCATCGCCAAGCAGCGACTCGACGACGACGGAACCATCGAGGAGGAGATACGGTTCACCTGGTCCGGCGCACAGCTGGCCGAGCGAACCGAAACCGGCGGGCACATCACCACCTGGGAGTACGCCCCGGGCACCTACCGGCCGCTGGCCCAACTCGACCACGAGCCCGGTCAGGACGACACCCTTGCGCGTTTCCACGCCATCGTCACCGACCCAGTCGGCACACCCACCGAACTGATCACTGCGGACGGTGAGGTGGCCTGGCAGCAGCGCACCACGCTGTGGGGCGTTCCCGCCACCGATCCGGCTGGCTTCACGGTCGACTGCCCGCTGCGCTTCCCGGGCCAGTACGCCGACCCCGAGACCGGCTGGAACTTCAACTACTTCCGCCACTACGACCCGCAGACCGCGCGCTACGTCACCCCCGACCCGCTCGGCCTCGACCCGGCGCCCAACGCGCAGGCGTACGTGGCGAACCCGTTCGCATGGATCGACCCGCTGGGCCTGGACTCGAAGTACAAGGACCTCCCCGGCTGGAAGGAAGGCGAGCCGATCGACACCTCGTGGGGCGGCCGGGTGACCTACAGCCCACTCGACGAGCACAATCGACCGGGCGCGGTGACCGCGGAGATCCACAAGGACATGCTCGGGCAGAACACCGGCCCAAAGATCAACAAGAACTCGCTGTCCGGCTGGGACGCCAACCACGACTTGGAGCGCGGCCACCTGCTCGCCGCGCAACTGGGCGGTTCCAACACCATCCCCGAGAACTTCGTCGCACTCCACGAATTCTCGAACTCGCCCATCATGCGGCACTACGAGAACCAGGTCAGGGAGGCTGTCGGTAAGAAGGGTCATATCGTGACGTACACGGTCACACCCATCTACCGGAACGCAGAGGACCTGCGGCCGGTGGGTCTGACCATCCACGCGACCAGTCCCCAGGGATTCGCCTTCAGCCCGCACAGTTCAAACACCAAGCAACGGCGGGCCTGGCGTAAGAACCCGGACATCAACACCATCACTATCCTGAACACCTGCCGATGATCGCGGCAGCCTTCGCTGTGCCATGCTGAACCCCGAACCGGACACACCCCGCAGCCGGAGAGAAAGGCCGACGCCATGACAACGCCCCTGCAACGGCTGGTCCGCCTGGCCCCTCCGGCGGTCACACCCCCACCGACCGACTGGAGCGACGCCGAACGCCGCCTCGGGCGTCCACTGCCGCAGGACTACAAAGAACTCGTCGACACCTATGGTTCCGGCGAGTTCGACGAGCACGTCCGGCTGCGAGGGCCGGACGACACGGCCGCGGGTCGCGGCATCATCTCCATGAACGACGGCTACTTCGAAGAGCTCGAAGACATCTGGGAGATGAACGAGGAAGCCCCGGAGGAAATCGCGGAAGAGGGGACCACACTCGTCGTCTGGGCGCGCACCAAGGACGCCGACACCCTCAACTGGCTCGTCCTCCCGGGCCAGGCCGCCGAGGAATGGACGGTGATGGTGCTCAACGACGACGCTTCCGTATGGGAGCACTACGACATGAACGGCACCGCTTTCCTCGCCGCCGTTCTCGCAGGCGACATCGACTCGGGCATCCTCTCCTGCGAACTC
>JAFAUH010000393.1 GCA_019243445.1 Streptomycetaceae bacterium | reverse complement strand
CTGCTCGGCGTCGCCCTCGGAGTGATCCTGCTGGGCATGGCCGGCTTCGTCGCGCTCTACTTCATGGTCGCTGTGCCCAGTGCGAATGCTCAGGCGACTGCCCAGGCCAACATCTACAAGACGGCCGACGGCAAGGTCATCGCCCGTTCCGGCGCCGTCAACCGCCAGAGCGTGCCGCTCAGCCAGGTGCCCGTCGCCGTTCAGCATGCCTTCGTCGCCGCTGAGAACAAGACCTTCTACACCGACCGGGGCGTCGATCTGCGCGGCATGGCCCGTGCCGCGTACGACACCCTGACCGGTAAGGGCCTGCAAGGCGGCTCCACCATCACGCAGCAGTACGTCAAGAACTACTACCTCGACCAGAATCAGACGGTCACCCGCAAGGTCAAAGAACTGATCATCTCGCTCAAGGTCGATCAGGAGAAGAGCAAGAACGAGATCCTCGCCGGCTACCTCAACACCTCGTACTTCGGTCGCGGCGCCTATGGCATCCAGGCCGCGGCCCAGGCATACTACGGTGTCGACGTCAGCAAGTTGACCCCCGAGCAGGGTGCGTATCTCGCCGCGCTGGTCCAAGCGCCCAGTCAGTACGACGTGTCGACGGCCACCGCCCAGGGCAAGCAGTTCGCCCTTGCCCGCTGGAACTATGTCCTGGACAACATGGTCGGGATGCACTGGCTCGACCCGGCGCAACGCCGGGGCGCTGTCTTCCCGCAGCCCCTCACCCCCAAGGGCGTACGTGGCGTCACAGGCCAGAACGGCTATCTCATTGACGCTGCCGACCGGCAGCTGACCAGCAGTGGGGCCCTCACCGATGCGCAACTCGCGGCCGGTGGCTGGACGATCACGCTCACCATCGACCCGGCCAAGCAAAGGGCCATGGAGGAAGCGGTCAAGACGCAGTTGACCGACAACCTCTCCTCCTCCAGCCCTGTTGACCAGCGCGTGCAGCCGGGAGCCGTCTCCGTCGACCCCAAGACCGGTGATGTCGTCGCGCTCTACGGCGGCGCCGGCTACCCGCAGCACTACACCGACAACGCGACTCGCGACGACTACCAAGTGGCCTCCACCTTCAAGCCGATCGTGCTCGCCTCCGCACTGCAGAACAACTCCACCACGCAGGACGGCCGTACCATCGGCGCCGACACGATCTACGACGGCACCAGCGGCCGGCCGGTCCAGGGCACGTCCACCCCGTTCGCCCCGCCCAACGAGGACAATCGCTCCTACGGCAGGATCACCGTGCAGACCGCGATGGACAACTCGGTCAACTCGGTGTTCGCGCAGCTCGCTGTTGACGTCGGCCTCGATAAGGTCGCGCAGACCGCATGCGCGCTCGGTATGCCCTCCGCCACCGTGGGGCTGAATGACGGGCCGGCGATCGCGCTCGGCACGATGGGCGCCAGCCCCATGACGATGGCCGGGATCTACGCGACCCTCGACGACCATGGCCAGAAGGTCACCCCCACGATCGTGAAGTCGGCGGTGCGCGGCGGCGAGTCGGTCAGTCTGCCCCACCCCCTCGGATCCCAGGTGATCAGCCGCTCGGCGGCGGACACCGTCACCTCGGTGCTCACCGGTGTCGTCAATTCCGGCACGGGAACGGCGGCCCAGCAGGCGAGCCAGGTGGCCGGCAAGACGGGCACCTCCGACAACAACAAGTCGGCGTGGTTTACCGGCTACACCCCCGACCTGGTCACTTCCATCGGCCTGTTCGGCCAGGATCCGAAGAACGGCAGCCAGGTCTCGCTCTCGGGCGCGGGCGGCGGTGGCCGTGTCAACGGTGGCGGCTTCCCGGCGCAGATCTGGGGCGCCTACACCAGGGCGGCGCTCAGCAGTGAATCGCCCCTCCAGTTCGATCTGCAGACCAAGCAAGGCGCGGCAGTGCAGTCGCAGACCATCCCCTCCGCGCCGCCGCTTGCGCGGCCGTCGGCGAGCCCGAGCTTGAAGCCGAGCCCGAGCCCGAGCCTGAGCCCGTCGAGCACACCGTCCACCAAGCCGTCCCGGAGCCCGGCACCGATGCCGAGCATCACTGGTCCGGCCACCGCGCCCCCTACTGGCCCGACGCCCTTGCCGCCGACCCCCTCGGCCATGCCGACAGGCCGCCGCACCACCCCGCCGGGCCGTCCCACCCCGCCGGGCCAGTCCGGCTGAGGCTCACACACCGTATGACCCGCACACCGTATGAACCGTATGAGCTGAGCATGCAGCCCCGGGCACGGAGGGCGGTCACGTGCCACGGGGCTGCGTCCGGTGGGCGGTCCAGCCGGTGTTGGCTCACAGGCTGTTGACCGCGGCGGCGATGCGGTCGCCTGTCTCCTTGTCGATGTTGCGCCAGTACTGGATCGCTCGTTCGAGGACGGGCTGGGTGACGCCGTTCTTCAGGTGTCCGGAGACGTTGTTGACCAGCCGGGTGCGGGCCGCGTCGTCCAGCACGTGACGGATCATGGTGCCCGGCTGCCCGAAGTCGTCGTCCTCGCGGTGCAGCGTGTACGCCTCGCGGACCATCTCGCCTGCAGCCTCCCAGCCGGCGATCTCGCCGAGCGTACCGGGTACGGCGGCCGGACCGCCCTTGGAATTGGGCGCATAGACCGCGCTGACCCGGTTGGGCTCGTAGCGCATCGGCCCCTCTTTGGCGTAGGAGTAGACCGGCACGTGCGGGCGGTTCGGCGGCAGCTGCGCGTAGTTCGGGCCGATCCGGTAGCGGTGCGTGTCGGGGTACGAAAAGAGCCGCCCCAACAGCATCTTGTCCGGCGACGGGCCGATGCCCGGCACCATGTTGCTCGGTTCGAACGCTGCCTGCTCGATATGGACGAAGAAGTCCTCCGGATTGCGGTTGAGCGTCATCCGGCCGACCTCGATCAGCGGGTAGTCGCCGTGCGGCCAGACCTTTGTCAGATCGAATGGGTTGAACCGGTAGTCGGCAGCGTTTTCGAACGGCATGACTTGCACGTACAGCGTCCATGACGGGGCGTTGCCGGACTCGATCGCCTGCCACAGGTCCCTGCGGTGCAGATCGGGATCTTCACCGGCGAGCTCGTCGCCCTCCTCCTGGGTGAGGAAGTCGATGCCCTGGTCGGTCTTGAAGTGATACTTGATCCAGAACTTCATCCCGGCGCCGTTGACCCACATATAGGTGTGGGAGCCATACCCGTTCATATTGCGGTATGTCTTAGGGATGCCGCGGTCGCCCATCAGCCAGGTGACCATGTGCGCGGACTCCGGGGAAAGCGTCCAGAAATCCCACTGCATGTCGTTGTCACGCAGCCCGTTGTCGGGACGGCGCTTCTGCGACCGGATGAAATCCTGGAACTTGATCGTGTCGCGGACGAAGAAGATCGGCGTGTTGTTGCCGACAAGATCGTAGTTGCCCTGTTCCGTGTAGAACTTCAAGGCGAAGCCACGCGGATCGCGCCAGGTGTCGGGGCTGCCCTGCTCACCGGCTACGGTCGAGAACCGCGCCAGCATCTCGGTGCGCTTGCCCGGCTGGAACAAATCCGCCCTGGTGAACTGGCTGATATCATTGGTGACTTCGAAGAATCCGTACGCGCCGGCGCCCTTGGCGTGCACCACCCGTTCGGGGACCCGTTCCCGGTTGAACTGGGCCATCTTTTCGATCAGGTAGTGGTCCTGCAGCAGAATCGGACCGTTCGCGCCGACGGTGAGCGAGTGCTCGTCGCTCTCTACCGGAATACCGGCGTTGTTGGTGGTGAAGGGGGTGCTCATCGGGCGTCCTCCCATTGGATGGGTTCAGGCCGCTGGGGTCGTGACATCAGCCGACCGAAGTCGGCGGCGTCGGCCGACGCGGTCGGCGGTCCACTTCTGCAGTCAACAGCCGCTGCGACATATCAGCAACAAATTGGACATAGTCGAAGCTTAAACCCAATATGGGAGTTATGGGATGTTCGGGGCGTATAACCTGGGATCTCTTACGTCTCCGTCGGCAGCGCCAGCTCGAACCACACCACCTTTCCTGCGCTCAGCCGCGTCGCACCCCACCGCTGTGCAAGCCGGTTGACCAGGAACAACCCGCGCCCGTTCTCGTCCTCAGGCTGCGCATGCCGCATCCGCGGCAGTTGCGGAGCGTCGTCTCCCACCTCGCAGCGCAGCACATCGGTACGCAGCAGCCGCAGCGTGATCGGCCGCCCCGCATACCGCATGGCGTTGGTCACCACCTCGCTGACCAGCAGTTCCACACTGTCGGCGAGCGCGCCGAGATTCCATCGGCGCAGCGCCGGGCGTACCAGCCGCCGGGCGCGGCCCGCCGTCTGCGGATGCGGCTCGAGGAACCAGTACGCGACATCGCTCGGCGCGATCCCGTCAAAGCGGGCCGCGAGCAGCGCGATGTCGTCGTCCCGGTCACCGGGCCCGAGGATCTCGAGCACCTCGTCGCAGAGCGGTTCGAGCGGCGGCGGGCAAGCGATCGAGCCCACCGCGCGCAGCCGCTCGCACAGCGCCTCGACCCCCGTCCATACGTCCCGTGTCCGCGATTCGACGAGGCCGTCCGTGTAGAGGAGCAACGTCGCACCGGCGGGCGCGGGCAGTTCGACCGTATCGAACGGCACTCCGCCGACTCCGATCGGCGCACCCGACGGCACGCGCAGCACCTCCGCATGGCCGTTCTCATGGAGTAATACCGGTGGCGGATGCCCGGCGTTGGCCACCACAAGCCGGTGCGCTATCGGGTCGTAGACCGCATAGACACAGGTCGCCATGTGGTCGGTGCCGAGCCGTTGGGCCTGCTCGTCGAGGTGGTACAGCACCTCCTGCGGCGGCAGGTCCAGACCGGCAAGGGTCTGCACCGTGGTGCGCAACTGCCCCATGATCGCCGCCGACTGCATCGAGTGGCCCATGACGTCACCGACGACGAGTGCGACGCGGCTGCCGGGCAGGGGAATGGCGTCGTACCAGTCGCCGCCGACCCGGGCGGTCTCGGCCGCCGGGAGGTAGCGGCTGGCCAGCCGTACGCCCGTGGGCTGGGGGAGCGAGTCGGGGAGCATCGCGCGCTGCAGTGAGTCGGCGATATATGCCTCTCGGCCGTAAAGCACGGCTTTGTCCACACCGAGCGCGGTGTGGGTCGCCAGCTGGGCGGCGACGAGCAGGTCGTCGGCCTCGAACGGCGGCCGGTCGGTGCGGCGCAGCAGTACGGCCGCGCCGGTGACCCGGCGTCTGCCGCGCAGCGGTGCGAGGATCGTGTGGCGGCCGGTGGACACGGCAGTGCCCACCAGCTCGTCTAGCGCCGCGTGGACCTGCGGGGTGTCGGCGAACAACGGCCGTACCCCGCGCAGTACTTCAACGAGCTTCCCGTCGCTGCGCACCGAGGTGGTCTCCGCGGCCCCGCTGACCTCGGAGGCAGGCACGAGCGGCAGCCGGGCGCCGGGGCCTGTACCGGGGCTCGGGCCGGGCGAGGAGGCTCCCGCCATGTCAAGGGCGATCCGGTCGGTGCGGCGCAGCCGCAGTACGAACGGCTCCGTGGGCCGGTCGTCGCCCACCGGCAGGGGGTCACGCAGGTAGACGAGGATGGCATCGGCGAAGGTCGGCACGACCGACCGGCACAAGCCGAGCACGATCTCGTCGAGGTCGAGCCCGCGTGCGATACGGCGAGTGGCTGCACCGACATAGCGGAGCCGATCGCTCTTGGAGCTTGCCTCAGCCGGCCGCTCCGCCTGCCATGCCGGCGGCGGTGCGGAGCGTGGTTCGGGCACGGCGCCGTCCTGGTGGGCGCTGGGCGCGGGGATCGGCGCGCCGGGCGGTGCATCGACGCTCGGCCGGGCGCGGCCGGCCACCGCCGTATCGCTTTCGGGGCTCGGGGTCCCTGGTGACCCGGCGGCCCCGGAGGACTGCGCCGGCAGCTGTGGGCCGTGATCGTCCTGCGCGCTGGGGTGGCACGCGCTGTGGTAGCACTCGGTGTCGATCACGCAGAAGCCGCTGCGGGGATCGCCGAGGGCATCGGGGGTTGTCGTGCGCGGGCGCGCGACGGCGCCGGTCGGCGCTGTGATCTCCTCGGCCGCCCGCTGTGGGGTGCGGTGCTCCGTCACGCTATGAGGTTCCATCCGTTGAGTTATGTGCGCCGCCTGTCGTCTGCGCGGTGCGTTGTTGTCTGTTCATACGGGCCATCGGCACCGCAGGAAGAGCTGCTCCTCCGGTCGCGCGTCTGTGCTCGCCGGCGCGTACGGGTACGACGATTCGTCGATGATCTCGAATCCTTGGTCTTGCACCACCTTGCGCAAATCATCCCGGAGATATCCGGATACCCGGATTGTGTTGCCGAGGAATGAAATCGCGACATCGTCCGCGTCCGCCTCGACCATCGACAGCGCGAACAACCCGCCAGGAAGCAGTAGTTCACCCACCATGCGCAGGGCATAGGGAATCTCCCGGCGCGGCAGCATCAGCAGCGAGAAGAACGCGGTGGCGGCATGGAAACGGCCCGGGTCGTGCGGCCCACCCGGCACCAGATCGGCGATGTCGAGCTGGTGGAAGACCGCTTCGGGCACATGCTGCCGGGCGAGTGCGATCATGCTCGCCGACAAGTCGACGCCGACGACATCGAGGCCCGCATCGGCGAGCTGACGTGCGGTCGGCAGACCCGTACCGCAGCCCAGGTCGAGGACGCGTGAGCCGGCCGGCAGCGATGTGGTGAGCCACTCACCTGCTGCTAACTGCGCCTCCTTGTGTGGAAAGGCCTTGTCGTAGGCATCTCCTATCGCATCAAATGCCTCGGCTTGTCCGGTGCGGTCCCGCTCGATGCCACCGTAGCCCTCCGCCTCGCGACCGATCGTATGACCGGCTGACTGGCTGAGCGTGCGACTGCCCTCGTATGTGCCGCTGCCCACGAATCCCCCTGACGCTATGCCAAGTGTTGGCCTCAACTTGCTTTTTATCTGTTGTATCGGTCGGTGATGGCGCAGATGGTGTGGAGGACGATCTTACGTATGAAGGGGAGGGGCGTATCAAGGGGCTTACTCAATTCCACGCGCCGGTGGCCCGTTTGGTGATGTCTCCTCCGGCGACGTCTCGGCGGGCGAGCTCACCTCGGCGGCCGGTCCCAGTCGTGCGGCAGCGAGGGCACCGTCCACGAAGGGTCGGGGCGCCAGTCCTGCCAGCCGTCACGAAAGGGCGAACCCCATTCCTCGATGAGCCGCACCGCCTGTACGCCTGACTCCCGCACCCGGTCGGCGAGTGTAGCGTCCATCAGCCCGTCGGCCTGCGCCTGCGCGAACTCGTCCTCGTCGCGCCAGCCCCAGGTGCGGTCGGGATTTACTGAAATGTCCAGGAAGTGGTCTTGCGAATCCACTCCTTTGGACCAACGACTTCGCGGTTCCTCCAGATTTACGTACCAATTTTTGAAGTGCCAACCCGGTTTCCAGAACAGCCACACCGACCATGGCTCACCGGGCCGTGCCAGCTTCAGCACACCCGTGCCCCACCACTGCTCGACATGCGTCGCGTGCGGCTTGCGATAGCGGGTGGCGAGCGGCTCGCGGTGCACCGCCGTCCCGTCCGCGAGCACCGGCTTCACGCACAGCGTCCCCGGCGCCATCCACACCGCGAGCAGGTCGGAATCGTCCCGCACCACCGTCACTGGACGCGCGATGTGCACCTCGTCCCGGTAACGGGCGCCGTTGCCGTGATAACGCCACAGCACATGCTCGCCGGGCGCCCAGCGCCCGCTTGCGTCATCCGCATCATGACCGTCATCGAGAAACGTGTATGCATCGGCTGCCATGACCGGATACTACGGATCCGCCGTTACGTCGGAAGTGCTGCCGGCCGTGTCATGCGCAACACATCCAGCGCTTCATCCAGCTGCTCCTCAGTGAGCTGACCCCGCTCGACATAGCCGAGCTCGATCACCACCTCGCGGATCGTCTTGCGTTCGGTGAGCGCCCGTTTGGCGACCTTGGCCGCCTCCTCGTAGCCGATGTACCGGTTGAGCGAAGTGACGACCGATGGCGAGGATTGCGCGTACTCGCGCAACCGCTCGACATTGGCCGTGATCCCGCCGACCGTACGGTCCGCGAGCAGCCGCGAGACTCTTGCGAGCAGCCGCACCGACTCCAGCACATTCTTGGCAATCACCGGGAGCATCACATTGAGCTCAAAACTCCCGGTCGCACCGGCCCACGCCACTGTCGCATCGTTGCCGACCACCTGGGCCGCCACCATCGCCACCGCTTCCGGGATCACCGGGTTCACCTTGCCCGGCATGATCGATGAGCCCGGCTGCAGATCGGGGAGGTTGATCTCGGCGAGACCGGTGCGCGGCCCGGAGCCCATCCAGCGCAGATCGTTCGCGATCTTCGTCAGCGAGACGGCGATGGTGCGCAACTGCCCCGAGCTCTCCACGATGCCGTCCATCGCGCCCTGCGCCGCGAAGTGGTTGCGCGCCTCGGTGAGCGGCAGCCCAGTGGTGTGGGCGAGCTCCGCGACGACGGCCGCGGCAAAGCCGGGCGGGGTGTTGATGCCGGTGCCCACCGCCGTACCGCCGAGCGGCAGCTCCATAAGGCGCGGCAGCGTGGACCGCAGCCGCTCGACCCCGTACCGCACCTGGGCCGCGTAACCACCGAACTCCTGGCCGAGCGTCACCGGCGTCGCATCCATGAGGTGGGTGCGCCCCGACTTCACCACGTCCGCGAAGTCCTCCGCCTTGCGCTCCAGCGCGGCGGCCAGGTGATCCAGCGCCGGGATCAGGTCGTTCACCACCGCGCAGGCCGCGGCGATATGGATCGAGGACGGAAAGACATCGTTCGACGACTGGCCGGCGTTGACGTGATCGTTCGGGTGAACCTCCCGCCCGAGGCGCTCGCTCGCCAGCGTCGCGATCACCTCGTTGGCGTTCATGTTCGACGACGTACCGGAGCCGGTTTGGAAGACATCGACGGGGAAATGGTCATCCCACCGACCCTCCGCCACTTCGGCCGCCGCCTCGGCGATGGCGTCTGCGAGATCCTTGTCCACCACCCCCAGTTCGCCGTTGACGCTGGCCGCCGCCGCCTTGATCCGCGCCAGCGCCTCGATGTGCGCCCGCTCGATCTGCTGCCCGGAGACCGGAAAGTTCTCCACCGCGCGCTGCGTCTGCGCTCGCCACTTCGCGTGCGCCGGCACGCGCACCTCGCCCATGGAGTCGTGCTCCACGCGATACTCGCCACTCGTACGCTCGTCACTCATACCAATGACAGTGCCCGGGACCACCGAAGTGTTCCCGGGCACTGCTGCCGATGGTTCGGACGACTCAGCGCCCGCCGATGCTCAGCAGGCGGATGCGCCGGGTGCGGGCGGTGGGGGATTCTGGAACGGCCTGGCAGAGGTAATGTGTAGCGGGCTCTTGGCCTCTGCCCAGTACGCCAGGTACGACGCCAGCGTAGCCTCAGCCGCGGCCGTCACCACGTCGCAGAATCCGCCGCGTGCGAAGAGTCGGCCGGCCTCAAGGGCATGCAAGACGTTTTGCGTGAGCCCGGTAGTGGCCCCGGAGAACACAGAGGCTGCCGTCCCCCACATACCGGCTTGCAGGGCGCCGGTACCGGTGCGGAGCCGGCCGTCCACTCCGAAGATCGCCGCGTCGGCCGCGTTGGTCACGAAGCCGGTTATTCCGCCCAGAGCAAGGGAGTTGAGATAAGCGTAGGTAGCGGCGCGCCAGCGTACCGGAAACTGACGTGCCCCGAGGTCGGTGTCCCAGTCGTCGGTCAGCAGTTTCCGGGAGAAATTCTGGCTGACTCCGCCATCGAGACTGGCCATGCCGACCTTGATCTTCCCGAGCCGTGTGGTGCCGTAGGCGGCGTCCACACCGGTGGTGAGGGTACCGGCAAAGGTGCCGTTGAAGAGAGCCTTCTCCACATCCCCAGCTGTGACCCGGTGGTGCTCGAGTTCGGTGGCCAGAAGTGTGCCGGCGAAGTTCAGAGTGAAACTGCTGCTGAAGCCGAGTAGTTGGGATCGCACCTGCCGCAGCCACATGGGCATCTCCACCGACACCCCGCCCCGGACGCCCATCCACGGCACCGCCCAGACATCGCGCAGGGTTCGCCAGACGCCCGTGAATTCACTGGCCGGTCCCAGATAGCCGACCTCCCGGCCGATGAGCCGCCAACTGCGGTGGCCGTCCAAGCCCACCTCGCCGCCAACCGGTGGCAAGCTGATGAACTCCGTTAATTTCGCGGTGTTCGCGTTGTGCCACCGGCTAAAGGCATCGGTGCGCCATACCCACCCGTTGAAGGTGCGCTGTTCCACCAGACGGTCGCCCACGTACTCCCGCCACAGGCGGTACTGGTGGGCAATCTCCCGGTACCGGCCGGCCTCGGCGTCCACTTGCTTGCGTTCGCGGAACACCTTGCCTGCCTCGAACTCCTTCCACACCTCCCGGTCGACGGTCACACCGGCGGCGGCCCGGAAGCGCTGGGCTGACCCGGCCAGCAGACCGGTGACCGTGCAGGGCTGCGGTGCCTCTTCCGGTACCGGAGCAGGCACCGGTGGCGCGAGCGGCTCATCGGGCACGGTGTATGCGAACTCACGGACCCGGCCGCCCCTGCGGAATCGGACCTCCATACCGTCGAGGGTGTCCGACCAGTGGCCTTTGGCGGGATCGGTGTAGACGCGGACGCCGCAGGAGTGCACGGTTCCATCGGCGGTAACGCGCTGCCAGGTCCAGTTGCCGTCCGGCATCCGTACCGCATTGATCCAGGTGTCACCGCGGTCGGTGGCGTTCCGCTCACGCACCGGGATGTCCGCTCCGCCGGGCGTGCCGGGCGTGCGGATGACGTCGATGTAGGAGTCGTCCCAGGTGCTGGAGAACAGCGAGCCGCGGTTCTGCTTGCGGATGCCCTGGGCTGCGACGGTACCGTCCGGGCGATAGGAGGTCCAGGTCCAGGTAGTCCGTACCGGGCTGCCGTGTGCCTCGATGTAGGTGTCACCCCAGCGGTCGCGGCGGCCGGTGATCTGCATCCAGGGGTTCTTCTCCACCCACACTCCGGACGGGTCGGTCACGGGCGCATCCTGCCTCGGGTATTCGGCGAGATACTCACGTACCCGCGTTCCGTTCCCGCGCCGGGCGATGCGTTCGACGCCCGCGGAATCGGTGAAGACATCCGCCCACGCGTTCTTGCCTTCCACGTAGCGGATGCCGGACGGTGCCTCACCGGCAGCGTTCGCGCCCTCGCTGTCCTGCCAGAACAGCCGGTAGGGATAGGGCCGGTGCTTGCTGCGGTGGAAGTCCGGTGCCGGGGTCCACTTGTCCGGGTCCTGCGCGCTGCGGCCCACCTCGACCGTCCGGCCGGTCTCCAGTTTGCGGCTCTCGCGCACCAGCCGCCCGTACTCGTCGATGTCACGCCAGCTTCCGCCGGACGCCAGTAACCGCACGCCGTGCAGCGTGCCACCGTTGACCGCAGTCTCCGTCCACCAGTGAGGGCGGAAGAGCGAGTCGCCCGTGAAGAGGTTGCCGAAGAACCCCTCGAAGGGGTTGGCGCCGGTGCGTCCCTTCCAGAAGAACGCGGGGGGCCTGGTGTCCGAGAGCCGCACGACCTTCAAGGTGGCGCCACCCGCAAGACGTTCGCGCCACTCGCTCTTTGGCATCGCCGGGCCCTGGGCGGTGTACTCCACCGGATCGGCCCGCCACACCCCGGTCGGCTCGTCGCATACGAGCACGTGCTCCAGATAGCGGCGGCTGCGGTGAGGGGTGGTCAACGGCCAGGTGTCACCGTAGTGCTGGGCGGTGGTGTCCTTGCCGGTGACGGGGTCACAGTAGGTGTCTTTGAAGCCGATGCGGCTGTAGGTCCAGGTGCGCGTCCCGGAAAGAGCCTTCTCGCCGTTGCTGTCGAAACGCTGCCAGGTCCAGCTGCCGTCGTCGCGCTTCTCGGCGCGGACCAAGCCGCCGTCCAGCCCTTTGGTGTAGTGACGGATCTCATAGCCGTAGAACGGGCGCCAGGAGTTGGTCAGCGTGTCGCGGTAGGTGAGCAGGTCGTAGTTCCAGGTGCGGGTGCCGTGCCGGAGTACGCGGCCGGTGGCGGCGTCGAACTCCGTCCAGTAGCCCCGGCCGCTGCGGTCCCCGTTGAGATGGAGTGTCCGGCCGTCGCCCAGCAGTTCCCGCTCGAACAGCACGACGTCGCCCTCGACACCCGCCGGTGCCGTCAGCATGAGCTGTCCGGTCCGGGAGGTCTTCACCTCGACCCTGTCGAACCGCCCGGCATACCGGGTGCCGGTGGCGTCCACCCTGGCAGCGGTACCTGCCACATGGTCGATCTGCCAGTATCCTCCGGTGCGCTTACCGTACCTGCCGCGGATAGCGACGGTCTCGGCCGACAGGTTCCCGGTCGCGGCATCGACGATCCTGCGCTCGCTCAGCTTCTCCGCCGTGTCCTGCGTCTGATGCACTGGCCCAGGCTGGAAGCCCCCCAGCTCGTGCAGCAGTTCAGGCACCTCCACACCAGCCTGCGCCGCCCGCGCCCCATACTTCGTCCAGCCCGTGCCGAGTGCCTGCACCGCGCCGGTAAGCGACGCCCGCTTCCGCATCACCTCCCACGCACCATGGAACCCGAACTGCGCCATCTCATGGAACGTCATCGGCGTGAACAACGCCCCGGCCACCCGGGTGACGGTCACCATCCCGTACGCGGTAACCCGACCCAGCCCCGACTCCTCGGCTACCCGCACCACCCCCGGATACCGCGCCACCGTCGAGGCGAAGTCACGTCCCACCGCCTCCGAGACAACCTTCCCCACACTCCACATCCCCCCCGGCGCCCTCACCAACAGACCCGAAACCGCGGCTGGCCCCCACCACACCACCCCCGGCAACACCTCCACCGCACGCCAGGCCACACTCCCCGCGCCAACCACCGCACGCCTTGCGCCCACCACACTCTGCGCGGCGAACGCCCGGAACGCAGCAGGCGAGGACAGCATGTCCACTGCCCGGCCCCCCCCCCCCCCCGCCCCCCCCCCCAGCGCCCGCGGCCCCCCCCCCCCC
>JAFAUH010000228.1 GCA_019243445.1 Streptomycetaceae bacterium | reverse complement strand
CGCCACACCCTCGATGACCAGCGCCGACAACCCCGAAAACACCACACTCACAAGCTCATTAACATCTCGCACACCATGCCAACGATGCTTGTCACTCTTGGTTACCACCGATTACGGGCCAGAGCCCACTTTTCGGGGTGAAGGCCCGTTCTGTGAGGGCCGGAGGGTGAGACTCCCTCCGGCTACTCGGCGGCGTACCCGTACCGCCGTGTCCCTTCCAGTGCTCTCATTCTCGCTGTCAGGGGTCGCCGGCGAATCGCGCAACGGCGTAAGCGTCGAGGTCGAGACAGCCGGAGCGGGTCTATTGCCCCACTCGTGTGCATGCCGACACATATGGGTGGGGCGTTCTTTTGCTGCCCGTACCCTCGTCCCATGATTCGTATGGTTTGGCACCTTGAGGGCATTGGCAAAGGGAGTGCAGACGTAACAACGCTGGACGCGGTTTCTGTGATTGTGGGAGCAATCGTCAAGGGGTACGCGTTCGGCCCTACTGGGCGCCTGTTGCCAGCCCTCCTGAGTCCCGTTACGAACCTGTTGATGACCGACATACGGCGTGCGCTGAGTGACGAGGGGCGTTGGGAGTACGAGGCCGACGGCTTCCGCGTCGTGGTGGTCGACGATGCCTCTGACCTGAGCTGATTGTCCAAGTGCATCAAGCGTGGGAGTCTTTGAGCTCGCCCAGCACCTTGAACAATTGTTCGGCGGTCTGCTGCTGCAGCTCACTGGCCACCACGTCGGCCGGCCGGCCCCCGATCCGCTTGCCGAGCCCGATGGTGGCGCGGCCGGCGAAGCCGAGCGGCAGTGCAGCGAGCTTCGCAGTACGGGTCATGGCTTTGCGAGGAAGATCCGACATGCGCCCTCTTTTTCGGTCGGGATGGCACAGTAACTGCCCGGTCCGGGGTCACCCGGCCATTGTCGCGCGTGCCGCCGAGTGTGCCGCTGAGTGTGAGGCACCGCACCTGCACTCGGGATGAGCGTCGACCCTCGTCGCCCTCAGGCCGAGCCCAGTGAGCGAGAACTCGATACGCGAGCCGATACTGGGTGGTCGTCTGCCGTCGAGGAAGGCGAGGGCATGCGTGCCTGCCAGCCCCGCGACCAGCGTCGCCAGCGCCACATCGCAGGCCGGGACCACTTGAGAACGGCCGGATCGCAGCTGGGCGAGGATCCGCGGCCAGGCGGGATCGGCGTCGGCGCGGCCCAACTCCAGACATCCGGCACATGGTGAACGCCCCGGCACCACCAGCGGCCCGACGAACCCCACGCCCTCGATGACACCCGCATACAGGTGGGGAATACCGGCCAAGAGCAGCGGCTCGGCCTCCTGCTGATCAGGTGCGTACGCCGCTAGGCCGTCGCGCGGTGCCAGCACCATCAGCCCCAAAGCAGGCTCGGCATGCCCAAGGCCGCCGGAGCGGGAGGCCGGTGGCCGCGGGTCGGGCGAGGCGCGGCGGACTGCCGCGCGCGCCGCCGTCTCCCTGCGTTCCCCCGTCTGCAGCGCCGGGATGCCGCACGGGGCTGTGTCCCACGGCTCGACCTTGCCACTGTCCTGTACGTCGACCCGGCCGAGCCCGGCAGCCGAGAGCACTGTGGCGAGCGAGGCTCCCACTCGTCCGGCGCCACGCACCTTGACTCGCACGGCCCGACGTGCGGCCATCCGTGCGGCGGCTGCCCCCGGCTCGGGGTGGACCAGCGATAGCGAGTCGAGATCCGGCCGCAGCCGTTCGAGTACACCGGCCCCTTCTCGTATGACGTCGCTGAGCCCGCTCGTGCTGTCCGCGTCGTCCAGCACCCCGCCGCGTGCGAGTTCACCCAGCAACCGCTGGGCGCGATCCGGTGCGAGACCGAGCGCTGCGGCCTCCTGGTAGAGCAGGCCGAGGCCGCGCGTTCCGTCGAGCAGGCTCAGGAAACGCGATGCCGGGTCGTCCAGGGACTCCAGCACCACCGCCTGCGCCGGATCGACCCCGAATTGCAGGCTGGTGCGCTCCCGCCAACTGCGCCGCAAGGCGGGCTTGAGCATCGGGTGCATAGCGACTCCCCCTCATTCGATACGCGTCATGTGATGCGCTGAGCTGATGTCCTGGCTTTCAGGATGCACAACTCTCACGAAACGAGCCGGAAGTTATCCACAGAATGTGGGTATTAGTCATTTCATATGCATCGTCTTGGCATGCGGCCCGGCCGAGGGGTAGTCACAGCGGGTCGCTTGCCCCATCTGCCTGCGGCCTGCGACGCGCCCTAGGGCCGCAGGCCCCAGCGTCAGACCAACGCGCGGGTGCGGTCGACGAGCCGCACCACCGAATCGTCGGCCACCGACGCGACCTCTTCGTACGTATACCAGCGCAAGTCAAGCGACTCGTCGCTGACGGCCGGCACGGCGCCGGGCGGTGCGACCGCCGCGTACTGCACGTCCAAGTGCCAGGCGCACGGCGTACGATGGCGATCCAGCTTCACCGGCCCGCCGTCGAGCAGCGTGATCCCCGCCATCCCGGACTCCTCCGTCGCCTCGCGCAACGCCGCGTGCGCCAAGGTGGCGTCTTCCGGCTCGCAATGGCCGCCCATCTGCAACCACTTCCGCAGCTTGCGGTGGAGCGTGAGCAGCACACGCCCGTGCTCCGGGTCGACGACCAGCGCGCTCGCCGTGATGTGCCCGGCGCGGCAGGACTTCCACACCCCCTCAGGGTGCGCCTCGAGATGGTCGAGATACTCCCGCCGCAACTGCTCCTGCCCGAGGGCGTCATGCAGTGACTTCCAGTGCGTCAGGACGCGAACCGCGTCCGCATGCAGACTGTGCGGGGTGGGCGAGATGTCCGGGTTCACTTCTTGCTGTCGCCCCTGCCCTCGTCCTCGCCCTTACCTTCACCCTTGCTGTCGTCCTCGCCCGCTGCCTCGTCCAGCATCTTGTTGAGCGCGTCGAAGTCGATGCCTTCCTCCTCCAGCGTCGGCTCACGGTGCACGAAACCGTCTGGATCGTCGAGATCCTGCGCCGTCGGCAGCATGTCCGGGTGTTCCCAGAGCCCGTCCCGCCCCTCGATGTCGCGGGCGTCGGTGAGCGAAGCCCACAGCCGTGAGGCATCCCGCAGCCGACGAGGCCTCAGTTCCAAGCCGATCAGCGTGGCGAAGGTCTGCTCCGCGGGGCCGCCGGTCGCCCGGCGCCGGCGCAGGGTCTCGCGCAGTGCGCTCGCCGACGGCAGATGCGGGGCCGCCGCTGCGTGCACCACTGCGTCCACCCAGCCCTCGACCAGCGCGAGCGCCGTCTCGAGACGGGCCAGCGCCGCTTTCTGCTCAGGGGTGTCCTCCGGCTGGAACATGCCCTGCTGCAGCGCTTCCTGCAAGGCCTCCGGATTCGACGGGTCGAGTTGCCCGACCGCGTCCTCCAGCTTCGCCGTATCCACCGTGATCCCCCGCGCGTACCCCTCGACCGCGCCGAACAGATGCGTCCGCAGCCACGGCACATGCGCGAACAGCCGTTGGTGCGCCGCCTCACGCAGCGCCAGATACAGCCGTACATCGCTCTCAGCAACGCCGAGCCCTGTCCCGAACGCCGCGATGTTCACTGGAAGGAGCGCGGCCTTGCCGGCCGGGCCGAGCGGCAGGCCGATATCGGTCGAGCCGACCACTTCGCCCGCCAGCACGCCGAGCGCCTGCCCGATCTGCGTACCGAACATGGCGCCGCCCATGGAGCGCATCATGCCGAGCAGCGGGCCCGCCATGGCCTGTATCTCCTTGGGGAGGACCCCGCTCATCGTAGCTCCGACCCGCTCGGCCACCGGGTCCACCAGCTCCTGCCATGCGGGCAGCGTCGCCTCGATCCATTCGGCGCGGCTCCAGGCGACCGCGGACCCCGCGCCTGAGGGCAGCGACGTCGCGTCGTCCAGCCACAGATCGGCGAGGCGCACCGCCTCCTCGACCGCTGTACGCTCGCTGTCCCCGACGCTTGCGTCCTTGGAGCCATCCGGTGCTCCCCGGGCGACAGTCTGGCGCGCGATGTCCTTCGCCATTTCCCAGTTCACCGCGCCGCTCTCACATGAAAGCATCTGGCTGAGCTGCTGGAAGGCGGCGCCGAGATCACCCGGGTTCAATGAGCCGAACATTGCCGCGAACGGATTGTCGCCGCCTTGGCCCGGCCCTGCGCCGAAGTTTCCGGCGCCGAAGCCGAAGGGGCTGCTGGGCCAGCCTGAGCTCTCCGGCTCACCGGCCCCACCGGACTCACCGCCGGGCAGACCTTTCTTCTTGCCCTCGTCCCCGTCATCAGGCTCCTCAGGAGGGACGCCGAATCCAAAGGGGGTGTCACTCACGGGCTTCCTCGGCTCTATGTGTCATTGGATTCTGTCTGTGCGCACGGAATTGCGCTCCGATCTCGCGTGCATCTCATGCATCTCATGCATCTCATGCATCTCATGCCTCGCGTGCATCGTGTGCGTCAGCTGCCGTTCGTCAGTACTCGTTACGCGGGTGCGACTCGTTACGCGCCGGGCCTGTACCTCCAGCCTAGACACCTCTCAGGCAGGATGGGACTTGCGCCCGCCGCGCCAGCGGCTGATGCCACAGCTGCACGTACCTCGTACTAGCAACAACAGTGGGAGACACCTGGTGAGTTCCCCATCGCCGCACGTTCGCTCTGAGCGGAGCGCTGCCGCCTCGTCGCGGCCGGTCGTCGCGATCACGGGCGCCGCGTCCGGCGTCGGACTGCTGCTGACGCAGCGCCTGGCCGCGTCCGATGATGTCAAGAAGGTCGTGGCAATTGACGAACGGCGCGGTGACGTCGCCGGCGTGCAATGGCGCGTCCTGGACGTACGCGACCCGGCCCTCGCGGACCGGCTGCGCGTCGAGGGTCGCCCGGCGGACGTAGTCGTGCACCTTGCCCTCGATCTGGATCTGGAATCCGACTCCAGGGCGCGGACCGCCTTTAATGTGCGCGGCACGCAGACGGTGCTCACCGCGTCCGCTGCGGCCGGGGTGCATCGCGTCGTCCTCGTCACCTCGGCGATGGTCTACGGCGCGCTGGAAGACAACGATGTGCCGCTCGCCGAGGACGCCCCGTTGCGCGCCACCGCCGAGGCCACCTGCGTCGGTGACCTGCTGGAGATCGAACGCCTCGGCCGCCGCGCCCCGCGTGCCCATCCGGGCCTCAACGTCACTGTCGTACGGCCCGCCGTACTTGTCGGCGGCACCGATACCGCGCTCACCCGCTACTTCGAGTCGCCGCGCCTGCTCGTGGTGGCCGGCAGCCGCCCGTGCTGGCAGTTCTGCCACGTCGAGGATCTTGTCTCGGCGCTGGAGTACGCGGCGCTCGGCAAGGTGGAGGGCGAGATGGCGGTCGGTTGCGACGGTTGGCTGGAGCAGGAGGAGGTCGAGGAGTTGTCCGGGATCCGGCGGATGGAGCTGCCGCAGTCGGTGGCGCTCGGCGCGGCCGCCCGGCTGCACCGCCTCGGCCTGACCCCGTCCCCGGTCGGCGACCTCGAGTACACGATGCACCCGTGGGTGGTCAGCGGAAGCCGACTGCATGAGGCGGGCTGGCGGCCGAAGTGGACCAATGAGGAGGTGCTCGCCGAACTGCTGGAAGAGGTCGCGGGTCGGCACACCCTCGGAGGCCGCCGCCTCGGTCGCAAGGACGCGGCAACCCTCGGCGCGGCCGGCGCCACCGTAGCGTTGGTCGGCACAGCGGCTCTGGTCAGGCGGGCGCGCAAGCGACGCGGCTGAGAGGTGAGGTGGCCGTGGGATGCACGGGACAGGGGGCAGGACAGGGTGCGGGACGGAAGCCGCTTTCCGTACCGCGGGGACGTGGGGCACCATGACGCCCATGGCACGCATAGACAGCGGCCGGGACCCGATTCGGCTCCTCGCCATTCGCGACACCCCGCTCTTGGTGGACGAAGTATTCTCCGCGGTCGGTGACGATGCGGCCGGAGGCACGGCACTCTTCGTCGGTACCGTGCGTGACCACGACGGCGGCGGGGATTGCGAGGTGACGGGTCTGTCCTACAGCGCGCATCCCACCGCCGAGGCGGAGCTGCGCAAGGTGGCGGAGAAGGTCGCCGCCGACTTCCCCGTACGGGCGATTGCCGCCGTCCACCGAGTGGGTGATCTGGCCGTGGGTGATCTGGCGGTCGTTGTCGCCGCGTCGTGCCCGCACCGACAGGAGGCGTTCGCTGCCTGTCGCCGCCTGATCGACGATCTCAAGCGCGAAGTGCCGATCTGGAAGCACCAGACATTCGCCGATGGAACCCAAGAATGGGTTGCCAACTGTTGATCGGCTTGTTGATCACTGTTGATCACTGTTGGTCGGCGACTGCTTCCTATGGGTGATACAGTGGGGTAGTCGGTTATAGTGGAGGGTCTATTATCGGCAAGGCGCGACTTGCGTACGACTGGAAGATCGTGCCGGGAGAGGTTGTGACATCAGCCGCTGGCGCGGCGGATGTCGGGGCGCTTACAGCCGAGGACTGCGGGAAGGCGACAAGCCTCGCTGGAGACTTCGCGCACCATGGGCTGTAGACGTGGCCGGGTGGGCGCGGAGCATCCGCGTGGGGTGTCTGGCTTCTATGGATGACTCTTTCCGGTGTTTCCTTTGCGCCAGGTTGCGTAACTCGCGACTCAGTCTGAGCGTTGAAATAACGAGTGGTTAATCTGCTCATAGGTCATTCATCGGTGAGTGTGTGGGTCGGGAGGCCGGTATGGCGGCGCTCGTGTGGTTGCTGATTCCCGTCATCGGTGCGATTGCCGCCACCTTGTGGGCCGGCTGGGCGGGCCGTAACCGCCGCGCGCAGGACGATACCGATTCGCTTGCGGGATACGAGCGGTTCCGCGAGGCCATGACAAGGGCGCATACCCACTCCGGCTCCGACGTGGTGTAACGCCGCCTGGTCCTGGCCTTCCGTCCAGGGCTTGTCCTGGCGCGTGGTTCGACGGCACATCGCAGGGCCTCGTCCCGTACTGTCGTGGCATGCCACGCCGGACCGCCGCCATGCTCACTTCGACACTGCTGCTCATAGCGTTGC
>JAFAUH010000137.1 GCA_019243445.1 Streptomycetaceae bacterium | reverse complement strand
CCCACCATGACGGGTCGGGCTTGGTGTTCTTCTTCGCGGCAGCGGCCCGGAGTTCGGACTCTGGAAGCCCGGTGTCCACGTCGAACGCCTCACCTCTACGCATGGCCTGCCACAGCTCCGAGCGGCGGCTCTCGGCAAGCGCCACCGTGGCGAAGCTTGCCGCCTTCACCTTCCCGGCTACCGTCCAACGCACCTGGTAGGGAGCCCTCTTGCTGTTCACCTTGTTGACCTTCCACACCCGTACGGCGGTGGAAAGGGTGGGCTCTTCCTGCCCGGCCGGGCGCCCACCGTTGCGAGCGCCCGGGACCTGAGTGTTCTCATGCTTCTTCACGCGGCTTCCTCCAGACCCGCGATCCAGCGCTCCAGTTCCGAGCGGCGGATACGCACCGCCCCATTCGGGAGCTTGATGGCCTTGGGCCCCTTCCTGAGTTGACGCCAGCGGTAGAAGGTCGCACGGGGAACACCAATTTCGGCGATGACCTGAGGAATGGTCAGCATCTCGTCTCGCGCCATGGTCAGCCCCTCCCTTGCTGATGAGCGGAGTTAGATCCGGACAGGCCGGACAGTTCCAATTCGGGCTGTCCGGGTCGTTCGTGCTGGTCAGATGGGGTGACCGGACAGTCGGACAGCTCGGACAGCTTTGAGGCGGCCTCTGTCCGGGTTTCGATGTCCGGGTAGTACCGGCCGCTGGCGTCCTTGGTGAGCTGGCCATCGGCGGCCATGCGGGAGCAAGTACGGCGGATGGTGTCGGCGTCGACCTGTGGCAGGTCGGCTGCCATGTCCTTTGGTCGTGCGCCGGGGTTGGCGCGCACGTGGCGCAGGATCGCGGCACGGGTGTCGCCCACGGTGTGGTCCGAGACCGGGCCGTCCAGCAAGTGCCAGGCGCCGGAGGCAGCTTGGAACTGAAGCGCGTACTCGGCTTCGTCCACGTCGCGGCCGGTGACGTGGAGAATGCCGTCAGCCTGTCCACGGGCTCGCTTCAGTACGAGAGTTGCGTCAGCAGCTCCCGCGATTCCGTTGGTTCCGGAGACCTCGGTCAGGAAGTCCTCGGAGCCCGCCTTGCGGACGTGGTGGACCAGGACGACGGCGATGCCGTAGTGGTCCGCGAGCCGCTTGGCGTAGCCGACCGAGACATAGTCCGCGTCGTAGGCGGAGGCCCCTTGCGGGGCTTGGCCGCGCATCTTGGCGAACACATCGATGACGACCATGCGGGCATCGGGGTTGCGATCGAGCCACCCGGCGATGGCCTCGGTGCCGCCCTGGGGGAAGGGCGGGCACTCGGTCACGAGGGTGAGCCCGGCGGGCGCCCGCTGTCCGCCGAGGATCTTGCCCATACGAGTCTGGAGACGGCGCGGGGTGTCCTCCAATGCGAGGTAGAGCACCGGTCCGCCCTGGACGGGCACGGAGTCGAATGCCTTGCCACCAGCGGCCACGGCGAGCCCAAGGCCGAGGGAGAGCCAGGACTTGCCGACCTTGGGCGGCCCGGCAAGCAGGCTTACGCCCTCCGCGAGGATGCCGGGAACGGCCCATTTCGGTTCGGGGAAGTTCGCGGCCATGAGCTGATCTGCGGTCCACGCAGTCCGCGGGCGTTCCCGCTTCGGGGGCACCTCGGTGGTGGGCGGTGGGTCACTCGGCACGGAGTACAGGTGGAGCGGAGGGATCGGGTTACTGGTCATGCCGCCACCGACCGGGGGCGTTTGGCTCCCGCACGCAGACCGGATTCGATGGTCCGCCGTGCCTCGCGGTCGCTCTGACCGACCTGGAACGCGGCGACGACCAGCCACTCGGTCACCTCGGTTTCACTCAGCTCTCCCCCGGCCACCAGCTGACCGAGGGCAACCGAGGCGAGGTAAAGCGCGTTGTTGTGCTGGTTCGGCTCGGAGCAGGTGACGCGCTCCAGTTCCCCGTTGACCGCGGCCCGGAGCCACTTGCCGCGCCGGTCCGAGGCAAGCGCCACGGTGATGGGTTTCTGCGGTGGCAGGGGTGCCGGGTGAAGTAGGTCGGCGAGCCAGGTGGGCAGCGGTGCCGGTGCGGCATCGTGCACAACCGTGTACGGGCGTCCGGCCACGACGCTGCTAGTGCCGACGACGTAGCCGCCAGCGGCCCGGGTGTCGACCTTCCAACCCAGCTTGGCGGTAGTGTTGCGCAGTTCGGGCTCGGCTGGGGCCGCGAAGTACAGGTGAGTGCCGCCGCGGCCGGTGTGGACGGTGTAGGTGTCGCCGGGGTAGGACGCACCGTACCGCTCGCAGAGCAGCGCGAGCACGTCCTCACCGCTGGTGACGCCGGGGGCGGCCCACTCGGTCGGCGGGGTGTCGTTGGCGTCCTTGGGGGTGTCCAGGTCGACGATGACCAGGCCGGATGAGCCGGTGGCGATGCCGATGTTGTACGGGCCGGTTGCCCAGCACCGGGCGATGCGGTCCGAGTCGGTGGTGGCCCGTGCCTGCCAGTCGCGTACCGCGGGGCGCTTGTCGTCAGGGCGGAGGGGGAAGACGTGCCAGCCGCGGGCGGCGGCAGCCAGCGCTGCCGAGAGCAGCGCGGATCGGGGGTCATGGGTCATGCTGGAGGTCTCCAGTTCTGTAGTAGGTGCTGGGTGCCGGGACGGCCGCGCATTCTTTGGCGAGATGGGGCGGCCGTCCCGGGCGGGGTCAGTGGTTGTGCGTGGGGTGGGTCCAAGCGAAGGGCGGCAGGTCGGCCGCCGTGAGGAAGACGCGGATGGCGGCGCCGTCCGCGATGGCGCCCGGCAGTCGGTACACGCGCCCTCCCTCCAGGGAGGCCAGCAGGCGCGCGGCGTGGTGTTCGCAGCCGTCCACCCCCGCGTTCTGCGCGTCGAGCACGGTCACGACGACGGGGCCGGTGCACGGTGTGGGGTCGTCACGGTGGGCGGCCGGGCAGCGGGGAACTGCCGGCCCTGGCGCGGCCCGGTGCGCGGCGGTGGCTTCGCCGAATGCCCGCCAACCGGCAATCGCTGATTCCACGTCGGCGAGCGTGTCCAGGTCATCGCCGCCGGAGGCGGCGTCGGCCAGGTCGGCGAGGAAGTCCTCGAGGTCGTCCGCGTCCAGGTGGACGGCCCACGGCAGCGCGGGCGGGTAGGTGTCGCTCATCGATTCGTGCTCCTGTCGTCGCGGCCGCGTCTAGTGGCCGATGGTGGTCAGGGTTTGGGCGAGGGTGGCGGTGAGGTGGTTGACGGTGGGGGCGATGCCGGTTGAGGCGAGGAAGAAACCGAACATGACGGCGACGAAGGCCGATCCGGCGCCGAGGGTGCGGTGTTTGAGGAGGAAGAAGAGGGCGGCGCCGAAGAGGAAGACGGCGGAGAAGGTCAGCGCCACGGGTGGTGTCCCTTCGGCGCGGGGGTGGCCGGGGTGGTGGTGGCGTGGTAGGTGCGGCGGGCGGCGTTGTACAGGCGGCGGCCGATGCGGACGCGCTTGCCGTGGCCGTCGCAGCGGCGGCAGTGCTTGCCGCGCCTGAGCCGTCCCTTGCGGTCGGTTTTCAGGGCGTAGCCGAAGCCGCGGCACTTGCGGCAGTCGCCCAGCGGGCTTGCCGCACACACAGCGGCGTAACAGAGTGTGATGGCAAGCAGGCAGGCTATAGCAGTGGTCAAGGGGGTCATGGGGTACCTCTCCAGGCGGGGTGGGCGGGTTTCCACGCAGTGGGGTGCTAGGTGCTAGATCGCAGGTCACAGCGGGGATGGGGTGCTAGCGGGGGTGCTAGACCTAGCAGCGGAACCTGCTAGGTCTAGCACCGCGCCGAGTCAGCCCCCGGAGCGTTTTCCATCACGGTTGGTGATGGCTTTGACGACGTCGGCGCGGGCGGTGCCGCGGCGGGTGGTGCCCTTCCCGGCGTCCGTGCTGCCCCACACATCGCCCGCGGTGATGCCGTGCGGCTTGAGGTTGGTCGTCACCGTCTCGCCCTCCCAGTTGCCGTAGACCTCCGGGCGCAACTCCGCAAGGCGCGCGGCGATCCGCTCGTTCCAGACCTTCTTCTCGTCCACCGCGATGACGGAGAGCACATCTTTGAGGAGGTCGTAGGCGGGGGCGGTGTCGGCGGCGGGGGCTTGGCCTGCGGCGTGGCCGGTGATGTTGCCGTACGCCTCGCGCATGGTGCGGGCGCGGGCCACGACCTGGCCGGCGGCGACGGCGTCGACGAACGCGGAGGAGACGATGCGCGGGTCGTCGCCCTCGCCGGACATCCAGCAGATGCCCTTGTCGGAGCGGGAGAACATGGTGGCGCGGTATCCGGCCTTGTACATGCCCGAGCTGAGCACCATGTCGTTGGCGGTGTGGCTCATCACCTTCAGGCAGAACCGCAGGACGGCGTTGTTGCTGATCCCCGGCGGCAGGGACTTCGCGTCCGGGCGCTGGGTGCCGAACATGCCCACGATCCCAAGCGCGGGGCCGCGCTTGGTGACGTCGGTGCAGATCGCTTCGATCTCCGCGCCGTACTTCTCGTGTTCGAACGGCACTTGGCACTCATCGAACCCCGCCACGATCGGATGCAGACCGAGCGACTTGTCGGAAGCCAACTCGGGGGTGACCCTCGATTCGGGGCAGCGGGTGGCGGGCAGGGACTTGATGACCTTCGCGCGGCGGCGCAGCTCGGCTTTGAGCTCCCGAAGCGCTGCCACCACGTATTCGATGTCTTCGTCGTCCTCGCCGGCGCGGTAGCGGTGGCAGATCGGTTCCAGCGCCTTGAAGTCGCCGGTGCCCTTGAAGTCGAACGCCCAGACCTCCGCCCGCGGGTCGAGGGAGGCGATGAGCAGCAGCAGCCGCATCAGGAAGGTCTTGCCCATGCGGGGGATGGAGCCGACGACGACCGCGGCGAACATCAGCGTCACGGAGACCTCGCGCATGCGCTGGTCGTTGCCGAACACGACCGGTTTGAACAGGTCCACCGTGCCCGTCTTCAGTAGCGGCCAGGCGGGTTTGGTGGTCTCGTTCATCGGCCGGTCCCCCACCCACAAGATCAGGCGGCCTTCATGTTCGCCTGGGTCGGCCGACGGCCACACGCAGCCGAGCTTGCGGCGCAGTCCGGAGGCGAGCGGCTTGCGGGCCTCCATGATGTCCTCGGGGCTGACCCCGTACGGCAGGTCCAGATCAGCGCGGTAGCCGGGCCCGTCGCGGGTGATCTCGCTGGTGAAGTGCATCCCGTTCATGTCACCGCCCTTCTTGATGGCGGCGCTGATCTTCTGGTTGCCGATGGCGTCCAGACCGCGCAGCACGATGCTGGACGTCAGCTTTTCCACCTCGGTGCGCAACACGGCCGGGCCGATGATCGGGTGATCCTGCTCCTGCCCGTAGAAACCGAGCAGGGCGAGTGCGGCCATG
>JAFAUH010000101.1 GCA_019243445.1 Streptomycetaceae bacterium | reverse complement strand
TGGTCGGCCCAGACATCGCGCATGGTGCGCCATGCTCCGCGAAGCTCGGGGGCAAACCCGATGTAGTTGACTTCCCGGCCGATCAGTTGCCAGCTGCGGTGGCTGTCCAGTCCTATCGTGCTGTCCATGGGTGGGAGGCTGGCGGCGGTCGGGATTTTCGCTATGTTTGCGTTGTGTCGGCGGCCGTAGGCGTCGGTGCGCCATATCCGGCCGTCGATGGTGCGTTGTTCCACCAGGCGGTCGTTTTGGTATTCGCGCCATTGGAACCACTGGTGGTCGATCTCGCGGTAGCGGTGGCGTTCGGGGTCGATGAGTGTGCGTTCGCGCCATACTTGGCCGGCGTCGTATTCCTTCCATACCCGGCGGTCGACGGTCGCGTCGTCTGCAGGTTGGAAGTGGTTGGTGGATTCGGCCAGCAGGGCTGCGAGTGAGCCGGGCTGGGCCGGTGCGGGGGTGGAGAGTGTGTAGTCGAATTCGCGTACGGGGCCGCCTTTGCGGAAGCGGACTTCTTTACCGTTGATGGTGTCGGACCAGTGGCCTTGGGCAGGGTTGGTGTATGTCCGGGTGCCGCAGGAGTGCACTGTGCCGTCGGCGGTGATGCGTTGCCATTGCCAGGTGCCGTCCGTCTGGGGGGTGGCGTTGATCCAGGTGTTGCCGCAATCGGTGGCGTTCCTTTCGCGTATGGGGGTTTTTGTTCCGGTGGGGGTGTGGATGAAGTCGGTGTAGGAGTCGTCCCAGGTGCTGGAGAACAGTGAGCCGCGGTTTTGTTTGCGGAGGCCTTCGGCTATGGGGTGGGCTGGGTCGTGGGGGGTGTAGGCCCGCCATTTCCAGGTGGTCCGTACCGGGCTGCCGTGGGCTTCGATGTAGAGGTCGCCCCACCGGTCGCGGCGGCCGGTGAGTTGCATCTGGTGGTTTTTCTCCACCCATACCCCGGCTGGGTCGCAGGCGGGTGTGTCCTTCTTCGGGAATTCGGCGAGGTATTGGCGTACTCGTGTTCCGTGTGCGCGCAGGGCGATCCGTTTTTCTCCGGCGGAGTCGGTGAAGACGTCTGTCCATTCCGTCGGCCCGGTCACATAGCGGATGCCTGAGGAGGCCGGACCGGTGGCCTCTTCGCCCTGGGTGTCTTGCCAGTGCAGCTGGTAGGAGTACGGGGAGTGTTGCTCGCGGGGGAGAGGTGGCGCGGGGGCCCACTTGTCCGGTTCCTCCGAGCTGCGGCCCGCCTCGATGATCCGGCCGTCGTCCAGCTTGCGGCTCTCGCGCACCAGTCGCCCGTACTCGTCGATATCACGCCAGCTTCCGCCGGATGCCAACAGCCGCACACCGCGCAGCGTTGCGCCGTTGGCTGCCGTCTCCGTCCAGTAATGAACGCGGAAAAGCGAGTCACCTGAGAAGAGGTTGCTGAAGAACTTTTCGAACGGGTTGCCGCCGGCCCGTCCCTTCCAGAAGAACGCAGGCGGCTTGGTGTCCGATAGCCGGACCACTTTCAAGGTGGCCCCGTCCGCCAGGCGTTCGCGCCACTCGGTCTTGGGCATTGCCGCACCTTGGGCGAGGTATTCGACCGGATCGGCTCGGAGTGCGCCGGTCGCCTTGTCGCGGATCACCGCGTGTTCAAGGTAGCGGCGGCTGCGGTGGAAGGTGGTCAGTGGCCAGGTGTCGCCGTAGTGCTGGGCGAGGGCCTGCTTGTGGGTGAGGGGATCGAGGTAGGTGTCCTTGAAACCGATGCGGCTGAAAGTCCAGGTACGCGTCCCGGAGAGCACCATCTCGCCGTCTTTGTCGAAGCGCTGCCAGGCCCAGCTGCCGTCATCGTGCTTTTGCGCGCGGACCAGCCCACCGTCCAGCCCCTTGGTGTAGTGGCGGATCTCATAGCCGTAGAACGGCAGCCAAGAACTGACGTGAATGTCGCGATAAGTCAGCAGATCGTGATTCCAGATCCGCGTTCCGTGCCGGGATGCCCGGCCGGTCGAGGTGTCGATCTCGGTCCAGCGGACCCGGCCGTTGGCGTCCGTGTGGAGATGCAGCATCCGGCCCTCGTCCAGCAGTTCCCGTTCGAAGAGCACGACGTCGCCGCTGCGGCCTCCCGGGACGGTGAGCATGAGCTGTCCGGTCGGGGAAGTCTTCACGGTGGCGGTGTCGAACCGCCCGGTGCGCGGGAGACCGCTTGCATCCACTTTGATGGCTGTGCCCGCCGCGTGGTCGATTTTCCAGTAATCCCCAGTGCGTTTGCCGAACTTGCCGCGGATCGAGAGGGTTTCGGCCACCACTGCGCCGGTCACGGGATCGGTCACCGTGCCGTCATGCAGCGGGGCGCCCGGCCGGGCGAACGCCGTGCTCCTGCCCGCCACCGGGTCGTTTTCGGGTAGCTGGGGTGTCTTCGGGTCTGGGTTGTTTTCGGGTAGCTGGGGTGTCTTCGGGCCTGGGTTGTGAAGTGGCATCGGCAGCCTTTTTTCACCTACCTGATCCAGTACCTGATCCAGCTTTTGCACCGCCTCAGAGGTGAACACCGCCTTGGTCGGTACCGCTAGACCGTGGGTGGTGTTCATCAACCCCAATGCTGCGTCTTGGTCCAGTTTCTGCTGCAGCAGCGACGGTTCACCCAGCAGCACCGTCATCAGCGAGGAACGCTGTCCTTCCCTCGCTTGGGTTCCTTGCTCCTCCAGTCCCGGCACGCCACCGGTCCGTTGTGACTGCGGAACCCACAACGGCGAACCCGAGGCCTGCCCCGAGCTTTCTCCCGGCAGCGTCTCCCGTACCGGGGCTCCGCCCGCAAGGCCGTACAGCGGTGTAGCGCCCAGCTCCTTGGCCAGGCCGGCGGCCAGCGCCTGCGCCGCACCCTCCCCGCTGGTGCGCAGCGTGTACGCCACGGCCACCAGCGGTGCGAACTCCTCCGCCCGCAGTCCCTGCAACGCCATGCCCCGTACCAGCGCGGAGGGCATCCCCATGACCGGCTGCAGGATCCCGCTCGCCTCCACAAACAGCTGCGCAAACTCATCTTGTGGCAGTTTCTCCAAGCTGGTGAGCATCTGGTGCCACTGCATTCCGGCCACAACCGGTGCCAGTTTGAGCTCGTGCAGCCCGGCGTCCCCCGCGTGCGAGCCGGTAAGAGCCAGCTCGTGCACTCCGGCCGCCACCAGCCCCTTGCCGGCTGCCCTCAACTGCCCATAGCCCGCCCACCCCGCACGGAAATCCTCCAGCCCCTTGCTCCACGACGCAGTCTCCCGCACCGCCGCCCACGCCCCGCGAAAACCCAGCGCCGCGATATCGTCGAACCTCAACGGCGTCAGCAACGCCCCGGCCACCCGCGCGAAGTTCACCCCTACATACGCCCCCACCCTCCCCAACCCCGCTGCTTGGGCCACCTGCACCAGCCGCGGATACCGCTCCATCACAACGGCGAAGTCCTGCGCCACCGC
>JAFAUH010000069.1 GCA_019243445.1 Streptomycetaceae bacterium | reverse complement strand
TCATGAGGTGTCCTCAGTATTTCCGAAGGGTTACATATGCGACGGGGTGTCAGAGCGCCAAAGAAGGCGGGGTCCCGCGCCACCGTGGCGTTGGATCCCTATCCCATCTCTGCGGACGACCCTGCGGAAGCTCCTGCGGACGACCCTGCGGAAGCTCCTGCGGATGACCCTGCGGATGACCTTACGGACGAGGCAGCACCAGTCAGCCGGAGAAGTCCTGCGTCAGCCAGACCGTGCCGTCCGCATCCTGGTGTACGGCTATTCCGATGCGGCGGAAAGAAGCGCTGAGGATATTCTGCCGGTGGCCGTCGTCCGGCGGCTGCTCATTCAGCATGCTGCGGGTGAGGCTGACGGCTGCCGATGCGATGTCCTGCGCGCTCGACCCGATCTCTGAAGCCTCTCCGATGTTCTCGCCGGCTGAGGTCCATGCCACGCCCTGCACGGTCTCACGTACCCCCAACTCGGCCTCGCCCGGACACTGGTGGGAAAGCCCGCAGCCATCGGACATCACCCCGTCGTGCGCTGTCGCACTCCCGATCAGCCCGTTCACCATGGTGTACGCCAGCAGGCCTTGGGCGGCGCGGGCCCGGTTGATCACGGAGAGCACCGCGAGGGCAGGGGACGGCGTGGACGAGCGCGGAGACACAGGCGGAGACACGCGCAGGGGCGCATGCGAGGGCACATGCAGGGAAGGATGCGGGGAAGGCGGCGGCGAAGAGGGCGGTAGCGGTGGCAGTGGTGTGAACGGCGGTGGAGACGGAATCGAGGCAGCGCTGCGTGTCACCGGTGCCTCGTGCGGCCGAACGAAAGAAGCAATCCCATGCTTCTGCCTCGATATCAGCGGTCCCGATGACAGCTCGGACTCAGAAGAGTAAGCCGTCGGCCGATCCAGCTTCGGCAACTGCCGGGCAGAGGCAGCCGCATCGCCCGTATGCTGCTTCAACGCACCCACATAGCCCACATAAACGAAGCCCACACCCCCACCAAGCAACGCAAGCGCCACACCAACCGTCATGGCACCACGCACCCCCGCCCTGCGGCGCGCGTGACGCCGCCTCGCGCCACCGGTTTGCGCGCTTCGTATACGAGCCGTATCGGATCGATCACCCGAAATCAATGCAATCGCATCCTCTGTCGCGTCCGTGATTCGAACTCCAGCTTGAGCCGAAGCGGCATCGACAGTACGGGGATCAAGCAGTGCACAGGGCGCCCAAAGCCCTCCTTAAGTTTCCCTTAAGGTTCCCCTCAGCCTGCGTTGCGGTGAAATCGTGCTTATGGGGGATGAAGGAGCTAAAGGTGATGAAAGCAATGAAAGAGTCGAAGGTGTTGCACTCGGGACGGCACCACGCCGACGCCTGTACGGCAGAGAGCTCCTGCCGTACAGGCGTTCTCCGCGAAGCGAAGGTTCAGCCGGCGAACGCGGGGCTGCCGCGGGAGACGCGCATGTGATGTTCCACGACCTGGTCCATCAGCGCGACCAGGACGTCCCGCACCGAACCGCGGTCTCGGGCATCACATGCCACCACCGGCACAGACGCCTCCAGTCCGAGGGCCTCCCTCACCTCCTCCAGATCGAAGTGGTGTGCGCCGTCAAACCCGTTGACTGCCAGGACGAACGGCGCGTCGCGCTCCTCGAAGTAGTCCAGCGCGGGGAAGGAGTCCTCGATGCGCCGGGTATCGACGAGTACCACCGTGCCGAGCGCGCCTTCCACCAGGTCGTCCCAGAGGAAGGAAAACCGGTCCTGACCAGGTGTGCCGAACAGATAGAGCGTGATCAACGGGGAGAGAGTGATCCGGCCGAAGTCCAAAGCGACCGTCGTGGTCGTCTTCGCCTCGACTCCGGCCAACGAGTCGACCCCGACCGATACCTCGGTGATCGCCGCCTCCGTGTCCAGCGGTTCGATCTCGGAGATGGCCCCGATGAACGTGGTCTTGCCGACCCCGAGTCCGCCGCTGACCGCGATCTTCACAGCGAGAGGCGCACCACCTCGTGCCGACTCAGAGAGCCCGGACATGGTCCCTGATCCTTTCCAGCAGGTGGAGCTGAAGCTCCTGCGGTTGATGGCAGACCAGCAGCCCGCCGACCACGAGATCGGCGATGAGCACCTTGGCCACGCCGAGCGGCACTCCAGCCCCGGCGGCGACTTCGGCCACCGTAGTGGGGTGCTCGCACAATGCGACGATCCGACGCTGTTCGAACTCCAGCAACGCCGTACGCGCGCCCGGTGCCGCCTCGACCAGCGTCTCCACGCGCAGCCCCTCCTGCGCCGGCCGGGCCCGGCCGCCGGTCATGATGAACGGCCTTACGAACAGCGCGTCCTCAGTCTCCTCCAGGTTCTCCTTTCGCTCGCTCATCTCGGGAGCGCCTGCCTCAGATCGGCGATCAGGGCGGGGGTCAGCAGGTCCCCGGCCCGTTCGGCTAGGACGGCCATCTCGTAACCCATCAGGCCGAGTTCACCGCTGCTGTCGGCGAGCACGCCCAGGCAGCTGCCGTCCCGGATGGCGGAGACCAACAAGAAACCCCGGCCCATCTCGATCATGATCAGCTTGACTCCGTCGAACTGGTACCGCTTCGACGCGCTGCGGGCCAGCGACGACAGGCCGGAGACGACCGCTGCGAGGTGGTCGGCCTCGGTGCGGCTCAGGCCCTCGGAGACCGCGATGAGCAGGCCGTCGGAGGAGACGGCGACCGCATCGCGCACCCCGTCGGTACTGCGGACGAAATTGGCCAGCAGCCAGTTGAAAGTCTGCGGCTCATTGTGGATGTCGACCGTCATCGTGCCGATCCCCCTTCGGGCGTGTCTATGCGCTCCCGCTTTTCTTTCTCCCACTTCTCCTTCTCCGCGCTGATCGCGCCGCGCATGTGTGCGCTGCGCAGCGTCGACAGCATTCCGGAGACTTCGTCGGGCGTACGGTCCGGCGTGCGCTCGGCCGAAGCCTGCCAGCGGGGTTCCGCGGTCTCGTGCACAGCCTGCGGGATGGAGCTGCGCCGGGGCCGTCTTACCAAGCCATTGCGGGTGCGAGAAGCCGAGCTCCCGCGCTGGGTGGTGCCTTCGTCACGAGCGGCGGATGCGGGGCCGGCCTGCGGCGCGGACGCCGGGAAGCCGGTGCCGGCGGGGCCGTCCGCCGTGACGCCGTCTTGTGCAGCTGCGGCGGAGGCCACAGCAGTGCTCCGCCGCATGGGAGCGGCTGGCGCGGTGGCCGATGCAGTGGCCGCCGCAGTGGCCGACCCCTTTCGTACGGCGCTGCTCCTCGTCAACTCGCGTACCGAACTGCCGTCGGCGGGCAGCGCAACGGAGACCAGCTCCGCCGCACCCTTGGCCACGGCCGAGCGCGGTGCCGGGGCCTCGCCCTTCTTCGCCTCCTTGCCCACCGCCGCGGCGCCCGAGCCCTCACTGAGCAGGGCGGCGGGCAGCAGGACCCGGGCGACCACGCCCGTGGCCGGTGCGTCGCCCAGCCTGACCTCGATGCCGTTCCTGCGGGCAAGTGCGCCAATCACGAAGTGGCCGAGGAACCTGGTGGGTTCCGCCATAAAGCTCGCGGTGCCCGACAGCCGGACGTTGGCCTCGGCCAGGCTCTGGGCATCCATGCCCATACCGTGGTCGACGATCGCCAGCAGATAGCCGGCGCTGGTCTTGCGGCCTTCGATCTCCACCTCTGACGAGGGCGGCGAGAAGTTGAGGGCGTTCTCGATCAGTTCGGCGAGCAGATGGGCGACCTCGGCAACGACCGAACCCGAGATGTGCACCGGGTCGACGCGCCGCAGTTGGACCCGCTGGTACTCCTCGACCTCCGACAACGCCGCCCGCACCACATCGGTCACCGGCAGCGGGGTGGCCCACGGCCGGGGGCTGGACTCGCCCGCGAGCACCAGCAGACTCTCGGCGTTACGGCGCATGCGGGTGGCGAGGTGGTCGAGCTCGAAGAGGTTGGCGAGGGTGGCCGGATCGGCGTCCTCGTGCTCCAGCTTGTTGATAAAGCTGATCTGACGGCGCACCAGGTTCTGGTTGCGGCGACCGAGGCTGACCAGCGATTCGGTGGCGTTCCTGCGCAGCACGGCCTGCTCGGTGGCCAGGTCGAAGGCGACCCGCTGGACGCGGTCGAATGCCTCGGCGACCAGCCGCACCTCGCTTCCGGCATGCTTGGGGATGACAACGGGGGCGGGCGGCTCCTGCGCGGCGCCGGTGCTCTGTACGGACGCGACAGCCTCGGGCAATCGGCCGCCGGCAACCTCGGCTGCCTCACGGACGAGGGCAGTCAGCGGGGCGGAGACCGACCGGGCAGCGCCCACCGCCAATCCGCCGAGCAACACGATCGTGCCGAGCGCCAGCAGCGCGAAGAGGGTCAACTCGTCCTGCGCCTGTTGCTGCAGGGCCTGCGCCCGAGCGGTGATGTCATCGCCCAGGGAGATCTGCACCGTGCGCATGTCGTTAATGGTCTCGGTGAGGACCTTGTACCAGGCCTCGTTGAGGATGGCCCGGTTGTCGAGCCGTCCGCCACTTTGCGCCGCGACCAAATCCCAGGCGAGCATCCGCTTGGCGTGGGACGTGGTCCAGATGGCGTTGATACGGGCTTGCTGCTGCGGGGTGGTCCACAGCGGGAGGCTGTCGAAATTCGCCGCGCGGGTGGCCCGCGCCTCGGTGAACTCGGTGTACCAGTCCGCGGGGAACCGCCCCAGCGGCAGTGAGCCGGTCATCAGCGCACGTTCTTCGCCCGTGGCCTCCTTGGCGTTGCCGAACGCCAAGAGTACCTGGATTCCATTGCGCAGCACCGGGTCTTGAGCCTGTTCGAGCCCAAGGGTGAGGTGGGTCAGTTCCTTATTGGTGTCGGTGAAGTAGTCATAGGTGGTGATCAGTTCACCGTGCCCGGAGTCGGCCGCGCTGCGGATCGCGTCAAGGCGGTCGACAGCGCGCAGGCCCTCGCGTACGGAGTCGGAAGCAGCGTCGTGTCGACCGGCGATGAGCTGCCGCACCGCGGCAAGGGTGGCGTCGGTCAGCCGTCGCTGTGCAGGAAGTTGAGCCCGAAAGGAGGTGGTGCCACTGACCAGGCCATCGGTCAAACCACGCTCTTTCTGGTGCTCATGGACGAAGTTCTGCAGGGAGATGAGCAGTTTGACTTCGCGTACGGTCGCTGACGCCTGCTGATATGCGTCCACCTGCTGTGCCGCGCCCACCCCGAGCAGGGTGATCACCAAGGCGAGGGAGACAACCAGGATACGGATGAGCCTGGCCCGGATGGTCTGCGGCGAGGCGACGGCCCGCCACAGTGACCTGGGGCGGAATGGGTGGGCGCCAGCCCCGCCTCGCAAACGGAAAACGTGCCACGGACGGCCGATCCGGGCCAACCGGTTACTTGCTTCCACTGAATCGACCTCAAAACCCTTCCATTGCTGCGCTGCAACGCAGGCGTGCGACGGGCCGTCCTGTGACGGCGGGGCGTGCGGCGGAGCTGCCGCGTGCCCCCAAACACAGGAGCCAACGAGGCCCACCCGCAGGGGTAGCGCGATTCAGCGGTTGTTTTACCCGATCATTGGACAGGCGTGCTGACCATTCTTGGACTTTCACCCATCACTCGGTAAAATCCACGGCCGCCGTTCCTGGGCTGATTCCGCTTGCCCGTATGCCATCTGCCTCCCTCACTGGCAGGTGTGGTCACCGGGAGCAACAATGGACAAGGCGGGCTGGTCGCTGATGCCCTTGCCCTCTATCACGCCCCTGGTGGGGAGGCATCCATGACCACAACGCGGGACCTGTTCATTGTGTCCATGCATGTGACGGCCGATCACCCGGTGGAGCAAGGCAATCTGTCGCTTGCGCTCGCTGGAGCTGAGGTGATCGACCTCTTGGATGTCCACGCCATCAGACTGGACGGCGATCGCATCGTGCCCATCGACCAGTCGGCAATAGCCGACCACCTGCTGAATGAGGCCGCATCGTCGCTCGTCCGGCAAGCGCCGTACGAGTTGGTCGGCGACTGGCTGTGGCGCAGAGGTCGCAATCTGTCCGCGGCCTATCTGGCCGATCTTGAGGCGGAGGGACAGATCACTCAG
>JAFAUH010000272.1 GCA_019243445.1 Streptomycetaceae bacterium | reverse complement strand
GGCGAAGTCGAGGTTGATCAGACCGGGGGTGGTGATGAGGTCGGTGATGCCCTGGACGCCGGAGAGCAGCACCTGGTCGGCCGACTTGAAGGCGTCGAGGACGCTGACCTGGCGATCCGAGATGGACAGCAACCGGTCGTTGGGGATGACGATGAGCGTGTCGACCTCGTCGCGCAGATCTGCGATGCCGTCCTCGGCCTGGTTGGCGCGCCGACGTCCCTCGAAGGTGAACGGCCGGGTGACCACGCCGATCGTCAATGCGCCCAGCGAACGGGCGATGTTGGCGACGACGGGTGCGCCGCCGGTGCCGGTGCCACCGCCCTCGCCCGCGGTGACGAAGACCATGTCGGCCCCCTTGAGGACCTCCTCGATCTCCTCGCGGTGGTCCTCGGCGGCCTTGCGGCCGACCTCGGGGTTGGCGCCGGCGCCGAGTCCGCGGGTGAGTTCCCGGCCGACGTCAAGCTTGACGTCGGCGTCGCTCATCAGCAGGGCCTGTGCATCGGTGTTGATCGCGATGAACTCGACGCCCTTGAGCCCGACCTCGATCATCCGGTTGATGGCGTTGACGCCACCGCCGCCGATTCCGACGACCTTGATGACTGCGAGGTAGTTCTGCGGTGCTGCCACGTCGAAGGCCTCTCGCCTCGAGTTATGTGTCGTCGCCTCGCGAAGTCGCGCTGCGCCGACGGATGCCGATGGGACGGTCCGGACGCCGACCCGAACCCTAACCGTGAGGTTTAGGGTTACTAGTATGTCTGTTCCTCGTGCTCTTTGGGACAGGACACTAAGTCGGCAAGCGGTTCGCGTTCAACGAACACGCCGAACCTCCCGCTTTTCTTTCGACCTTATGTGATCACACCCGACGCAGACGAACCGGGGTGGTGTGACTTACGTTCACTCCACCGCGCCAAGGAGCATCTCCCTCCCTCTGCTTCGCGGGGGACCTCCTCCCGCACTCCGCGGACGGCCTCGCACTGAAGGCGCGCCCCTCGATCGAAGCCCCGGTCGACCACGTCCCCTCGGGTTCGCGACGGAGTCGGCTGAGGAAGACTTAACTCCCCGATGATGCAGGATCGCTGGGTGCACTCACATCGAAGTGCCTGGCGCCGGCGGCCCCCTTCATCAATGCGAGAAGTGCCGCCGCCTTCTGTGCACCGTCCTGCGGGCTGCCCCAGATCACCCTCCGGCCACCCGAAAGTTCCAGCGAGATGCCGTCGAAGGATTCCACTTGGATGACTTGCGTCTGCTTCTGTACCGATTCAGGGAGATCCGCCCCGACTTGAGCAGCGGCGTGGAGAAGGTTCCCCGTTCCGAAATAGCGGTTGGTCTCCGAGACCCCGGCTCCGGTCGTGGGCGCGGTCAATTCCACCAACGGAACTCCGGGCGGAGCAGTGCTGTCTGTGGCATAACGGACACCCTGAGCGTCCACTTCGACGAAGTTTCTGCCGCTTTTGAGAGCCGCTTTTGGAGTTCGCTCGGTCACTTCACACGTGACGATGCCCGGCCAGGTACGCACGACGGCCACCGAAGCGATCCTCGGCAGCCGCGCACGCAACCGCGCCTCGACGGCGCTCGCGTCGACGGAGATCAGCGGAATGCCGAGCTGGATCGATGCCGCCTCCCTCACCTCGTCCCGTGTAAGCACCCGGACGCCGGTCACTTCGACTCTCCGCACCCGCAGCCACGGTGAGCCGTACAGCAGCCAGCCGCCGCCCGCAAGGAGGACGACGAGCAGTAGCACCATACCGGCACAACGCCGCGACAGTCGGCGGCGGTCCGGGCTGCGCTCGGGCTGCCTCGGCCCCCGCCAACGGAGTCGGCTGATGTCACGTGGCTCCCCCTGCCTGGCACGATCGCGACCCCTGCGCTGCGCTGTCGTCGGTCCGGCCACGCTGCCCTCCTACGATTGCTGCCTGCCCGTGCTCCCCGGCCTCCTATGCTGCCCGGCCCGCGGCGACGGCCTCGTGCACCATGCCGACGAGGAGTTCATCCGCGTCGCGACGGCCGAATTCAGCGGCGGCACGGGACATCTGGGACAACTGGTGCGGATCGGTGAGCACTGGCAGGACATTGTCGAGCACCCACTCCACGGTCAGCTCGGCATCGTCGACCAGCAGGCCGCCGCCCGCCTTGACGAGCGGCTGAGCGTTGAGGCGCTGTTCGCCGTTGCCGATGGGCAGCGGTACGAACGCGGCCGGCAGCCCGACAGCGGACAGTTCGGCCACGGTCATCGCGCCCGCCCGGCACAGCATCATGTCGGCGGCGGCGTAGGCGAGGTCCATCCGGTCCAGGTAACTGACCGGGATGTACGGCGGCATGCCAGGCATGGTGTCCACCTGCGGCAGTTCGTTCTTCGGGCCCACTGCGTGCAGGATCTGGATACCGGACCGCTGCAGCCGCGGAGCGACTGCCTGGATCGTCTCGTTCAGCCGCCGGGCGCCCTGCGAGCCGCCCGAGACGAGCAGGGTCGGCACCTTGAGGTCGAGACCGAACGCGGCGCGCGCCTCGAATCGGGCCGCGGCGCGGTCGAGGGTGGCGATGGAGCGGCGCAGTGGGATGCCGATGTAGCGGGAGCCGCGCAGCTTGCTGTCCGGGCTGGAAACGGCGACGGCATGCGCGTACCGGGAGCCGATCTTGTTGGCCAGGCCCGGGCGGGCGTTGGCTTCGTGGACGACGATCGGGACACCGAGGCGCTTGGCGGCGAGATAGCCGGGCAACGCCACATAGCCGCCGAAGCCCACGACGCACGAGGCATTGGTGCGCTCCAGGATCTGCTCGGCGGCCTTGATGGTGCCGCGCAGCCGTCCGGGGACGGTGATCAGCTCGGGAGTGGGCTTACGAGGCAGGGGAACGGCGGGGATCAAGGCCAGTTCGTAGCCGCGTTCCGGGACAAGCCTGGTCTCCAGGCCCCGCTCCGTACCGAGCGCCGTGATCCCCACGGTCGGGTCCTGCCTGCGCAAGGCGTCCGCGAGGGCGAGCGCGGGCTCGATGTGACCGGCGGTCCCTCCGCCGGCGAGAACGACATGCACCGAAATTCACCGCTTCCTTGACGACCGCCGCTTGGCGAGACGTCTCATGCTCCGAGTCATTGTCCCCGTCGGAAAACGCTGCCCCCGCGCCGCCAGCGCCGCTCGCGCCGCGGGCTCATTTCTCGCAAAGGAGACCAGCAGCCCGACCGCGAACATGGTCGACAACAGGGCCGACCCCCCGTAGGAAAACAGCGGGAGCGGGACTCCGGCGATCGGCAGCAGACCGAGCACCGACCCGATGTTGACCACGGCCTGGGCCGTGATCCAGGTGGTCACGCTTCCCGCGGCGAACCTGACGAAGGGATCCTCCGTGCGTCCGGCCACGCGGATACCCGCATAGCCTAGAGCCGCGAAGAGACTGAGTACCGACAGCGTCCCTGCGAGGCCGAGTTCTTCCCCGGTCACAGCGAAGATGAAGTCAGTATGCGGTTCGGGCAGTTGACCCCATTTTTCCACACTTGCGCCGAGGCCTTTGCCAAACCATCCACCGGAAGCGAGTGCATAGATTCCGTGCACTGCCTGCCAGCACTGGTCGGCGGGGCCGACATCCGTGGCACCCATGCATGCAAACCGACCCATTCGGTGCGGGCTGGTCTTGATCAGAACGACGGCGACCGCCCCGGCGATGCCAAGCACTCCCGCGAACAGCCGCGTCGGAGCGCCCGCAAGCCACAGCAGCCCGAAGAGCATGGCCGCGAGGATAATGGCGGTGCCCATGTCACCGCCGAGCAGTACCAGGCCGAGGACGAGGAAGACCATGGGCACCAGCGGTACAAGCAAGTGTTTCCACTGAGTGAGAAGGCGTTTGCTGTACTTGCGCGCCAGCAGGTCCGCACCCCATAGCAC
>JAFAUH010000235.1 GCA_019243445.1 Streptomycetaceae bacterium | reverse complement strand
CCCTCACCCACACTCAGCCGGCCCTTGCCGATACCCCAGGCCCCAGCGACCCACTCCAACACCACCTGCCGCCCAACTGGCTGAAAAATCTCCATCGCGACCTGGTAGGCAAGAATCACCGCGCCAAGTCGGGTCGACTGACGAACGCGTTGCGCGCCCTCATCCAGACCACATGTCTCAAACCAGGAACGTACCTGTCGGGAAGGGAGGCGATACGGCAACTGGCAAGGCTGAAGATCCACCCAGGAACTGTGTGGAAAGCCTACGCACAGTTGGGCGACGAGGGCCTGCTGATCACAAAACGAACAGGCACGTGGGTTGCCGGCCCTGCCGAATCCCCAGCATCCGCCCGGCCTGCTGAGTGGCTGGAACAACTACAGCGCGAAATGGAAGACGACCGCTGGTTCGAGCAAGTGCTGCGCACCCACATCCTACGCCTCCAGCCCCACACACCCCTGCCACCACATGGAGAGCTGGCAGAACTACTTGAGATCCCGGAGATCTCAGAAACCTTCGTGCTGAACGCGTATGACCGACTGACCGAGGACGGCCTCCTGGTGAGGAACAGCCACAACAATCCGCAGGTCGCCGACCACGGCGGCCCGGTGCACCCTGCCATGGGATGGCAAGCCTCACAGACAGCAGGAACCGTCCTGCCCGACGCCGGGGATCCCGAGCCCGAACTACCCGATGACTGGATAAAGACTCTCCAGCGCGAACTGGAAAACAACCCTCCCCCGCATCGCGAAAAAATTACCTGTCTTACGCGAGCATTGGAGAGACACATCCAAAACCTCAAGTACCAAACACGCCTGCCGTCGAACCGGGACCTGGCAAAGCAACTGAAGAGTGCGTGGATCAACTACTCCATCGTACAAAAGGCCTACGCCCATCTGAAAAAAACCGGTCAACTGACCTCGGAGTTCGGCAACGGCCAGGGTACATGGGTCGCCCAGCCCCGGAACGTCATGGACTCTGCCACCGGGCCTGGGCTTCCGCAAGCCCGGAGGGAACACAGTGAACCACCGCTACCGCCAGATCCCTTTCTCGACATCCCTGAACCGGACGAGACGTACCCGTGGGAATTCCGGGAAATCTGGGATGTACTGGACGGCAAGGAGCCCAGGCCGACGCCGCCGGTCGTGCCCGGCGCAGAGCTGGACCCCCAGACGGAAAGAGCCGCACAGGCAACCGGACATCTCACCGACCTGTCATACCTGCCCAGTCCCGATGTCCACCCCGACGTCTGCGACATACTCAACCTCCTGAACCCGGACGGGTCGATCACGGCCATGCACCCCGACCTCTGGCACCTCCCATGACAGGGACCGGGGAAAGCTGCAGCGCAGACGCCGCTCATCCGAACCGGTCATGTGCAGAGGATCGGCCCAGCGATCACCGGGATTGGCCGGATACCTGCCTTCCCCGACTGAATAGCTACCTCCAGGGCCCAATTTGCCGAGAAGCAAAGAGATTTATTAATCAGCACATCCCTGATCTTGACGACTCATTCCCCATGCGGAGCGGGACTTGGACGATGAGCACGTTTGAAGACCCATACTGTTATGCGCTCGTTGCATGAGGGAAAGTTGACCGCCGAGGGGAAATCGCTTACAGTGCCACCCGCACACTGACGATAACCATTCTCGAGCGTGAACGCCGAAATATCTTCAGCTACTTGCTGCTCACCGTGTGCCCCTGCACCTTACCTGTTGCGATCATTCAGGAGTCTCATGAATACCGGCACCCCGCGCGGGATGAAGCGCCGAGCCATGCTGGGGGTCGGATTGGGATTGGGGTTGGGCGTAGGGGGCGCTTCCCTTCTGGCCGGCCCGGTCGGCTCGGCGCTGGGATTGCCCGGGACAGGGGCCCCGCCTGCCGGGTCGGCCGACCCGGGGTCTTACATATCCTTCACCCCCGGAGCAGGCAGTTTCCCGCTGGTTCACGCCGGTCGTGCGGTGCCACTGGTGGTGAGCGCACGTGACTGGGCAGGCGTCATAAGGGTGGTGGGGGATCTGCAGGCCGACATCGAGCGGGTGACCGGGGTGCGCCCAGTGGTTTCGCAGGGTGCGCTGCCGAGTGTGCGAGAGATCACGATCGTCGGCACGATCGGGCGCAGTCCCCTGATCGACCGCTTGGTGGCAACCGGCAAGCTGGATGTCAGTGGTATCGCCGGGAAGTGGGAAACGTCGCTGCAGACCGTGGTGGACGCTCCAATGCCGGGCGTCGACCGCGCTTTCGTCATCGCGGGCAGTGATCAGCGGGGCACAATCTTCGGCGTATACGACGTGACCCGTGGCATCGGCGTATCCCCTTGGTACTTTTGGGACGATGTGCAGCCGGTTCGCCGGGACGGCCTGTACGTGCTGCCCGGCCGTCACACTCAAGGCACGCCGGCCGTGAAGTACCGGGGCATCTTCATCAACGATGAGAATCCGGCTCTGGGCACTTGGGCGCCGGCCTACTTCGGCCCGGGCAAGGCGCCCCAATATCCCGCCGGTTTCAATAGAGCTTTCTACGCCAAAGTCTTCGAACTGATGCTCCGGCTGAAGGCCAACTATCTGTGGCCGGCGGTGTGGGGCCGGGCCTTCGCCGAGGACGACCCGCAAAACCATGCCACCGCGAAAGAATACGGGATCGTCATCGGCACTTCCCACGAAGCGCCGATGATGCGGGGTATCGAGGAGTGGAACCGGCACGCGGTGCCCGCGGTCCGCGACGCGCAGGGCAACATCGTCACCCCGGGCCACGACCCGTACGGCGGCACCGGGGAGTGGTCGTTCCGGCGCAATGCGAAGGCTTTGAAGGCATATTGGGCCGACGGCATCAAGCGCATGGTCAAGCAGGACTTTGAAGGCGTGATCACCCTTGGCATGCGGGGCACCGGCGACGCCGCTCTCCCTGACGGTGACGGCATCGAGTTGATGAACGAAATCATCATGGCCCAGCGCCAGATCATCGCCGAGGTCACCGGTAAGGACGTCAGGACAATCCCCCAGGTATGGACCATGTACCACGAAGTCCAGCACTACTGGGACAGTGGTCTCCGTGCACCGGGCGATGTGACGATCGTGTTCACCGACGACAACTGGGCCAATGTCCGCAAGCTTCCCAACCTCCGCAAGGAACCCCGTTCGGGCGGCTATGGCCTCTACTACCATTTCGACTTCGTTGGCCCGAGCCGCAACTACAAATGGGTGGACACAGCCTCGCTGCCGAACGTATGGGACCAGCTCAACCAGTCCTACGCCTACGGCAACCGTACCCTGTGGGTGGCGAATGTGGGCGATCTGAAGGGAAACGAACGCCCCACCCAGTTCTTCTTGGACTACGCCTGGGCACCGCAGCGGTGGAGCATCGACCACCTGCCGGAATGGGAGTTGAATTTCGCCCGGCAGAATTTCGGCGAGAAGCAGGCTGCCGCTATCGCCGCGGTACTCGCGACTTACGGGCAGCTTCAGGCCCGCCGCAAGCCCGAACTGCTCAACCGCAGGCAGCTCCTCGACCCGACGAAGAATCCTTTCAGCACCTCGGCCGTCATCACCAACGACCAGGCCACCCCCTTCAGCCAGACCGACTACCAGGAGTTGGAGCTGGTCACTCGCGAGTGGCAGAACCTGGCCGCTCAAGCCGACGACGTCGCACGCAGCTTGGACGCCGCCCACCAGGACTCCTGGTTCGAACTGGTCGGCTACGAGGTTCAAGCGACCGCCAACCTTTACCAGTTGCGCGCAGCCGAGTTCACCAACATCCTCTATGCCGCCCAAGGTCGTGCTGAGACCAACGACCTGGCTGCGGTCGCCGAGGCGCGCCTGGCCGATGACTTCGCTCTGGCCTACCGCTTCAACACACAGACTGCCAGAGGTAAATGGAAAGGCTTCCAGACACAGACGCACATCGGCTATGGCGACGTGGCGCGTTACGGGCCCAATGCGTCATGGTCGGACCCGCCGAGCCCCGACAGGATCTATCCGGTGGTGCAACGCATCTCTGTTCCCGCCACCGCGGACATGGGTGTGGCCATCGATGGCTCCGACAAGTGGTGGCCCCACGAGCAGGGCGAAGCGGTATTGCCCGTGTTCTCTCCCTACCAGAGCCAGCCGGCCCAGTACGTCGAGATTTTCAACCGCGGGTCTGTCGCCTTCGACTACACCATCAGGACCGGGGCGGACTGGTTGACCGCAGACCGCCCCTCTGGGCGGGTGACGCGGCAGCAGCGGGTCACATTCAAGGTCGACTGGCATCGGGCGCCGAAGGGCACCAAGCGGGTGCCGGTGACGGTTACCGGCCCTGGAGGGCGCCCAGTGGTGGTGCTGGCGGTCGTCGACAACCCGGTCATGCCGAGCTCCCGGCTGTCCGGGTTTGTCGAAGCCAACGGCTATGTGTCAATCGAGGCTGCTCACTGCACCCGCGCGGTGGGCGCTGGCGGCATCACTTGGCAGCGCATCCCGCGGATCGGCCGCACCGGCGACGGCATGGAACCGCTCCCTGTCACCGCCGGACGGCAGATCCCCGGGGGCAACGCGCCCAGGCTGGAATACCAGGTCAGCCTTTTCACCACCGGGCCGGTGAAGGTCTGGGCCTATGTGTCACCGCGGAACGCCACCCTGCCCGCACCTGGCCTGCACTACGCTGTCTCGTTCGATAACGACCGGCCACAGCAGGTAGACATCATCGCCGCCACCGGATCCGACGACACTGCCATGAACGCACAATGGGCCCGCAACACCGCGGACAACGTCAACCGCACCAGCACGGTGCACTGGATCGGCAAGCCGGGTGTCCACGTCCTGAAGTTCTGGATGGTTGATCCCACCGTGGTTTTGCAGAAGCTCGTGATCGACACCGGTGGCTTGAAGTACAGCTATCTAGGGCCGCCGGAGAGCCTCCACCTTTAGAGGTCGTTACGTGGGTTGATGTCCGCCTCAGCGGCACCCAGCGGCGGAGCAGAGGGGGGCTCACTGGCCGGTGAGGCGGCGGCTCATCACGGTGACGTAATCGCTGTAGGCGGCCGCCACGTCTTCGAGGTCGACCATCTGGGGCAGGTCGATGAGCGGCTGCCGCTCCGCGAGGAAGGCGGCCGTCTCGTTCACCACCCGTTGTTCCTCCTCTTCAGGGACGTGCAGCTCCTGGAGGACCGACGGATTTGCCTGGAAGCGTGAGACGACCGTCCCGCGCGTCTCGCGGGCACGGACCAGGTATTCGTGATCGCCCAATGGTTCGACGTGGAAGTGCTCGAGCATAAGGGATTCCTACCCACCGCCAGTGGGTGTATATCCCCCGATGTGCCGCTTGACTGGCTTCGTTGCAGGTGATCTTAGTGTGAACCCGAGCTCTCGGCTGCTCGAAGCTAGCGGGCTACTCGAAGCTATCGGGCTGCTCAAAGCTATTCGAGGGGCGGCGTAGCCTCGCTCTGGTACTCGTAGTGCCAAGGCTCATCGGAGACGTGCTCGGTGCGTTTGTAGTACGCGGCACTTTCGGGCCATGCCTGGTGGGCATCGGCGTCCTGCACCCTGATCGCCTCGGGGTCATAGAGGATGCCCTCGGGCGGCTGGGCGCCGGTGACGACGATGCCCAGCGTGAGCCCGTCGCCCGGACCGCCGTGGAGTCGGATTCTGGTGACCACATCCATCGCCTCCCTCAGTCAATGATCGCTCGTCGGCGCCGCGAACGCAGTCAAGGTGCTCCAGAAGGGGGCATGGAGGCCGGTCCCGGACGAGATCCCGGTGGTCTCCATGGCGGATGCCGCGCAGGATGAAAGAAAGTTTGTTCGCATATCGACTCCCAGGACGGGACTGTCGCCGCCCTCAGCCGATCGCCTCCAGCGGCATCGGCCGCACCCTGCCCTCCACCATCGCGCCGAGCCCCTCAACGGCGCAGATGTCCGGCCGCTCCGGAATGCTCACCGGCATCCCCGTCGATGTACGCAGCATCGAGTCGAGCCCCGGGAGCAGTGCGCTGCCGCCCGCCAGCATGATGCCGCGGTCGGCCAGGTCGGCGACGAGGTCGGGCGGGCAGCGGCGCAGCACCGCGCGGATGCCGTCGAGCACCGAGTTGAGCGGGGTGCGAATGGCGAGCCGTACGCCCTCCGGATCGACCTGCACCGAGCGGGCCAGGCCGCTCACCGCGTCCATGCCGTGCACGACGGCGTTGGGCGACTCGTCGTCCAGGGTGCTGAGCATCACGTGCAGCGGCCGTACGGACTGGCTCGGCAGTATCACCGCGTACTGGTTGCGCAAGTAGTGCAGCACAGCGCGGTCGATCGCCTCGCCACCCACCGGAATCGTCTCCGCGGCCACGATCGACCCCAGCGACAGGACCGCGATCTGCGTCGTCGCGGCCCCGCACACGACGATCATCGTCGCCTCCGGGTACTCGACGGGAAGGCCGCACCCCACAGCGGCGGCGATGAGCGTGTTGATGAGCTCCACATGCCGGGCGCCGAGCCCGGTGAGCGTTTCGATCGTGGCGCGGTGAGCAAGCGGGTCGCTGCCGTACGGGGTGCATACGGCCGCGCGCAGCACCGGCTTGTGGCGCCAGGTGTTGCGCAGCTTTTCGCCCATCAGGTGGCGCAGCATGCGTTGCGCCATGGCGATGTCGACGACGGTCCCCCGGGAGACCGGACGGACTACCTGAATGTGTTCAGGGGTGCGTCCTGCCATATGTTCGGCCCTGGCACCCACGGCGACCAGTGCCCCGGTACGGCAGTCGACGGCGGCGACGCTGGGCTCGTCGACGACGACCCCCCTTCCCTTCAGATAGACCCGCGTCCTGGCGGCGCCGAGATCCACGGCGACGGAGCATCGGCGCAGCTGGTCGAGGCTGGCGGTCACGGGCGTTCCTCCCCTGTCGAACGGTGGACGGCGTACGGCGTACCGCCATCGTCAGGACATTCCCCCGTCAGCTGCCCATTAAGATAGTCCGTTTGGGTGTTTGTCAGGATATCGGCGCATGATCCTGAATGGCGGGAAGCCATCCGGGCAGGCTGTGAGTAGCCGGAACCGGTGAAGGGACGTGCGATGAAACGTTCGATGCAACGGTGGCTGGCCGCGGCCGCTGCCCTGATATGCCCAGTGGTGATCGCGGGTTGCAGCGGCGAGGGCGATCCGGTCACGTTTGGCAACAACGCCGACAACAGTCCCGGCAATCTCGGCCGCAACGTAGGCCATCAGAGCGCCCACACTCTTCCTCGACTGGCCCACCCGAAGTTGCTGGCGCAGATGCCGACGGGGCCCGCAGCCGCGTTCACCGCGGAGCGCACGGTCGACGATGCGGTCGGCACCAAAATAGGCGTGACCACTTATCACGGGAGGAAGTCCGGCTTCACCGGGAAAGTGTGGGTGTGGGCGCCGCCGCAGTACTTCCAGCCGCAGTACGCCACCAAAGGCTTCCCCGTGCTCATCGCCCTACCGGGCGGCCCGGGCTACCCCAACAACTACTGGTACGGCCCCGATCTGCAGCTCCAAGAGGACATCTCCCACTGGGCCGACACGAGCACGTCCTTGCCTTTCATCCTGGTCATGCCGGTGCTCAACCCGGACAAGCAGTACCACGACTGCAGCGACATCCCCGGCATGCAGAAGATGGGCACCTGGCTCACCCAGGACATCCCTGAGTTGGCGAAGGAGAATTTCCGCACGCTCAGGACCCGCGACGGCTGGGGGTTCATGGGCTCCTCGTCCGGCGGCTTTTGCGGGCTGAAGAGCGTGCTGCAGTACCCGGACACCTTCAAAGCCGCAATCCCGAGTGGACCGGACATCGTCCCCGACTCACCGCTGTGGCGCGGAAATACGGCAGCGATGAAGGCCAACGACCCGCGCTACTTGGCGCAGCAGCTGATCCGCAAGGGCGGCCCCGATGTCTACCTGGGCTTCCAGGTCGGTTCGACGGAGGGCTACAACATGGCGAAGGTGCAGAAGTTCATCGACCAGTACGACCAAGGGCCGATCCACACCCGGCTGCAGGTGATAGACGGCGGACGGCACACAGCACGCAGCTACATCAAGGGCATGGCCGAGGGCACCATGAAATGGATCAGCGCGCACATGCGCGGCCCCTCTCATTGACTTCTTGTCAATTACTTGATGTGACCGAGCGTCAATTATTCGACGGCGAGGGGCTCGCCGTCGCGCCGACCTGCTGGGCGTAGGTCGTGGCGTACTCCGGGATCAACTGCTCGATCTTGTCGATGTAGTGCTGCGTCTCATAGATCTGCGGGATGCCCTGCGCTTGAAGTACGGCAGTGGGGCCCGCGTTGTACGCCGCGAGCGCGAGCTGTGTGGAATCACCCGGCACGTTCTTGACAACCTTGAACAGATGGCACATGTACACGCCCTGGGTCACAATCGCGTCCTTCGGATTCCAGATGTCGGCCTGGCCCTCGCCCGCGTAGGCCTTGCCCCATTCGGCCCATGTCGTCGAGTCGAACTGGGCGATGCCCTGCGCCTTGCCGGAGTCCGCCTGCGGATTCCACTTGCTCTCGGTCTCGATCTGCGCCGCGAGCAGGGGAACGCTCAGCTCGGGACACGTCTTGGCAGCCTGCTGCACCGTCGGCAGGTAGGTGAGCGGAATGCGCGGCAGCGCCGGCGGCCTGGTCAGCCACCACAGGACACCGAGCCCGGCGGCGACCAGGAGCACAAAGCCGAGGGCCAGGCTCACCAGGCACCCGCGGCCGCTCCTTCTCCCCGAGCTTCTGGATTCTTGTCGCATATACGTCTAGTCCGTCTAGTCCACCGTGTTGGAGTTCTGCTTCCCCAGGAGCTGCACACGCGGAAAGCGGGCCAGCAGGCTCCACACCACCGGGTTGCCGACCAGGGCCTCGTGCATGTCTACCAGGTCGGCGACCAGGTCGTGGAGGAAGTCGCGCACCTCACACCTGAGCTCACCATGGTTGACAGCGAGCGGTGGCAGCTCCGGTGCCCAATCAGCGGTGATCTGCACCCAGCCGAATCGGCGTTCGAAGCGCAGCAATTCCGTCGACTGAGTGAAATCGAGTTCTGCCCGTTGCGGACGGGCCGCCCGGCTGCCGAGCGGGTCCTGATCGAGCCGCTCGACGATGTCGCACAGCGCCCAGGCGAAGTCGAGGACCGGCACCCATCCCCAGGCTGTGGACAGCTCATGCTCACCCTCGGCGATGTAGACGTCACCGCAGAACAGGTCATGGCGCAATGCGTGCACGTCAGCGACGTGGTAGTCAGTCTGCGGCGGGTCGGGGAAGCGGCGGGAGAGGGCATAACCGAGGTCGATCACCGGGGAATCGTACGGGGAATCGTAAGTGGCAGGTGGAAGCGGCAAGTGGAAGTGGAAGCGGCACGTGGTGGACGGCCGGAAAAATCCCGTGACGGGAACGCCGTCATCCGAGCTGGTGGTAACGGCCCCGGAAGTACGTCAGAGGGCGGCCGGATATGCTGGGGGTGTGGGCGCTCAGCACATGGGCGACGATCAAGGTGTGGTCGCCGGCTGAGACGCGCTGGGCAGTATGGCATTCGACGACAGCGAGCGCGCCGCCGAGCAGCGGGGCGCCGGAGGTATCACCGCGGTAGTACGGGATGTCCTCGAAGAGCAGCCGGTCGCTGATGCGGCCGCGCATCGCGAAGCGGCCCGCGATATGGCGCTGGCTCTCGCTGAGCACCGAGACTGCCCACAGTGGCTGCCGTTCGAGCAGCTCGTCCATGCGGGAGCTCTCGCGCACGCTGATCAGGACCATGGGCGGTTGCAGGGAGACCGACAAGAACGCGGTCGCGGTCATCCCGACATCCTCGCCGCTTACGCCCTCCTCGGGGTCGTGCGCGGTCACCAGCGTCACGCCCGACGCGAGGCGTGACATGGCTGCGCGGAACTCGTCCTCCGTCGGCACACTCTTCGGCTGAAACACGCTCTGAACGCTAACTGCCCCGCCAAGGCCTTCGCATCGGGCCCCGGGGTCGTATCGCCCAGCGATCTGTCGTACGCTCCGACCGGCTTCACTGCCCGTCTTCAGGAGGTGTACGAAAAGCGAAGAAGCTCTCCGCCGAGTTTTACAAAGCGTAATCGACTGTTTACGAACTGCTGCGACATGAGTCACAAGAGGGGAGAATTGTTGACCCTGCGTACCCGGCGGGCTGCTCGCTGTGATTCAGTTGCTATGGCAGTCGGGCGATAAGAAATCTTGAAGGACTCACCGGACTCACCGGATCGCTCGGACGAATCTCAGGAGTCGAAACGTCGAGGCTCGGGGGAGAGACATGGACACCGAGTCGGAGTCATACGTCAGCCTCGCGACCCTGCGCCAGTTGCACCAAGTGGTGGCGGACTTGAACACGGCCCGCTCCCTGGCCGACACGCTGCAGGCGGTCGCCGACGGCACCGTGGCCGGCCTCGGCTATGAGCTGTCAGCTGTCAACCTTGTGCGACCGGACGGCGATCTCATTGTGGCTGCCGTCAGAGGTGACTCGGACACCGAGCAGCTGATGGCCGGACGTGTCGGCTCGCGCACCTCGTGGGAGCGGAGGCTGGCCATGGGCCACCACTGGGGCTCGCTGCGGTTCATCCCGCACGACGAGAGCCGGGCGCTCGACGGCGACGACGTCCCCACCTGGCGCAACGAGGGCCCGTTGCCCAGCACCCCCGACGAGTGGCACCCCGGCGACATCCTCCTCGCCCCCATGTACGCGACACCGGCCGGCGGCGGCGAACTCATCGGCGTGATCTCCGTCGACCGTCCACAGGACGGACAGCGCCCCGGAGCCTGGGCCCGCGCGGCCCTGCAGATGTACTCCTTCCAGGCCGCCGCCGCAATCAGCAACGCCCGGCTCCGCGCCAACATGCAGCGCGCGCTTCTCCGCCTGGAGCGCGAGCAGCAGGCGCTGCGGGCGAGCGAAGAGAGCTTCCGACAGGCGTTCGAATACGCGCCGAGCGGCATGGCCATCGCCGAGATGGGCGGCGACCAGCACGGCAAGCTGCTGCGCGTCAATGACGCGCTGTGCCGCATGCTCGGCCGCCCGGCGTCGGCGATGCGGCGGCACTCCTTCTCCGACCTCGTCCACCCCGAGGACGTAAGCCTGCTGCTGCGCACCGCTGCCGAGGGTGGCCGCGCCGAACTACGGCTCGCCCGCCGCGACGGCTCCTACCTGTGGGTGAGCCTGCGCAACTCCGTCGTCGCCGACACCACCGACGGCCCGCGCTTCCTGCTCACTCACGTCGAGGACATCGAGGAGCGCAAACGGCACGAGTTGGCGCTCGTCCACCGCGCCAGCCACGACTCACTCACCGGGCTCCCGAACAGCGCCGAGCTGCGTGCCCGGCTCAGCGCCCGCCTGTGCTCGCGGCCGAAGGCACTGGACGCACACGGCATGGCGACCAGGGAACTGGACGACTTCGAAGCGCTGGAGGAATTCGGCTACAGCTTCCCCATGCCCCCACAAAAGCCGTACGACCGGCACGTGCACGCGATCGATCCGAACGTCATGCCCAGCGAGGGCGGCAAGGGCAAGGGCTTGGCCGTGCTCTTCTGCGACCTCGACGGCTTCAAGTTGATCAACGACAAGTTCGGGCACCACATGGGTGACGCGGTGCTCATCGAAGTCGCCCGACGGCTGACTGGCGTCGTACGCGACGAGGACACCGTCGCACGGCTCGGCGGCGACGAATTCGTGGTACTCGCCGACGGGCTCGACCTCGATGAGGCGCAGGAGCTCGCAATACGGCTGCGGAACGCGATCATCCCGCCGATCAGGGTCGACGGCCGGGCGGTCCGAGTCGGCGCCAGCTTCGGCATCGGCTGGGCGATGTGCGGGATGACCGTGGAAGAAGTGCTGCACTCTGCAGACCAGCGGATGTACATCGAAAAACGCTCACGCTCCAAGGCGCACCGCAGGGTTGGCTGAACCGTCGGGAAAGGCCAAACCGAAAAGGTCAATGTGGCAAGGATCACGGGGGGTGGAGCGTCGTCCCCATGGATCGGGGTAGGCTCGCGCGCGTCAAGACACGTCCGGTCCGCAGTGGCCGGACACGGTGGAGAGTGAGCAACTGATGACGCCCGGTAACAACGGCGCGCCGGAATCCGACGACGATCCGTTCGCGTACCTGTACCGCGGGGAGGGCGACCAGGCCGCGCCGAGCGGCCGACCCGGCATTCCGCGTACGTCGTACCACCAGGTCGGCCGGGTGGGCGAACGGCGGCCCGCGCCGCAGCAGCCGGTGCAGCCACAGCAGCCGGCGCCGGGGGCGCCGAGTCAGTACGACCGGCAAGTGCCGCCGCAGCGCGGCGCGCACGGCGGCGGGGGCAGCCTCGGCAGCAACCGCCGTGGCCTGATGATCGGGGCGATCGCGGTGGTAGCGGTCGTCGTCGGCGGCATCGTCGTCGCCACTCTCACGGACGGAAACGGCGGACAGTCCGGCCAGGCCGCCGGGCAGAGCCCTTCGCCCACCGCCCCGACCTCCCAGCCCTCCTCATCGGCGAACACCAACTCCGACTCAAGCCTGCCGCAGCAATTCGCGGCCAGCCTGATGCTCTCCGGCGGCGCGAAGACCAACACCAATCACCAGGGCGCCCAGGGCCCCGGCGGTGCCTTCGTCGACGGCATGAACGCCCAGGGCGCCACCGCCACCTGGACCACCCAGGTCCAGCAGGCCGGTTCATACACCCTGTGGGTGCGCTACGCCAACGCCGATGGCAATAAGGCCACCTCCACGGTGCTGGTCAACGGCAAGCCACTGGGTTGGAAGATAAACCTTGCCGACTACGGCCAGCAGGGCAACTGGGACCAGTGGTTCAAGTCTTATGTCACCGTCGATCTCAACAAGGGCTCCAATATCATTACCTTGACGTGCGGTTCCGGTGATACCTGCAACTTCAACCTGGACCGCGTGGGTTTGACGA
>JAFAUH010000225.1 GCA_019243445.1 Streptomycetaceae bacterium | reverse complement strand
CCATCAACCGGCCGCTGCGCTCGCTCCACCAGGTCACCAGCAGATTCAGTGTCGGCGTCCCGAACAGGGGCGTATACGAGACTGCCTATGACATTTGGGACACCTCCATGGCCTATGAGGTCATGCTCTGGATGAACGTGCGAGGCGCTTTTCCGGCCGGGAGCTACCGCGGGACGGTGAGCGTCGAAGGCTCCACCTGGCGCGTCTATGTCGGCAGGGTGGCGTCGCACTCCGACATCAGCCTTGTCCGCACCAGGGGCACGACTCGCGCCAATGTCGACATCCTCGCCGTCGTGAAATGGGCTCAGGCCCGTGGCTGGTTCGGCGGCAGTCTCGGCCAGATCCAGTTCGGATGGGAGATCGTCTCATCGCCGGGCGGGGAGGAGTTCACCGTCAACCGCTACAGCGTCACCTACAACTGAGCACCCCATTTGCAGCTGAACACCCTATTTCGGGTCCGGCGGATCGCGCCCGAGGGCGGCGGTGGTAATGACGGCCCCAATGGCGGAGGATTCGACCAACTCGGCTTCGAGGCCTTGATGTTCATCCGTGATCGCAGCATCAGTACCGCGAGCGCAGTGCACCGGTCCGTCGTCGCGCCCGACGCGACCCCGGCAGCCCCGAATGTCTCCGGCAATGCCTCCGCCAACGACGCCGGCAATGCCCCTGCCACCGACCCCCCTCTCGTCATGGCGGCTCATGGCGGCCCTTCCCGGCGGTGCCGCCATCGGCCCACCTTGCCCGCACAGACGCGGGAGAGCTCCCCTCGTACGCCGCGCGGCAGGTCTGGCCGCCGGCGACCTGCTCCTGCGGCTCCGCCGCCACACCCGCTGAGAGCCTCCCACGGCGCACTTCCTGGAGTGAGGCAACTCACAACGGTGAACTACCCCAGGTATCCGCTACGTCAGTTGAACGTGACGACCAGGTCGTAAGAGCCCCTCCATTCTGTGAGGGGCTCCAAGCGCCGCACCCGGGCTCTGTCCGGGCTTGTGCGTGGCGTGCGTTCCTCCCAGGAGCCATTTATGACGCCATGTCATTTACCTTCAGTCAAGGACGGAAGAGCATGTCCCGCAGGACCCCGGCCGTAACGATGTACCCGGTAACGGTTTTCGCCAACACCGTGCGGATCGGCGACATCCTCCGCATCGATGGGACCAGCCGCAGTGTCCGGGACATGCGCTTTCTGAGCGGAGGTGCGAAGCGGCTGATCCTCGACGGCGGCGCTGCCTACACCATGCGCAATGGCGAGTCGCTGCTTGTCTTCCGTCAACTGCGGCCCGGCCAGTGCGTGACGGCCGACCCAGCCGCGTGACCCGCGCCGCGGACCTGTAGCCCAGGGGCGGCACTAGGCACTAGGACCGTGGGGCGATGGATGACCGGGTGCGCAGGGGCATGGGGATGCGGTGTGTGACGGGCGCGAGGTCCCCGGCGAGCAGCAGCTCCACTGCCGTCCGTCCCAGATCGTAGTGCGGCAGGGCGACGCTGCTCAGCGGCGGGCGCAGCCAGGAGGAGAGAAACGAGTCGTCGAACGAGACGACGGACATGTTGTCCGGAACCGACAGACCCGCCTCCTGCAGGGCCTGATAGGCACCGAGGGCCAGCCGGTCGTTGCAGCAGATCAGCGCTGTCGGAAGCCGATCACCGGTGTTTGAGCGAAGGATTGCACGCAGATGTTCATAGCCTTCGTCCGGCTCCCAGGCGCACTCGGTGACCACAGGCGGGCAGGCCCCGGCCTCATCGAAGGCTTCCAGGATGCCTTGCATGCGCTCGTGCCCGGCTAGCGCCCCGGCCGGGGTGCGGGCGGTGACGTGATGGCCGCCGAGCACATGGACGCCGTCCCGGTGCCCGGCCTCGAGCAGCGCCCGCGCCGCCGTGCGACCCGCGGCGTGCTCGTCCGGGATGACGGTGGGGGCACCGAATCCTTCGACCAGGCAGTTGAGGAAGACCAGCGGGCGTCCGCGCAGACTGGGCGGCGGGGTGACCTCGCGGGTGTACATGGTGGCGTAGACCAGCCCGTCCACCTGACGATCGAGCAACCCTGCGACAACCTCCGCCTCGGTCGCGGGATCGCCTTCGGTCTCGGCGATGAACAGCACCTGTCCGCGGGTGGTGGCACTGTCGAGCGCGCCGTGGATCACCTCGCCGGCGAATGGCGTGGTGGCGATCGTGTCCGAGACCAGCCCGATCGTCCCGGTGACCGAAGTCCTCAGCCCGCGGGCGGTGAGGTTGGGGCGGTAGCCCAACTCCTGTGCGGCAAGCATGACTCGCTCCCGCGTCTGCGCCGAGATGCGCATGTCGTGCCGGTTGCCCAGGACGAACGAGACAGCCGTCCGGGACACTCCGGCCTGCCGCGCGACATCGGCCATTGTGATACGTCGCCCGGCCATCAGGTCCTCCAGTTGGTACAAAAGCAACTAAATCGAGTTAATGATCCACTCTCCGCCCCCGCACGTCAAGGTAAGTCCTGGCCAGGCGTAGCTTGCAAGAAATCTGGAACAGACTCTTGACACCATGGAAACATCAGTCTCATGCTGAGCTAACTCGAATCAGCAAATCAAGAGTTAGCTCAGTCGTTGCTCACTCGTGCTTGTGGGATCCGCGATCGGACCTAAGCATCGAGGCACTACGCCGTGCACCGCACTTCACGGTCTGCGGCGGCACCACCGAAGGGACCTCCCACTGATGGCCACTGTCGCTTTCGAAGGCGCCACCCGGGTCTATCCGGGTGCGCAGCGTGCGGCGGTCGATGCGCTGGAACTGGAGATCGCCAATGGCGAGTTCCTGCTCCTGGTGGGTCCCTCCGGCTGTGGCAAGTCGACTTCCCTTCGGATGCTCGCCGGTCTGGAGGAGGTCGACGGCGGCAGTATCCGCATCGCCGACCGCGATGTGACCCACCTTCCGCCAAAGGACCGGGACATCGCCATGGTGTTTCAGAACTACGCGCTCTATCCGCACATGACAGTCGCGGAGAATATGGGCTTCGCGCTGAAGATGGCGGGTGACCGGCGGGGCGAGATCCGGCAGCGGGTCGGCGAGGCTGCCAAAATCCTCGACCTCGAACCCTATCTGGGCCGCAGGCCGAAGGCTCTCTCCGGTGGCCAGCGGCAGCGGGTCACCATGGGACGGGCGATCGTCCGCAAGCCGCAAGTCTTCTTGCAATACGATCCGGAGCTCTGCGACGTACCGGAGATCGTCGCCCGTACCGACCCCAACAATCCACCCTTCCCCGGGCAGGTGGTGTATCTGCGGTTGCGCGAAGACGCCCAGTACCACCTCTTCTCCGCGGTCTCCGGACGACGCCTGCCGGACTGACCGCGCCCCCCAGACCCCGGTGCGGGCGGTGCACACCCCGTGCCTCGCGCCCCCGCCCGCACCGGATCCAGCCCCCCCGGGCACAACGCGCTGACACCGTAATCATTGCAAAAGCTGGTGCAAAGGAGCACAGACAAATGTTCAGAACGAGAAGAGTCGGGTTGGCCGCCGGCGTGGCCTGCCTGGCGATGACGGTCGCCGCGTGTGGCGGCGGCGGATCCACCCAGGCCGAAGCAGGCAGTGGCAAGGGAACCATCACGGTGTGGGCGCACGACGGGCAGCCGGGCGAGGACGCGGCGATCAAGCAGGCCGTGCAGGAGTTCAACGACGCGCACACAGGCGTCACCGTCAGTCTCACCCTCATCCCGGAGAAGACCTATAGCCAGACCATCAACAGCACCCCGGCCTCGAAGCTGCCCGATGTCTTTGAGTTCGACGGGCCGTCGCTGGCGAGCGATGTCTTCGCAGACAAGCTCTCCCCGCTGACGGACCTCGTCTCCCCGCAGACACTTGCCAACCAGAGCAGCTCCGCGACCGCCCAGAACACCTACCAGTACAAGCAGTATGGCGTCTCCGTCATCGACTCCGGTCTGGGGATGTACGGGAACAAGAAGATGCTGGACGCCGCCGGAGTGAAGTACCCGACGAGCTGGAAGGACTCCTGGACGGCCGACGACTTCCAGGCCGCGCTGGTGAAGCTGGCAGCAAAGGCCCCTGGACACAAGGCACTTGACGTTCAGGAGAACACCTTCCCCGGCGAGTGGGCCAGCTACGGCTTCCTGCCGATCGTCAACTCCACTGGGCACCGGGTGGTGGCCAACAACAGCGCACAGGATCTGGACAACCCGACGGTCATCGCCGCTCTGGAGAAGTTCGCCAGCTGGCGCGACTACATCGACGCCAACACCGACGCGCAGGCCTTTCCCTCCGGGCGGGTGGCGCTGAGCTGGGTGGGTCACTGGATGTACCCGACGTACTCCAAGGCGCTGGGCAACGACCTGGTCACCCTTCCGCTGCCCAGCTTCGGCGAGGCGGGTGCCAAGACCGGTATGGGCAGCTGGGCCTGGGGCATCAGCACATCCAGCAAGAATGGCAAGGCAGCCGGTAAGTTCCTTGACTACTTGACGAGTGACAAGATCGTTTCTGCTTACACCACCGCCGACGGCGCTCCGCCCGCGACCAACTCGGTGCTGACCACTTCCCCCCTGTACAAGGACGGCGGCCCGCTGCACCTGTTCGCCGAGGCACTGCAGACCCCCTGCGGTGCGAGTGTGCCGAGCACCTCGTGCGTGGCGGTGCCCCGGCCGGTGACCCCCGCCTACCCGGTGATCAGCCAGCAGTTCCAGAACGTCATCGAGGATGCGCTCAAGGGCGGGAACGTTCCATCGCTGGTTCACAAGGCGGCGAGCGCCATCAACCTGGCGTACCAGCAGAACAACAACTACGGCCAGTAAGCGGGTGAGGGTGGCCGGCTCTGCAGGGCCGGCCACCCTGCTCGGCCAGTGGTCTCAAAGCCCCTCCAGCGAGAAGACAAGGATCTGAACCCGTGGCTGCCCTTGACGCACCACCCCGCCCCCTGGTCAGAGGCCGCGGCCGCGGCCGTGGCCGCGGCCGCGGCCGGGAGGCTAGAGCCGCCGGCCTGATGACACTTCCGGCGATAGCCGGCCTCGCGCTTTTCGTCGTGACGCCGTTCGTGCTGGCGATCTGGCTGTCCATGCACTACGTGAACATGCAGTCGATCCTGCCTCCGCGCTGGGTGGGGCTGCAGCAGTACGTGATGTTGTTCACCAACCCTGCGGTGCGCGGCCAGTTCTACCGGGCGCTGCTCAACAACGCGGTCTTCACGGTCGTCGTGGTGCCGTTGCAGACCGGTCTGGCGCTGGCTCTGGCAGTAGCCCTCAACCAGCGCATTCGCGGTACCGCGGTGCTGCGCACGCTGTTCTTCATGCCGGTCGTCTTCCCGATGGCCCTGGTAGCGGTGGTGTGGAAACTCATCTACTCGCCCGACCAGCTCGGCATGCTCAACTCGGTGCTGCACCTCGTCTCCTTCGGCCAGATCGGACCGATCGACTGGCTGGGCAACCCGCACACCGCTCTCGCCGCGATCATCATCATGTCCATCTGGCAGGGAGCCGGACTGCAGATGGTGATCCTGCTGGCGGGCCTGCAGGAGATCAACCCGGCACTCTACGAGGCAGCGTCGATCGACGGAGCCAACCGCTGGCAGCAGTTCCGCAACGTCACGCTGCCGGGCCTGCGCAACACACTGATCTTCGTTTCCACCGTTACCGTGATCCTTGCCTTCCAGCTGTTCGACCAGATCTACATCCTCACTCAGGGCGGGCCGCAGGACTCCACCACCACAGTGATGTTCCAGGCGGTCACCTCCGCCTTCACCGACGGCAACATCGGCCAGGGCGCCGCGATCACGGTGATCTTCTTCATCATCGTTTTGGCCATCACTCTCATCCAGCGCCGACTGCTGCGAGAGGAGCGTGAGGTGCAGTGACCACCACACGGACCGAAATCCCCATCTCCGTGGCCCGGACCGCCCCCGGTGCCCTTCCCCAGTCTTCTGCCCGGCCCAGATCCCGTGGCAGTGTCGGCCGGATCGTCGGCACCACCCTGCTGACCTGTGCCGCGCTTGTCTTCGTTTCACCGATCATCTACATGATCCTGGGCAGCTTCAAGCCTTCCAGCCACGCGCTCGACGGCCTGTCTGCGTTCGCCCCCACCCACCTGACGCTGCACAACTACTCAGGAATGCTGGGGCGCTTCGACTCCTCCTCGACCGGCTACTTCGGCCAGTTCTACCTGACCTCCCTGATCGTCTCGCTGGTGGTAGTGGGCGGCGGCCTGGTGGTGAACTCGATGGCCGGATATGCGCTGGCCCGGTTGCGCTGGCGTGGCCGGCAGGCGGTGCTGCTCTCGGTGATCGTGCTGATCATCCTGCCGTTCCAGGCCATCGCCGTGCCGCTGTACTACATGCTGAATGACCTGCGCAACACCTACATGGTGCAGTTCCTGCCGTTCATCGCCAACGCCATGGCGATCTATCTCTTTTACACTTTCTTCATGGGACTGCCGAAGGAGATGGAAGAGGCGGCGAGCATCGACGGCGCCGGGCCCTGGCGGACTTTTGTCACCATCATCGTGCCCATGGCCAAACCCGCGTACGCCACAGTAACCATCTTGACCTTCCTCACCTCCTGGAGCTCGTTCCTGTGGCCAGTGATGATGGTCGACCAGCCGAGCGTCCGCCCGCTCCCGCTGGAGATCTCGGTCTTCCAGGGCCAACCGCCCTACGACTGGGGGCAGATCTTTGCCTTCGGGGTGCTCATGGTTGCTCCCGTACTGCTGGTGTTCCTGGTCTTCCAGCGTTGGTTCGTGAGCGGCGTGGCCGCCTCCGCAGTCAAGGGATGATCCATCGCCTGCCCTCCGACGGGTAGGCACTCCGATGACCACACTTCGAGCAAAGGGGTTTCCCCCATGCCCGCGACGAACCTCGATCCGCACCTGCCCGTCGTTCATGTGCGGCCGCCACGTCAGTGGATCAACGACCCCAACGGCCTGTCCTTCCACAACGGGTACTACCAGGTCTTCTTCCAGTACAACCCGTACGGAAGCAACCATGCCAATATGCACTGGGGCCATTTCCGCAGTCGCGATCTGGTCCACTGGGAACGCCTTCCCATCGCCCTCACCCCGAGCCCGGACGGTGAGGACGCGGACGGCTGCTTCTCCGGCAACGCCGTCACTGTGGATGGGCAGTTGGTGGCCTTCTACTCGGCCAACCGAGAAGACCGCTGGTGGCAGCCGATCGCCTCGGCTGTCTCCGACGACGGCGGCATCTCCTGGCACAAGCGCCCCGGGCTGCTTATCCCGCACCCGCCCGTGGGCACCACCATGTACCGCGACCCGTATGTGTGGCGGCAGGGCGACCGCTGGCGGATGCTTGTCGGCGCCGCCCTGGAGGACGGCCAGGGCGGCGCGCTGCTGTACGAGTCGGCCGACGCCGAGGACTGGACGTACCAGGGCCAGTTCCTCTCCCGTGCGAACGAACCGGTGCTGGGCGGCAGCCAGACCGGAACGGGCTGGGAATGCCCCCAGTACGCATACGTCGGCGAGCGCGGCATGCTCATCATCAGCGCCTGGGATCACGACACCGGCCCGATCGGCACTGTCGTCTACCCTGGCACGGAAGTTGACGGAAAATTCATCGCCGAGCCACCGTCCGCCCTCGACTACGGCCCCGACTTCTACGCCCCCGCCCTGCTGCCCGCCCCCGGAGGCAGCGATCCGGTGCGCTGGCTGCTATGGGGCTGGTGCCCAGAAGCCCGCGACGCCGAATGGACACAGGAGGCCGGCTGGGCGGGCCTGTTGAGCACCCCTCGTGAACTCACCTTCGCCGAGGACGGCACACTCCACCAACGCCCCGCCCAGGAACTGCTGGCCCTGCACGGCCGTCAACTCCTGCACAGCAAGGACGCGGCGGAGGACGGCCAACCGGTCGATTTGGGTGAGATCAGCCGCAGCGCCGACATCACCGTCAGCCTCGGGCCTCTCGGCTCACTCCCCGGCGGCCTGCGACTGGTCACCTCGGACGACGGCGACCAGTACCTCGACATCCACATCGATCCACTTGCCCGGCAGGTGGTGGTCGACCGCGATCACGCCTCCCGAAACCCGAAGGCACGCGGCGGCACCTACCGGATGCCCTGCCCGGATGCCGTACCAGGCGGAACCGTCAACCTGCGCATTGTCATCGACCACTCGGTCGCCGAGGTGTTCTTGGACTCCGGGCACGCTCTTACCCTGCGGTTCTACCCCACCGGTGACGACCCCTGGCGTCTGCAGGCCCGACCCCCGCAGGCCGGGCGCCTCACCTTCAGCACGGAAGCCTGGGAACTTCGGCCGCTGGAGTACAAGGACGTGGACCTGCAGTAGCACACATCCCCTGGTGAGGCGCACTGAGGGAAATACCTTCAGGGATGAGCGCGGATCGCTCCGATAAGCACGGCCTCCGATAAGCACGGCCCCCGCTCGGTTTTGCGACCAACGAGCGGGGGCCTTCCCATGCCCCGCTGGCATGTCATGAACTTCTCACTGGTTCCAGTACGTCTCTGTGATGAGTACCTCCCTCCCTCGCCACACAAGAAAGTGGTGGAATCACATGTTTCGTCACTGGCGCAGAGTTGCCCTGGGGGCCCTCGTCGGAGCAGGCACCTACGGTCTGGCAACAGCCGGTCTGGCGGGTGCCGCCTCCGCACACCCCTCAGTCCAACTGCGGGTCTGCAATGATGCTTCCGTAACGCAGACTTTCCACATTGACGGTACGAACCAATACGGGCACACCGCCCAGTGGCGTGACCGGCAGATCGGGCCGCACAGTTGCATGACGACCGCCAACTGGTGGTGGGCAACCGGCAAGATCGCTGTCGTCCATCACCGCAGCAGCGCTCACCCGAGCTGGGCGACGGACAATCACATGATCTGGTCCGACACCCCGAACGGCATCACCGTCAGCGCGCACATGAGAGTGAACGGTTACATGGACGGATATGTTTGTCTGGAGGGCCAGCGTGACGGCTCCGGGTGCGGCACATCCGATCTGAATGCAGTGGGATGAACTCCTGAGCGGTTCCGGTACGTCCTTGTGGTGAACGCCGATGCCATGGAAGGCGTCAGTCTCTGAGGGCGGAAGGAATTGAAGTGAGATCTCAGCCAGGCGACCGGCCTCGGTGGGGCCGGATCGTCAAGAGCGTGGCGGCCGTTTGTGCGGGCCTCGCCGTGGCGGGTGCATTGTTCGCCTCGCAGGCGAGCGCGCAGCCGGGAACGAAGAACGTCGTGGTCTACACGGACCAGAGCGTCGGCTGTGTATGGGTGGGCACCGGCAAACCCACTGCCAAGACCTACATCTCAACGGGGTACACAGCGGGGTGGCGCGGCACCGGGATCCAGGCCGCGGTCGGCGCCACGGTGACCGCGAAGACCTACACCACCGATTGCGCAGCGGTTCAGGGCCTGTCCAGCTTTGCCTCGAAGCAGGTTAACTTTTACAACGCGCCGAGCAACCTGCAAAATCTCTGGCTCAACACGGACTCCGCGTCCACCGGCACCGTCCGCGTCAGTGTTTCGTCCTTGCTGCCACAGTCGAATAACTTCGTCATGTTCAGCAACCGGTCGGGATTTGCCCCGTACGCGTGCCTTTCCGCGTGGTACACCTACGATTACGTACCGCCGAGGAGCCAGTATGTCCCGCCGCTTACCGTCATTGATACTCCGGAGTCGCCCCCGGACCTCCACGAGTGCAAGCGGCTCGGAGGAGGCGGGCACCATGTGTTCTGGCTCCCGCAAAGCCCCAGAGGCTTCGACAAGATCCGCCTGATGGTTTCGCCCACGGGCACCGTATTCGGTAAAAAATACTTCGATCTCGCTCTGGACCGCTCCAGTTGCTTCCGCGAGACGAGCAGCGGAAGTGTGCACGAGGCCACCGACAAGCCTTGCACCTCCGACTGACCGCTCCCACAGTTCGACCCACGCCGGGGCCGTCTCCTTCTGCGGGAGACGGCCCCGGCCGGGTTACATGCCCGGGCCGCCGGAGGCGCCGGACGGCGCTGTCATCGAACCGAGGTCCTGGATCTGGCCTGGGAGGATGACGAACTGCCGCATCATGCCCATGTCCTCGTGTTCAAGCATGTGGCAGTGGTAGACAAACTTCCCCGAAGTATTGCCGAAATACCCGGTGATGGTGACCAGTTCTCCGGCGTTGGCCCGGACGGTGTCCTTCCAGCCCTCCTCTTCGGGGGAGACGCTGCCGGTGCCGGTCCACTTCACCGGAGTCCTGGTGCCGCAGCCGATGCTTCCGTCCGATGCGGTGAAGGTGGTGAATCCGCTGACGTCATATGTCTCCCGCCCCAGGATCTGGAAACTGGTTGCATGGATATGCATCGGATGCGCCCAGCCACGGGGGGCCACATGGAGAAAGCGCCAGCGTTCCCAGCTGTTGGTGCGGGCGAAGAAGCGCACGGGATCGTAGAAGTCGGCTGAGGTGCGCCGGTAGGTGGTGACTGTGCCGTCCTTTTCCTGGATCTGCACGATGCCATCGATCGGCAGCATCCCCGAGGGCTTGTCGGTCTTTTCCATTTCCCAGCACAGCGCCTGGCCGGGGCCCATCGGGGTGAGCACAATCAGCCGTTCCACGGCATCCGGCATTCGGCTCTCGACCAGCCGGACGAAATCACGGGAGAGTCGGCGCGGAAGCACGAAGGGGTCGTGGACCCGCTGTGATCCGACCCGAAATTCCATCACCTGTGGCCAGGGCCCGGGATCTGGATTGGGATTAGTGTTGACCAGCCGCAGCCGTTGCGCCCGGAAGGCGGAAAAGTCGACCAGCAGGTCGGCACGTTCGGCGGAAGCCAGGGTGATGCCGTCCCCGATGGGCAGCGGCTGTGGCAGCAGTCCGCTGTCTGTGCCGATCTGGTACGCGGTGCCGACGGGCACCGGCTTGCCGTCCTCGCCGACCAGCGTGAGCCGGTACTGCCGGGTGTTCGAGGCGTTGACCACCCGGAATCGGTACCAGCGCGGCTCGACGTCGTGATAGGGCCAGATGACGCCGTTGACTGTGGTGAACGGGCCGGTGAATGCCCGCATTTGAAGCAGTGGTTTGGTGTGGATGATGACGGTCTTGTGCAGCAACCCACCGGTGAGGTGGCCGTCGGTGTCCGTTTCCAAGTTCCGGTCGGCCAGCAGCAGCGGCACCTCATACGCACCGCTCGGCAGCCCCAGTGCCTTCTCTTCCTGGTCGCGGATCACATACATGCCGGACAGTCCCGCCATCACGTTCCACCGTGTGACGCCCATGGCATGGTCGTGGTAGAAGAGCACGGTGGCCGGCTGGTCGTTCGGGTACTCCGACAGCTGTGCCGTGCCGGACCGGATGACGTTCTCGGGCCAGCCGTCGTTTCCGCTGCCGGTGAGGGCGCCGTGCAGGTGCACCACGGGCCAGGGCGCCAGCTTCGCGACGTCCTCGCGTGGGCTGTATCCACTCAGGCCCGGCTGGTCCCAGATGGCTGGGGTGAGGGAGACATTGGGGACTTCGACCACGGTCAGCGGGAGGTTGCCAGTGAGTTTGTTCTGCCAGGTCACGCGGAGTTTCTCACCGCGGCGAACCTCGATCGTCGGGCCGGGAAAGTGCCCGTCGTAGGCCCACACGCGAGTGGGCGGAAGTTGCGAGTGCAGGTGTACCAGCGCCGTGCGCATCTCGACCGTGAGGTGAGACACTCCGTCGAAGCGCTTCAGGCGGGCGATCGGTGGGATCCGCAGCCGGTCGAGAAACGGCGTCAGTTCCTTTACGAGCGGAACTTGTACGGACGAAGATGCTTGGAGTGTCTCGTTGCTCCGCAAGGCAGCAGCGTCCACTGTCTGCCTGACGGCCGGACCGGCGGGAGCTGCGAGGCCCGCGGCGGTCCCGGCGAGCAGCGTCCGGCGGTGCAGCGACCACCCGACGGGGAAGTCTCCGTCGGCTTCGATTTTCTCACGAAGCGTCATGGAAAAGAAAATAGACGGGACTTGGCAAACCGGGTGCGGCTCAGTGCGATCAGTGTGAAGAGTCACACTTGGTGCGATGAGTGAACCGAGCCGCAAACACTCCGATGGAAGCAAGTCAGAGGGGCATATCAGAGGGGATCGGGGAGAGACGCTCTGCCTGTCTTGTGGTGGAGGCGGTCGATGAGGGCGGAGTAGGAGGCGATCATGCGGGTGCGGCTGAAGCGCTCTCGGCTGTGCAGGAGTGCCGGGCCGAATTCGTTTCGGCGGCCGGCTGCTTCGAGCCAGGCGTCGCCGATGGTTTCACCGTCGGCGGGGGTGAGGATGCCGTGTCCGGCCACGATGGATGCGCTGTCACCGATATCGGTGGCGACTGGGACAGCGCCGCACATCATGCCTTCGATCAGGCACAGCGGAGCGGCTTCCCCGTGCGAGGAGGTCAAGGACACCACGTCGGCGGCTGCATAGAGGGCCTCCATGTCGCCCCGCACGCCGAGCAGGGACAGGCGGTCCGCAAGCGTCCTTCTGCTCGCTTCTCCGCCCGCTCCCGCGCTCCGCGGACGGCCTTGCTTTGCTGCGGTCGCCCACTCGGCTTGTTCGGGTATGTCGCTCGCGTACTGCGGTTCGTCGATGAACGCGGCGGCGATGTCCCTGCGTAGTTCTGGATTGGCCGGAGTCATTCCCGCGCCGCACATGATGATGTGTCCGCGTGGCTCGCGTCGCAGGAATGCCTGTGCGGCCCGCAGGAAGAGCGGGACGTTTTTCATCGCGGCGTAGCGGGCTGCGAAGATGACCACGGTGGCGTCCGCGGGAATGCCCAGAGAGGCGCGCATCAGCTCCCGTCGGCGCGGGTCGGGCCGGAAGCGGAGCAAGTCCACTCCGTTGGGGATGGTGTGCAGCACTTCGGCGGGGATCCCGGCGGCCTGGTAGGCGGTCCGGGTTGATTCGGCACAGCAGATGGCTGCGGCGACTCGACCATCGGCGACCGCGGCGCGCAGATGTTGCAGGCCGGGGCCCTGGTTCTCCGGGTCGGAGCGGTGCAGGCAGGCAATGATGGGGCGCAGTGGCAGTCCTGGCTGGTTGAGCAGCTCCAGGGGCTGTTCCTTCAGGGACAAGATGACGTCGGCGTCCGCTGTCAGTCGGGCGGTGGCGGCCAGCTCGGCGGGAGTAAAGGCGCCCAGACCGTCCGCAGAGGTCTGAGGCGCCCCGGCCCGCAAAGCGGTGACCGGCACGCCGGCGGCGGTCAGGGAGCGGTAACAGGCGTCGTCCTCGATCTTCTGGCGGGTGGCCTCGCGGTACATTTCGCCGTGAATGCTCAGCACGCGGTGGTACTGGCCGCCCTCCTGCAGCCCCGCGACAACGTCGCTATGCAGGATCCGGGCTCCGCCGGAGAAGAAGCCTTCGTAGACCGACAACACACGCAATCTGTCCACTATACGCATCTTGCCACCCGCCTTTTTCGAATACGGAACCGTAACTGCCCCGTGCTTGCGGGGGTAGGCGTTATATGGGGGTACCCGCTTTGAATTGGCGTGAACCCAGTGTTTCGTGGAGATAAATTCACGCAGAGGAATCTGGTGCTCGCGGCCGTTCGATCTCCCGAAGGAGTCGGCTGCTGCAGCGGCATCGGAGGACCGTCCGGCTGGTCCTGGTCCGGACAGGGCCCAGGACCAGCCGGACGGTTCCGCGCCGGCATTCTTCGGCCTCGCGGGGACGGTTGCCCGAGGAGATAGTTACTCGAGGAGATAGTTACTCGAGGAGATAAAGGTGGAGGTCGATGTGTGATGGGGGATTGGCGCTCCGCTTTTTCTGCAGTCTTCATCGGGCTGAGGCCGTCTCAGCAGATGAGGCCCAAGTGCTTCTCAAGCTTGATGTGGCCCCCGTGCGGATGTGGGCCGAACACGACATCGGAGCCGATCCAGAAGGACCGGGAAGCGCCGGAACCGGCCGTCAACGTAAATGCCGACGGCGTTCGGATTTCTTTCCGTAAGCCGTCCAAAGGACTATAGGGCAAAGGCCGAGCGGCAGGGAAGGCCAGCACAAGATGGAACTTGAGTGTGCCTTAGGAACACTGGTGAAACCTACAAGTTGAGGACGGCTGATTGGTGTTGAACTATTCTATTGGTTTCTCGCATCACCAGAGAAGTTCTCCCGCATGGAAAGGGAAACCTGTGCAGACCACCTGTCGTCCTGGCACGTCAAGTCCTGGCAGACACAGGCTCAGAAGCCGACTCAGACACAAGCTGAGAGTCCTGCTCGTGACCGTTCTCGCTGCTTCCTTGCTCCCTTGGGTCGGCGGTGCCCTGGCGAGTGCTGCGCATGTCGTGCATCCCGTCCCGGAAGACGGTTCGGTTTTCGACCCGGACATCGTCTATGTCGGGCGCTGGGATACCACCACTTCCCCCACCGCTTACACCCCGTATTGGGCAGGCGCGTACTTCCGGGTCGGCTTCACCGGCAGGACCGTCGGCCTGAAACAGCGGGGTACCGTCAACTTGTGGGCGAGCATCGACGGAGGTTCCGCCAAGCTCTACAAGAACGTGAGCGGAGTGGTGAACCTCACCCCGGTCCCGCTCTCGCCCGGCAGGCACACGCTGCAAGTCAACTATCAGGCCATTGCCGGTTACTACCACGGCGATGCCGTCTTTCAGGGGCTGGTCCTCGGACGCGGGGAAACGACGTTCACGCCGCCCGCCCGCACCAGGCTGATCGAGTTCGTCGGGGATTCGATCACGGTGGGACTGACCACATCGCAGCAGGCCCGCACCGCGTACGGCTGGCTGATCGGAGAGCGGCTCGGCGCCGACCACACCCAGATCGCTCAAGGTGGCGCCTGCCTGGTCGCGACGGCGGACGGATGCGTGGGCCTTCAGCGCCAGTTCACCCGGCTCGGTCCGCTGCTCTCCAGCCCGGCCTGGGATTTCTCCCGCTACCAGGCGGACGCGGTGGTGATCAATCTTGGCACCAACGATGTTGGCCACGGCGTCCATACCCCCACCTTCCAGGCCGCATACATCAGCTTGCTGCACGAGGTGCGTGCCGCCTACCCGCATGCCTGGATCTTCGCGTTGCGGACTTTCCGCGGACGGTACGCCGCGCAGACCCAGGCGGCGGTGAGCGCCGTCGTCAGCGCCGGTGACTCCCGAGTGTCCTTCGTCAACACGGCCGGGTGGCTGAGCCCGGCGGACTTCACGGACGGAGTGCATCCCACAGACCAGGGGCACCGCATCATCGCCGGCCGGCTCGCACCGATCATTGCCGCCAGGATCGGGGCGGCGTAGGCGGCGCGAGGCCGCGCTGCGCGCGGATAGCTTGTCGTCGGGCGGCGCCGGTGTGCCGTTGGGCGGCATTGTGCTCGCGCGGGTACAGCTTTTGTCTCGCGCTCTCCGGGCGCAAAGAAGCGGGCTACGCCAAAGGTGGAGTGGTGCCGGGCGCCCGCCGCGCCGGCGGCTGAGGTCACGGTCGTCGGCGAGCGGCCGGGGAGCCGGGCCGTGGGTGCGGGCGGGGCTCGGTGCGCGGCGCCGTTGCCGTCCGGCGGTCCGGTGGGGTCTGCGCGCGGCACCCCCTCGCGAAATTTTTCAACAGCGCACCGGGGCGGCCCAGCGGCGCGCCGGGGCGGGAAGGCCCCGGTGGCGCGTTATCCGCCCAGGTCCTGAGTGGTGTCCGGGATCTGAACGATGATCAGGGCTCCTGTCTTCGGGTCGAGCGTCAGGCCGCGCCCCGGAAGCCGCCCGCGCAGCTGGGAGTGGGTGAGGCGGACCCCAAGCAGATCGCCTTCGAGCAGGTTCATCGGCGAGATCACCACTCCCTTGCGGTGACGGCGGATCTCACTGATCCAGCCAATCGCCGCATTGCCTGCCGTTTCCGCGGTGAAGGCGGCGGCCAGGCCGAGACCGCGGTCGCGTCCCGAGATGGCGAGGGTGCGCAGCGACTGGTCGGCTGCGGGCATGAAGCCCAGCAGGTCGCCGTCGTCGATGAGTACTACTGCCGGCGCCGGCAGCCTCTTCAGCGCGGCATCGAACACATCCGGGGCGGGGTTGAGCTCGGTCATCAACGTCACCCCGGGGTGCGGTGCGAGCAGGCGCAGCGGCGAGTCGCGCGGGGCGAGGATCAGTAGTCGAGTGCCTCCGGCGAGGAGGGAGACGGCGAGGCTGGCCAGAGCGGTGCTGCGACCGGATCCGGGCGGGCCGGCGATCAGGAAGCTCGGCGAGCTGGCGAAGTCCACGCCGATAGGGGCGAGGTCGTCGCCGCCGAGGCCGAGCAACCCCCACATCGGGCGGCGCAACTCCTTCGGCACTCGGTCAAAGACCTGCATGAAAGGGATCCTGACCGGCAGCGTGTCGACCCGGAACGGCTTGCGGTCGGCAGGCACATCGGTTGCACGGCGGCCTGCCTCGACGCCGATCTGCCGCAGTGCCTCGGCCTGCTCCTGCCCGCTCTCGCCCAGCGCCAGCAGCGCCACTTGGAGCTCTTGGCCGCCCGTGGCCCAGCCGCGGCCCGCCGGGATCTCCGCGGGGACCTCGCCTCGGCGCAGGCCGACGTAGGTGTATTCGGCCGGGTCGTTCATCCGCAGCAGCAGCAGGTTCTCGTTGAGTGTCTGCATCCGGCTGGTGAGCAAGGCGCGTTCGGAGGTGGCGACGATGTGGATGCCGGCGGCTGAGCCCTCGCGCAGCAGCCGGACCAACTCCTCCATGATCCTGCCGCCCTCGCGGTCGGAGATGGTCTCGACCATCGCGTCCCAGCCGTCGATGAGCAGCATGATGTGCGCGGGCCGCTGCGAGGTGCCCGCCATTCCGCGCAGCTCGGTGAGGCTGCTGGCGTGCTTTTGTGTCAGCATGGTCTGACGCATCGACAGTTCACGCCCGAGTCTGGTCAACAAGCGGTCCAGGCGCTCCTCGTCGCCGCGCGCGGCGATGGCTCCGCAGTGCGGCAGGGCGTTGACGGCGGCGAGCGCGCCGCCGCCGAAGTCGATGCCGTACAGGTGGAGGTCGGCGACGGAGTGGGTGCGGGCGAGCGCGCCGGCCATGGTCCGCAGCACCTGGGAGCGCCCGGAACGGGGCACGCCGATGACGTAGAGGTGCTTGAACTCGGCGAGGTCCAGTACCACCGGGATCTGCGCCTGGGCGATGGGCACGTCGGACAGACCCCACGGGACCGGGGCGAGCCGGCCGGGGCCCGGGGCGCCGAACTGCGGCAGCTCGTCCAGCAGCACCCGCTGGTTCAGCGGGGGCAGCCAGGGCCGGGGCTGCGGCTCGCAGCCGGTCAGCTGCGCGGCCTCGCTCACCGCCTTCACCAGGGCGTTGAGGTCGGTGGGCAGGTCGTCCGGGTCGGAGGCGGAGGTGGCCTCGGAGTTCGGCACGTCGGCGGCGCGGCCCAGCCGCTGCCAAGGCAGTTCCGCCGCCCAGACCCCCGGCTCCGCCGCGGCCTGCGCCGCCGGGTCCGGAAGCACCCCGCCCTCGATTTCCTCCGCCGGGCGGGGAGTGCCGGCGAAGGCCGTCTGGAACGGCAGGACCGAACCCTGCCCGAGGCGGGCCAGCGCCCGGCCGGGCGTGGTGGGCGAGATGGTGACGGCGTCCTTGGTGTCGATCACGTCCATGCTGTCCGGCGCGTCGGTGACCCGCAGGCAGATCCGCAGGTTGGTGTTGGCCCGAATGTCGGCGCTGACCGCGCCCGCCGGGCGCTGGGTGGCCAGGACGAGGTGCAGGCCGAGCGAGCGTCCGCGCTGGGCGATGCTGACCAGGCCCGGGACAAAGTCGGGGACCTCCTTCACCAGGGTGGCGAACTCGTCGATGACGAGGATCAGGCGCGCCAGCGGCGCCAGGGACGGATCGCGGCGGCGCATCGAGTTGTACTCGGGGAGGTCCTTGGCGCCGACTCGGGCCAGGACGCTCTCACGCCGCATCAGCTCGGCGGAGAGCGATTCGAGGGCGCGCTTGACCAGGTGGCTGTCGAGGTCGGTGACCATGCCGAGGGTGTGCGGCAGGTGGACGCACTCCTTGAAGGCGCTGCCACCCTTGTAGTCGACGAGGACGAACGTCATCTCGTCCGGGCGGTTGACCGCCGCCAGCGAGGCGACGAACGTCTGCAGTAGTTCGGACTTGCCGGAGCCGGTGGTGCCCGCGATGAGGGCGTGCGGCCCGTCGCGCACCAGGTCGAAGGCGACCGGGCCGTCGTACCCGGCGCCGATCGGCAGCACTGTGGAGGCGGGCTTTTGGGCCCAGTGCGCTGCGATGGCCTCGCCTGACGGCGGCTCGAGTCCGAGCAGCTCCAGCAGCCCCACCTTACCGGGCAGGCCGACGGCGGCGTCCGGGGTGACGTCGCGGATCGGGGCGATGCCGCGAGCCGCCCGCTCGCACCAGGCGGGGCTGACCAGGTCGGGGCGGATGCCGGTGACGTCGGGGGCACCGGTGACGCCCAGCGTGAGGCGCCGGTCCTCGTAGCGGATGACCGCGGTGCACTCCTCGGGCAGCAGCCGCTTCTCGGTGTCCAAGCAGAGTGAGAAGATCCGTACAGGCGGACCCTCCTTGAGGATCTGCACCACTCCGGGCACATCCCGCAGGACCCGGGCGCCGTCGAGGACCACGAGCAGATCGGGCTCATTCAGCAGTGCCCGACTCATCGAGGCACCGGCGGCCTCGGTACGGGCGCGCATCGAGGAAACAAGCTCGGCAACCCGGTTGGCCACCGTCTCCGGGTCGTTGCCCAGCAGCGTCACGGCGCCGCTGATCAGGCCCGAACCTTCGGTGCGGGCGTGCGGCAGCCATCGCACCCAGTTCCAGGAGTCGGCGGAGGACCGGTCGGTGAGGACGATGATGCGCAGGTCGCGTGGGCTGTGCTGGATCGCGGCCTGAGTCGTCATCCAGCGGGCCAGGGCTCGCGCAGGACCGGTCTCGCCCGCGATGCCGACGACTCCGCAGCCTGCGATGTCCGCGGAGACCGGCGCGTCGAGGATCGTCCAGCGGACGGACTGGTGGTTGTCCTCGCGAGAGGCGTCGTCGATCTCCAGCAGCGAGGGCTGGGCAGCGGTGCCGATGCGCAGCATGAGGTGATCGGGGTCGCTGCGGCGGCGCTCCCACAGGCGGGCGCCGGGTCCGATGGCGCTGAGCGCGGCGACCGCCGGATCGGTTCCCGCGGTCATCCGCCGGTAGCGCTCATTCGCGAGCTTTTCCTCGACGTCCGCCTCGAGAGAGGCGCGCCGGACTTTGTACTGGCGCACCTGTTCCAGGAAATTCTTGCGGGCCGCGGTGCGCCCGCTGATCACGTTGCCTGCCATCATGAGCGGGCTGAGCAGCATGAAGGCCATGTAGTACCAGGACTGGAAGAAGTAGACCATCACCACGCCCATCAGCAGCGGAGAGAGCGTGGCCAGCAGCGGCAGAGGGTTCTTGGTGGGCGGAGTGGGCGGCCCCAGGAGGCGGAAGCGCTCGGGCTGCAGGTGGGGAAGGAGGCGCGGTGGCCGGTTGTAGTCCAAGCCGGCGTCGTCCTCGGACGGGACTACGGCCGCGTCGCGCTCGGTGGGCTTCACCACCCGTAGCAGGAACTCGCCCAGCACCACCTCGGCACCGAACGGCCAGACCTCCCAGCCGGGCGGCACTTCGTGCGGCGCAGGCCCGGTCTCCTCCTCCAGATCGCTGTCGTCCGGCACATCCGGCAGCGGCGCAAGGTCGGCACGTCCGCGGTGCGGAGGGGGCTCAGGCCGCGAGAAGTAGGCGTGGCCCCCGGCTGGGAACCGCACCAGGGCCGAGCCGTCCGGCCGGATGGTGACCTCCAGTCCCTCCTCCGGCATATCACGGCCGGCTAGCTGGACGGCCGCGGACGATGCCGGGCCGATCACATGCGTGCCAGGGCCCAACAGGTGCGCGCTGCCCGCCTCCGGGCCGCCCACCACCTGGAGTTCGACTACCGGCGTGTGGTCGGCCTGCTCCAGTGTGTCGGCGGGCAGCGGCATCTCGTGCCGCTCCGGGCCGTAGGGGCGCTCCGGAGCGAGAACGGGCGCGCCCAGGCCGACCACACTGCCCTCGAGGATGCCGCTCTCGGACAGTGGGGTATCCGGATTGAGTAGCTTTGTACCCAGGTAGCAGTCCGGGGCAGGGGGCGGGGCAGTGAGGCCTATGGAGCTCGGGGGGGCCGCAGGGGCCGGGATGCCCATCAGGCTGCCCATCATGTTTGCGAGGCTTGCGGTGTCGCCTCCGTCAGGGCCTGACAGGGATGCGGCGATCTCGCGCACCGTCACGCTGCCCGACGCGCTGAGCAGCACGTCCTTGGCGCCTGAGCCGTCGGCTGCGACGGTGGTGATCTGGATCTTCACCGTGGGGGGACCTTTCGATCAGTGCTCGAGCCGGGGGAGGGGGGTAGGAGCGACGCACGCAGCGGCGGATGGGGAGGGCCGCCAGCCGGGACATCAGCCGCTGGCTCCGCGGGCGAGGCTGCCCGCGGAGCCCGGAGGAGGTCCCTCCCTCGCGAAGCAAGGGAAGGCAAAGAAGCGGCCGGTTGCCCCGGAGCCGAAGTCAGCGTGGGGCGGACGACGTCCCCTTTGTGAACCGCTCCGAGGGAGCCGGTTCGGTAAGGGAGGAGCCCGATATTGGCTCATTCGATACCACGGGGGGCAGCACCACGGTGGTCTCCTGACCCACGCTCTGATAGCCGCCCGTTGTCGTGGTCACCCCCGCCGGAGTCCGCCCGGAGTGCCGTGGTGCGGGCTTCGCCGTGGACCTCGTCGGGGATTTCGCGTGACGGCGCGTTACGCCGGCTCCACCGATCCCGCCAGTCCCACCGTCTCCGCCGCCACTGCCCCCGCCGCTCGGTCGGCCGCCGCTCGTGGCCGGTACAGCACGCCGCCTGGGCGCCCGCTCCTCGCGTGATGCCAGGCGTGCGCCCTCCCTAAGCGACCGTGCCACGGCCCTGGGCAGCGCCGCGGAGTCGGCATCCAGACCGAGCTCCGCCGCGAGCACCCGGCCGCGGGAGTCGACGCGCAGCGCCCAACAGTGACCGGCCAGCCGCCCGAGCGCCAGACAGATGATCCGGCCCGCCAGGGCGAGTGCCCGCAGCCGCCGCTCCTGCTCGTCGGTGGGGGAGGAACACACCACGACGAGCTCGCCGGCCCCTGGCTCCGCCGGTTCCGTATCGTCTTCCAGCTCGCCCAGCAGGGTGCTCAGCCGGGGGCCTGACAGGTGTGCGTGCACCCCGGCGGCCATCACCACCCGCGCACCACCCGCGGGCGAGTCGAGCTGCGCGGCCAGGCAGTACAGCAGGCGCTGGGCGGCCATGCCGTCGCCCTCCACACAGATCATCCGCGGCCCGGCCGCGAAATCCAGCACCACGCAGTCCTCCTCTTCGGAGGTGATGCCGACGGTGACGGGCAGCGGCCGTCGGCCCCTCGGCCCGTCGGCCGTGGGGAGGGCGTCCCACTGATCCGGGTCGATGTACCAGCTGAGCGGATTGTTCTCGTCGGCCTGCCAGGGCTCGGGTGCGGTGAGCGGGCGGCGGCTGGCCAGCTGTACCTCGCCGCCGTACGGGCCGACCCGCACCGCGTAGCAGTAGGCCCCCGGTGCGGTGGTGAGCGCCAGCTGGACGGCGGACAGGGCGCGCCGCACAAACAGGTGGGCGCGGGGATCGCTCAAGTGCTCGGCGAGGACGCGCACTTCCCGCTGGTGGCGCTGGAAGGTCTGGACGGGTTCGCTGAACGCCTTGCCGGTGAGAGCCAGCTCGCGGCGCAGCAGCCGCCACGCCCGCCGTCGGCCGCCCAGCCGCCGTATCACATAGCGGAGCACCATGATGAAGACGATGAGAAGGACTGTGACGAAGAGAGCAGCCATCGCCACGGGCATGGTGATCTTCGGTAGGTGCGGGCCGCTGGTGAATGGGTTGCTGCTGCTCATGCGGCGGCCGCCTCCATTGGATGGTTCTGACGCAGTACGCGCATGGCGTGGTGGACGCGGGACTTCACTGTTCCTTGGGGGATGCCGAGCGCCTGGGCGGTTTCGGGACCGGTGCGGTCGAGCAGATAGGTGTAGATAAGGATCTCGCGGTGCGGGCGGGAGAGCTGGGAGAGGGCTTGTATCAGGAAGCGGCGTTGGATCAGCTGGCCGAGTTCATCGCTCGGGGCCGGCTTCGACTCCAGCGACTCGACGTGCTGCCCTGCGGTGCGATGGCCTTCGCGGCGGCCGTGGTCGATGACCAGGTTGCGGGCGACGGTGCGCAGCCAGGCGCGGCCGGGCTCCCAGCCGACGGGTTCGTTCGCCGAGTTCAACCAGGCACGCAGCAAGGTCTCCTGGACGATGTCCTCGGCGCGATGCACGTCGCCGCGCAGCAGGCCGCGCACATAGCGCAGCAGGGCAGGGCGGTGCATGGCGTGGAGCCGGGAGATGTCCTCTTCGCTGAGCGGAGCGGCCTCCTCACCGAGTGGGGCGGACCGGGACGGGCCGGGCGAGGCCGGAGAGTCAAGTGGCTTGAGCACGGTGGTTCACCCTCACCAAGGGACCTGGCCTGCCGGGTGCGAGTTGCGCGGGGGGACCGCGCAGGCAGGTCGACGGAGACGGCGGTTAGCGATCGATAACGACGTCTTGCTGACAAGACCATCCTTGGGATCTCCATATGGCCCCGCAAGAAGGAACATTCATGTGCCCGCTCGGTTACACCGGTGTTCCTATGGCAAAGTCGGCCGGTAACCGACCGAAGTGATGAAGTAACCAGACATGAGTGGCAAACGACCTGCCGACCCGTTGGCGGCCGGGTCAGCAGGTCGTCTGAGGATAGGGCTCAGTGCCCCTGCATGCTCTTGGCCAGCGACTGGTCCAGCTGGTTCAGGGCCTGGAGGGCGTTGGTGCAGGCTGTGCCGTACTGCTTCAGGTTGTCGATCATCTTGGTGAGCTGGGCGTTGTAGTTGCCCAGGTTGCTCGAGAAAGAGGCACTGAACTGCGGCAGGTACAGACCGCCACCCGGCTGGGTCAAGTTGTCCATCTGCGTCTGGATGGTCTTGAGGAGCTGCTCGCCGGTGGCGATATTGCCGTTCAGCTGGGCAACGGCCGCCTCGACCTGGGCGTCGTTGACCTGAATGGTTCCTCCGGGTCCGGGCATGATTAGGCCTTTCGTCTGGTTGTGAGTGTGATGTCATCCGACCTTGAACTGGCCGGAAGTCTGGTGGGCCGACCGGGCCTCAGTGGCCGGTGCCGTAGTCGTAGTAATTCGGGTCAGTGTTCGGGTTGTCAGGGTTTTGTGGGTTGTCGTTGGGGTTGCTCGTCTGCGAGTTCCAAGTCTCGTTCCACTGGTCGTTCTTGACATTCCCGGTGTACTGGTTGGTGAGCTTGCCCGTCCCGTCGTAGACCGACTTGGTGGCGGTGCCGTCGGGCTGCGCCACGACCACGATCTTCTGATCCGAGCCGTCGGCGTAGTGGATGTCGATGGTGTACCCGCCGTTCGCCCCGTACATCGTCGTTTCCTTGTAGCCGAGGAACTGCGAGGCGGTGCTGGAGGGGTCGTCCTTGGACGGGGAGACCGTGGTCTCCGTACCGACGAGCTTGTCGCCGTTGTAGATCAGGTGAGTGTGGATCTGCGTCCCGTTCTGGCCGAAGGTCGTCCAGTCGGTCTGCTTCTCGCCCGGGTTCAGCTGGTCCGCCTGCTGCTGAGTCCACTCCGGGACCTGCCGCGTCTCCAGCTTGCCGTCCTTCCCGTAGACCAGATTGCCCTGGCTGTCCGTGACCGGTACGGTGTTGTACTTGCCCTTGAGCTTGTTGTAGTCGTCGTACGCCTGCTTCTGGGACTCCCAGCCCAACTCCCGCCCCTGAGTGTTCTGGTCGTTCATCTGAGCCGACAGCTGGGCGTCGGTGTCGAAGAAGGCGTTGGCTGCGGAGTTGAAGTCGTCACCCAGCGTGGTCATGGCGTCCCAGGCGCGGCTGAAGGCCTGTTTCCATGCTCCGTAGAAGTCGGTGATCGCCCCGGCTGCGTTCGGGTCCGGGCCGATGTCCGTCGAAGCAAAGGTGTGGTCGACCTTGGAGGTAGCGTCGAGCTTGTCGCGAAGCGCGTACATCTGCTGGGACAGGTTGCTCATCTGGTCGTAGTCGATGCGTATATCGCCCATGACGTTCCGTTCGCATTCCGGGCGGACCGGGCGGTCCGCGACTACTACGCGCCATCGGCGCCGGGTGACGTCTTGTAGACGAAGGTTCTCGCTGGAGAAGTTCAACCCCACTTCGCTCCGTGACCCGAGTCACAGAAATGAACTCCCCGGAGGCGCGATCCCGTCCCTGCTGTGCGGCGAAATTTCGTCATGGTGTAGTCGATGAGTGCCATCTGCCCTGATGACACGTCTGGTAACTGTTTCTTTACCTAGAGTTGGTTGAGCGTTGTTCCCCCTCCCGCAGTTGGCCGTCAGTTTCCTGAAAGCCTTCTGTTGGCAGCAAAGCGTTTCTAGGAGTCCCCTGTGTCCCCATCCGATCCCCACTTGAATGTCACAGGCGCAGCAGGCCCTCCCACCACGACGGTGTCGACCTCGCCTGCTGACTGGTCGAAGTTGGGGCTCGACGGGAACCCTTTGCCGGGGAATCCGCAGGTGTTGCAGCAGATCGTGGATGACTTCACGTATCTGCGGGATACGGCGTGGTCGGTGTCACAGGGGTTGGATGCGTTTGTGGCGTCGGCGTCGTCGGGGGGGTTTGCGGGGGCGACGGCGGATGCGTTCCGGGATGTGGTCTCGGGGCGGTTGAAGACATTCGTCTTCAACATCGCGCGGGCGTTCTCGCTGGCCGGCGAGGCGGTGGCAGAGTACAAGCTGGCGCTGGTGCAGGCGCAGCAGGTGGCGAACGACGCCTTTACGAAGACCAATGGGGTGGCGGCGGGGGATACGAAGCTGACGGGGCTGAAGAGCCAGGTCCAAGACCAGCTGGATCAGGTGAGCAACGCCGCGCAGAACATGGAGGCGGCGCTGCGGGATGCGGCGGACATGGTGTCGCAGCCGATCAAGGTGCCCAGCTTGTGGGAGCGGATCCACAAGAAGGTGGAGCTGGTGTTGTCCATCGTGGCGGGGGCGCTGGCGCTGCTGTCGGCGTTGATCGATGGTCCGATCGGTGTGGCGTTGGCTGCGGCGGCCTTCGGGGCGGGGGCGGCGGACTTTGTGATGACGGGGGTGGACTATGTCCGGCACGAGGCGAGCTGGAAGGACTTGCTGCTGTCGGGGATAGGGCTGCTGATGCCGGGCGGGCGGGGGATGTTCGGCATGGAGGCGTTGGGGGGGGCGGCGCGCTCGATAGTGAGCGGTGCGAGCCGCGCCTGGGACATGGTGCGTGCGCCGATGCAGCTGGCGGGGGCGCTGGGGCGCGGGGCGGTGGCTGCCGGGCGCGCGGCGGTGGATTTGGCGGCTGCCACAGGCCGGGGGCTGCTGTTGTTGCCGTCGGCGCTGTGGCGGGCGGTGACGGCTCTTCCGTCGGTGCTGCGCGGGATCCCGGGCTTTGTGCGGGGGGTGTGGCAGAGTACTTCGGCCGCAGTGGCGGAGGATTTCGCCGGGATGCTGACGCGCTATCCGCGGCTGGCGGGGATTGCGCAGACGCTGGGGGCGGTGGGGAAGGGCGGGATGTATCTGGGGGTGAATGCCGCGCGGGTGGCGGCGGCGTTGGTGACGCCGTTGCGGTTCGCTGAGATCGCGGAGATGGGTTTTCGGGGGGCGTGGGCGCCGTTGCGGGAGGCGGCGTCGTGGAGCAAGGGGATAGCGGATTTCCGTGCGGGGTGGGCGGGGTATGGGCGGTTGGGGGCGGCCGGTAAGGGGTTGGTGGCGGCCGGGCTGCACGAGGTGGGTCTTGCGGGTATGCATGAGGGGGATGCGGGCTGGCATGCGGGGGGTGCGGGGTTGCGCGAGCCGCAACTGGCGCCGATTTTGGCCGGAATGCGGTGGGATCGGATGCTGGGCAGCCTGGAGAAGCTGCCGGAGGGGGAGTTCCAGCAGCTGTTGGTGGGGGCGAGCGGGATTGTGCAGTCGTTCATGGGGGTGGCGCCCCCGTTGGTGCGGGAGGCGGGGTTGCCGGGGTTGCGGGAGCAGGAGTTCGCCTCGCTGGTGGCGGTGGCGTATGTGCTGCACACCCAAGGGGAGGGTGCGGCGCAGGTGCTGGCCGGTGCCTTGGCCAAGGAGCTGGGCGGTATTCCGCTGCACGGCCTGGTGGGCGGGGCGCCGGTGATCGAGCCGGTGCTCGGGCAGACAGTGGAGCGGACGGTATTCCCAGGGGAGACGTCGGGGACGAAGTTGTGGGTGCCCGGGACGTCAGGGCCCGGCGAACTGCCCGGGCTGGAAGGGCTGGGGGCCGGGATGGGGGCGAGGGAGCATGCGCCCTTGGTGCCGGTGGCGCCTGCTCCGTCGTGGTTGCGCCAGCACCTTGACCTGACCGTCTTGGAGACGGGAGCCATCCCCACCCACTCCGGTGTGCTGGTGCCGATCGAGAACGTGTTCACCCCTCTGGCGATGCAGACGCTGGAGCGAATCGGCAAGGAGGGGCTGCCGCCCGAGGCGGTGGAGCAGCTCTTCAAACAGGTGCCGGGCGAGGACCACGTGGCCACTCCCGTCACCGTCCCCGCGCACGTTTCCGACCCGCAGCAGACGCTGGAGCTGCTGAAGTCCGCGGTGGTCACGACGCCGGAAACGGTGCACAGCGCCCCTCCGCGGATCCTTTTCGAGGCGATGAGCGGCCCGCAAGGTCCAGAGCACCTGCTGACCTCGATGAGGGCTTTGGAGACGACCGTCGGACACATCGGCATCAGCGAGCCGGGGCATGCGCTGATGGGCACCGAGCTGATGGGCACCGAGTTGCACAACCGCATCGAGGTGGCCCTGCAGCATATTCCCGAGCCGCTGACGGTGACGGCCTTCGAGCATTCCTCGCAGGGTGCGCATCTCGACGGTTTCCGTGTCGTGGGGCGCCCTGAGGGCGGTGCTGTGGCGGTGCATGAGGCGACTGGGCTGCGCACGGTGTTCGAGGTGGTGGAGGGTCGGGGGCTTGAGTGGACCTCGCGTGAGTTCCGGCTG
>JAFAUH010000187.1 GCA_019243445.1 Streptomycetaceae bacterium | reverse complement strand
GCTGCTCGTGTACGCCGACGCCGGGCGCGTCGAGGCCGCGACCTCGCACACCTGGGACGGGCGTACTGTGACGGCCAGGTTCCGGGTGCCTGGTGCTCCGGAGGGCGTCACGGTGGAGTACCGGTTCAGCAGGAACGGGGACCTGCTGCGTGAGGATCTGCCGCTGACCGGCGGTGATGCCGGGGCCGCACATCTCGCTCCGGTGCGCGTGCGCGTGGAACACACCCAGCCTCTCCCTACTCTCCATGACGAGGGCTGGATCAGGAGGCCGGAGCCGAGCGCGGAGCTCCTCCAAGGCGAGGAGCCCGAACGGTTCCGTCTCGATGTGCTTTCCTCGACGGGATTGAGGATCATCGAGCCGGCGAGTGGTGCCCGGTTCTTCTACAGGCGCGGCGGTGGCCTGCGTCACTGGAATGTTCCGCTGTGCGGAGGCCGCTCTGTGCGCGTGCCTGCGGGCGGCTGGGCGGGTGAGCCGCACCTGGTCGACGCCCGGGGGGTGCCGCTCGTCTTCACCGAGCCCACCTCGGTGCGGATGCCGGTGCCCTACGCGCCGCGGGGAGCCGAGGCCGAGTTCCGGTTCGACGCGCAAGGGAGGCTGGTCCGTCAGGAGTGGCCGCTGGCGGGGGAGAACCAGCTGGCGGCCCTCGGGTCGCTGCGGGTGCTCATGCGGCGGGATGAGGATCTCTCCCTGCCGGGCTGGACGTATGAGCTGATCGTGCCGTCGGACGCGAGGGCGGTATGGGAGTGGTGGCGGGACGCCGAGGGAGTGGACACACCGTGGCGGTGGGCCTTCGAGGGGACCGCTGCGGACGGTGCGGTACGCCGCTACTGGATCGAGCTGCCGGCCGGGGACTTCCCCTACAGTGACCTGGCCCGGGAGTTGGGAAGCCATCGGGTGCTGGTGCTCACCGACCAGCAGACCGGTGAGCGCTCCTTCCACGGGTTCGACGGCAGGTTCCTGGCGCAGGAGTTCCTGGTGGAGGTGCGTCCTGAGCTGGGGCTAGAGGTGCATTCCGGTCTTCGGCTGGTGCGGCACGCCGAGGGCGGCCAGGTGGTCTACGACGCGCGGGGCGACCGGGCCGAGCTGGACGCGGCTCAGGTCCAGGCCCAGGTTCAGGTTCGGGTGGACGGGGTGCATACCGGTGGCGTCGATCCCGGTGATGTCCTGGTCTACCGGGCGATGCCGGTCGACCTGGGCGGCGGAGCGCGCGGTTTTCTGCAGGTCGACATGCAGGGCGGGGAGGGCGCGCGCGGGCCGCTCCGGCTGGTCCCTGCGGGCGAGATCGGTGCGCCTGTCTCGTTGGCTCCGTTGGAGGGCTGGCGGGCCGAGTGGCTCGGCGACCAGGGCGAGCGGGTGGCGCTGGTGCGCACGGCCTCGGACTCCCTGGCTGAGGGCGGACAGTCGCAGGCCCGGATTGTGATCGACGCCCGGACCGGGCAGCGGATCGCCGACCCGGCAGCAGTGCAGCCGCTGCCGGGAGCCCAGATGCGCCTCAGGGTGGGCATGGCCCTGACGCCCGTGGAGCATCCCGATGAGGGCGAACTGCCTGGGGTGCGGGAGCGGTTGGTGGGCACTTATGAGTGGCTGTTGGAACACCTGCAGCAGGCGGCGGGATCCGGTGGGGAGGCCGGAAACGGCAGGCGGACGCTCGCACCGCGAGAGGCGTTCGAGGCGCTCGAAGAATACGTGAGCCGTCCTGCCGGGGCCACGGAGGTGGACAGCCCCACGGTGGGCGACTTCCTGGTGTCCCCGGTGGACGGGGGTGGCCATGTCGCGCTGCACACTTCGTCGGGACTGCGGACGGTGTTCGATGCCCAGAGACGCTGGGTGTTGCGTGATCTGCGTTTCTTTGGCGCGGCGGAGAGCTTGGAGGGGCTGGGTGTGCTCGTCCGCCGCTCCTGGGGGCAGGAGGGGGCGGAGGTCCTCTCGTACCAGTTGGTGGGTGAGGCCGCGCGGGTGGCGCGGTTTGACATCGCGGAGGTCGCCGAAGGAGCGGCGGGCGACGGGCGCGCCTTCGTGGTCACTGACGTGGCGATGGGTCATCGCTATCACTTCGATGCAGCGGGTCACCAGGTGCTGCGCGATGTGTGGGTGGGTGAGGCGGGGGAGAGTGCGGGTCTGGGGTATTTGCGGTTCGACAGCCGTCAGCCGGAGGGCACGCTGCCTCGCTTGGTGGACCAGCATGGCCGGCCGTTGGAGACGCTGCGGGTCGAGCCGTTTGACGGTGGCAGGCTGGAGCTGAGGCCGACCGACAACTCTGCCCTGTCTCACGAGCGGTTGCTGGTCGGGGCGAGCGACGGTCGTTTGCTGGCCGGATCGGTTCCGCGGTGGTTGACGGGCCGGGAGACGGCTGCGCGTTTGCCGCTGGGCAGGCAGGACACGTTCGCTCTGCGGGTTGTGCATCCGGACGGCAGTGGGGTGAGGGCCGAGGTTGTCGCGGCCGAGCACGGACTGGCGCTGGCAGGACCGAACGGCCACGTGCTCGAGGTGCGGGCCGAGTTCGTCAGGGATGCGGAGGGTCGTCTGACGGTGCGGGTGCCGGTGCCTTACGCGCCGCAGGGGGCAGGGGTCGAATTCCGGTTCGACACCGGAGGGGTGTTGGTCCGTCAGGAGTGGCCGCTGGCGGGCGAGGAGCAGTTGGCGGCTCTCGGGTCGCTGCGGGTGGTCATGCAGCGGGGTTCGGATGAGCTGGTGGTGCCGCCTGGTGCGGGGGTGGTCCAAGAGTGGTGGCGGGGTGCCGAGGGGGTGGACATACCGTGGCGGTGGGCCTTTGAGGGTGCCGGTGCGGACGGTGTGGTGCGCCGGTATTGGATCGGGCTGCCGGATGGGGAGTTCCCGCGCAGTGACCTGGCCCGGGACTTGGGGGACGACCGGGTGTTGGTGATCACCGATCAGGAGACCGGTGAGCGCTTTCTCCACGGGTTCGACGGCAGGCGCCTGGCGCAGGCGTCCTGGGTGGAGGGAGAGCCCGGCCTTCGGCTGGTGCGGCACGCCGACAGCGGCCAGGTGGTCTACGACGCGCGTGGCAACCAGGTCGTCGGGAGGGCCGCGGACTGTGAGGCGGTGGCGGCGACGCGGAGTGCCCGCAGTGCCGGTGAGGTCTTGCTCTTCCGGGCGGTGCCGGTCGACCTGGGCGGGACTGCTGCTTTCTTGCGGATTGACATGCAGGGCGCGGAGGGGGCGTCGAGGCCACTTCACTTGGTCGGGTCGCTCGGTGACGGGACTGCGGTGGAGGGTTGGCGAGCCGAGTGGCGCGGGGATACCCAAGTGGTCCTGGTGCCCACGGCCGGGGATCACTTGCCCAGGGCCGCGCAGCCACCGATCCGGTCGGTCGTGATCGACGTCCGGACCGGGGAGACGGTAACCGAGCTAACCGGCACTGCTTCGAGTCTGGAAGGGCTGGGCGTGGTCGTCCGCCGCTCCTGGGGGCAGGACGGGGCGGAGGTCCGCTCGTACCGGCTGGTGAGTGACGACTCCGCGCAGGTGGCGCGGTTCGCCATCGCGGAGGTCGCCGAAGAGTCGGCGGGCGCCGACCACGCCTTCATGGTCACCGACATGGCGCTGGGTCACCGCTACCACTTCGACGCGGCAGGCAACCAGGTGCTGCGTGATGTATGGATAGGTGACGAAGGGGAGAGCGCGGGTCTGGGGTATCTGCGGTTCGACAGCCGCCGGCCCGACGGCACGCTGCCCCGCATAGTGGACCAGCACGGCCAGCCGCTGGAAGGGCTGAACGTGAGGCGCACGTCCACCTCGGTTTACCTGGCGGTGGTGCCGACCGCCGGCTCCGCCCTGCCCCACGGGAAGCTGGTGGTCAGGGAGAGCGACGGCCGTCCGCTGCCTGGATCGGGCCCGCAGCGGCTGACGAAGCTGACGAACCGGGGGACAGCCACGCGTCTGCCGATCAACAAGCAGGGCACGTACCTCCTGTGGGTGGCGCATCCGGACGACAGTAGGGTGAGGGCCGAGGTTTCCACGGTCGACCGCGGACTGGCGTTGAAGAGGCTACTGGGCGGCCCCGTGCTCGAGGTGGGGGCTGAGTTCGTCAGGGACGCGGAGGGCCTGGCGGTGCGGGTGCCGGTGCCTTACGCGCCACAGGAGGCCGGGGCCGAGTTCCGGTTCGACGCCGAAGGGCAGCTCCTCCGTGCGGAGTGGCCGCTGCAGGGGACCGGCGACTGGGAGGCCCTCGGTTCGCTGCGCGTGCGCATGACCCGTGGGACCGACCCGTCGCACTGGACCTACGAACTGGCCGAGCCGGCTGGTCTGGTCAGGTTGGTCGAGCAGTCTGCGGCAGCGGGCCGGTTCGAGGTCGCTGCGCTGTCCGAGGACATCCGGCACAGCCGGCTGGCCCAGCAGGTCCTGGATTTGGGGTACGACGACGTCTTCACGATCACCGAGTCCTCCACTGGCCTGCGTCGCTACTACCGTCGGTCCTTGGGCAACAAGCTCGCGGCGTGGGAGGTGCGGCTGGACGAGGCAACTGGCGTCCGGCTGGTGGGTGTTGCGGGTCTCAGGCCGGGTGCTGTGGATGCCATGCCGAGGGTGTATGACGCCCTTGGTATGCAGACCGAGGCGGTGCAGGAGGAGTGGGCCCTCATGCGGGTGGACGGTGGTGGCGGGATAGCCGTGCTGCGGCGTTCCGGTGGCGCACCGCTGCTGGTGCACCCCGAGGACATGCGCGTCGAGGCCCCGATCCGGCACGCCTGGGACGGGCATGCTGTGACGGCCCGGTTCCGGGTACCTGGTGCTCCGGAGGGGGTCACGGCGGAGTACCGGTTCGCTGAGGACGGGTGGCTGCTGCGTGAGGATCTGCCGCTGACCGGCACCGGTGCCGGGGAGGCGCACCTTGCCTCGCTGCGCGTGGTCGTGGAACATCCCGGCCCAGAAGGGGACTGGGTGTGGCCGACGGGGGAACTCCGTGGCCAGAGGGCCACCGGACAGTTCAGTCTCGATGTCCTGACAGAGGAGGGCGCCGACCGGACGCGCAGGCGGGTGAAGGAGTTCGTGCTCACTGAGTCGGCGACCGGTATCCGCTACGGCTACGGTGCCACCGCGGCTCTGGCATACCGGGAAGTTCCGCTGAATGGGAACCGCTATCTGCGCGTGCCTGCGGGCGGCGGCCAGGATGCTGCTTCGCAGGTGGTCTACAGACGCGGGAGCCTGGCACCGCAGACCCCGTTGACGGAGATCCGGGACGCGGAGGGCAGGACGGTGCGAGTGCCGGTGTCCTACATGCCGCAAGCCGTCAGGGCTGTGTTCCGGTTCGACGGGGAGGGGGTGCTGATCCGTCAGGAGTGGCCGCTGGCGGGTCTGGGCGGCTGGGCGGGTCTGGATTCGCTGCGGCTGGTCATCAGCCGGGAGACGGATGATCCCTCGCACTGGACCTCCGCGCTCGACGGGCCGTCAGGGGCCGTGCGCCGCTTCCGGGGCGAACCGCTGACCGATCAGTTGCTGGCGAGTCACCTGGGCAGGGGGATGCTCGGGGAGCTTCCTCGCACCCGTGCGTTCGCGATCATCGAACGTTCCACTGGTCGCCGCTACTACTTCGGTAGGGAGCTGGTATGGGAGGTGCCGCTGGACACCACCGGCGTTCGGCTTGTGGGTGCTCCGTTTCGCGTGCCGAGGGTGTACGACGGCCTTGGCGGGCGGGCGCAGGTCGAGTGGGTCAGAGCAGTGGCCGATGACCGGGTGGCCGTGCTGCGCGAGCACCGTGGCGTCCCGCTGCTCGTGTACGTCGACACCGGGCGCGTCGAGGCCCCGACCTCGCACGTCTGGGAAGAGTGGTTCAACCTCCGCATTGTGACGGCCAGGTTCCGGGTGCCCGGAGTGCCAGAGGGTGTCACGGCGGAGTACCGGTTCACCGACACCGGGCAGCTGGTGGGGGAGGATCTGCCGCTGACCGGCGGTGATGCCGGGGCCGCCCGCCTCGCTTCGGCGCGCGTCCGCGTGGAACGTGGCGCTGTTCACTTTGGCATGACCTGGCTGCCGGAGGCGCAGCCGAGGTCTCAGCTCTTCCCCGGCGGCGGTCTCGAACAGCTCCGTGCCGACGGACCTCCCACGATGGCATTGAGGATCATCGGACGGGCGAATGACGCCCAGTTCTTCTACGGCCTCGGGCGCGGCGGTGGCTTGCTCCACTGGAATGTCCCGCTGGGTGGGGACCGCTATCTGCGCGTGCCTGTGGGCGGCTGGGCGGGTGACCCGCACCTGGTTGACGCCCGGGAGGTGCCGCTCGTCTTCACCGAGTCCACCTCGGTGCGGGTGCCGGTGCCTTATGCGCCGCGGGGAGCCGAGGCTGAGTTCCGGTTCGACGCGCAGGGGGTGCTGATCCGTCAGGAGTGGCCGCTGGCGGGGGAGAACCAGCTGGCGGCCTTCGGGTCGCTGCGGGTACTTATGCGCCGGGATGCGGATCCGTCCCTGCCGGGCTGGACGTATGAGCTGGTCATGCCGTCGGACGCGGGCGTGGTGTGGGAGTGGTGGCGGGACGCCGAGGGAGTGGACACACCGTGGCGGTGGGCCTTCGAGGGGACCACTGCGGACGGCGTGGTGCACCGCTACTGGATCGAGCTGCCGGAGGGGAACTTCCCGTTCAGTGATCTGGCCCGGGACCTGGGAAGCCATCGGCTGCTGGTGGTCATCGACCAGCAGACCGGCGACCGCGCCTTCCACGCGTTCGACGGCGGGTTCCTGGCGCGGGAGTCCCTGGTGGAGGCGCGTCCCGAGCTGGGGCTGGAGCGGCGTTCCGGCCTTCGGCTGGTGCGGCATGCCGACGGCAGCGAGGTGGTCTACGACGCGCGGGGCGACCGGGCCGGGCTGGACGCAGCCCAGGTCCAAGTTCAGGTGGACGGGGCGCGTGCCGGTGGCGTCGGTCCCGGTGATGTCTTGGTCTACCGGGCGGTGCCGGTCGATCTGGGCGGCGGAGCGCGCGGTCTCCTGCAGATCGACGTGCAGGGTGGGGAGGGTGCACGCGGGCTGCTCCGGCTGTTCCCTGCGGGCGAGATCGGTGCTCCTGTCTCGTTGGCCCCGTTGGAGGGCTGGCGGGCCGAGTGGCTGGGCGACCAGGGCGAGCGGGTGGCCTTGGTGCGCGCAGCCTCGGACTCCCTGGCCGGGGGCGCGCAGTCGCCGGCCAGGATCGTGATCGACGCCCGCAGCGGACAGCGGATCGCCGACTGGGCGGCAGTGCGGCCTAGACCGTGGTGGGCCAAGATGCGCATCAGAGTGGGCATGGCCCTGACGCACGTGGAGCATCCGGACGAGGGTGAACTGCCTGGAGCACAAAGGCGACTGGTGGGCACTTATGAGTGGCTGCTGGAACACCTGCAGCAGGTGGCGGGATCTGGTGGGGAGGCCGGAGACGGCAGGCGGACGCTCGCACCGCGGGAGGCGTTTGTACCGCGGGAGGCGTTCGAGGCGCTCGAGGAGTACGTGGGGCGTCCTGCCGAGGCTGCGGAGGCGACCAGCCATACGGTGGGTGACTTCCTGGTGTCCTCGGTGGACGGGGGCCGTGGTTATGTCGCGCTGCACACTCCGTCGGGGCTGCGGACGGGGTTCGATGCCCAAGGGCGCTGGGTGTTGCGTGATCTGCGTTTCCTTGGCGCGGCGGAGAGCCTGGAAGGGCTAGGGGTGCTCGTCAGCCGCTCCTGGGGACAGGAGGGGGCGGAAGTCCTCTCGTACCGGCTGGTGGGTGATGACTCCGCACAGGTGGCGCGGTTCGCCATCGCGGAGGTCGCCGAAGGGTCGGCGGGTGCCGACCATGCCTTCGTGGTCACCGATATGGCAGCGGGCCACCGCTATCACTTCGACGCAGCGGGCAACCAGGTGCTGCGTGATGCCTGGGTGGGTGAGGGGGGAGAGCGCGCGGGTCTGGGTTATCTGCGGTTCGACAGCCGCCGGCCCGACGGCACGCTGCCCCGCCTGGTGGACCAGCACGGCCAGCCGCTGGAAGGGCTGAACGTGACGCGCACGTCCACCTCGGTTTATCTGGAGCTGGTGCCGACCGACAGCGCCGCCCTGCCCCACGGAAAGCTGCTGGTCAGGGCGAGCAACGGCCGTCTGCTGGCCGGATCGGTCCCGCGGTGGTTGACGGGCCGGGAGACGGTCGCGCGTCTACCGCTGGGCAGGCCGGGCGCGTACGTCTTGGGGGTCGCGCATCCGGACGGCAGTGGGGTGATGGGCGAGGTCTTCGCGACCGGCCGCGGACTGGCGCTGGCAGGACCGAACGGTCAAGTGCTGGATGTGCAGGCTGAGTTTGTCAGAGATGTGGAGGGCCGTCTGACGGTGCGGGTGCCGGTGTCCTACGCGCCGCAGGGGGCCGGAGTCGAGTTCCGGTTCGATCCCGAGGGGCAGCTTGTTCGTGGGGAGTGGCCGCTGCGGGGGATCGGCTACTGGGAGGCTCTCGGTTCGCTGCGGGTGCGCATGACCCGTGAGGCCGACCCGTTGCACTGGACCTACGAGCTGGCCGAGCAGGCCGGGCGAGTCGAGCCGGTCGAGCCGTCTGCGATGGCGGGCCGGTTCGAGGTCGCTGCGCTGCCCGAGGACCTCCGGCACAGCCGGCTGGTCGAGCAGATGCTGGATTCGAGGTACGACGACGTCTTCACGATCACCGAGCCCTCCACTGGCCTGCGTCGCTACTACCGTCGGGCTTTGGGCAGCGAGCCCGTGGCGTGGGAGGTGCGGCTGGACGAGGCAACTGGCGTCCGGCTGGTGGGTGTTGCGGGTCTCAGGCCGGGTGCTGTGGATGCCATGCCGAGGGTGTATGACGCCCTTGGTATGCAGACCGAGGCGGTGCAGGAGGAGTGGGCCCTCACGCGGGTGGACGGTGGTGGCGGGATAGCCGTGCTGCGGCGCTCCGGTGGCGCACCGCTGCTGGTGCGCCCCGATATGCCGCGCGTCGAGGCCTCGACCTGGCACGCCTGGGACGGGCGTACTGTGGCGGCCGGGTTCCGGGTGCTTGGTGCTCCGGAGGGGGTCACGGCGGAGTACCGGCTCGCCGAGGACGGGCGGCTGCTGCAGGCAGATCTGCCGCTGACCGGCACCGGCACCGGGGCCGGGGAGGCGCACCTCGCCTCGCTGCGTGTGGTCGTGGAACATCCCGTCGGCCCTGAGGAAGGCGGGGCGTGGCCGACGGCGGAGCTCCATGGCCAGGAGGCCACCGGACGGTTCAGCCTCCATCCCCTGATAGAGGAGGACGCCGACCGAACGGGCACGCTGGTGAGGGGATTTGTGCTCACTGAGTCGGCGACCGGTATCCGCTACGGCTACGGTGCCACCGCGGCTCTGGCATACCGGGAGATTCCGCTGGCTGGGGACCGCTATCTGCGCGTGCCCGCGGGCGATGGCCGGGACGGTGTTCCGCAGGTGGTCTCCGGGAACGGGAGCCTGGTACCGCAGACCCGGTTCACGATGGTCCGGGAGGCGGGAGGTCTGACGCTACGGGTGCCGGTGTCCTACGCGCCGCAGGCCGTCAGGGCTGTGTTCCGCTTCGACGGGGAAGGGGTGCTTGTCCGTGCAGAGTGGCCGTTGGCGGGTCTGGGCGAGTGGGCGGGTCTGGATTCGCTGCGGCTGGTCACCAGCCGGGGGACGGATGATCCTTCGCACTGGACCTCCGCGCTCGACGGGCCGTCAGGAGTCGTGCGCCGATTCCGGAGCGAACCGCTGACCGAGCAGTTGCTGACGAGTCACCTGGGCAGGGGGATGCTCGGGGAGCCTCCTCGCACCCGTGCGTTCGCGATCATCGAACGCTCCACCGGTCGCCGCTACTACTTCGGTAGGGAGCTGGTATGGGAGGTGCCGCTGGACACCACCGGCGTTCGGCTCGTGGGTGGTCCGCGCCGCGTGCCGACGGTGTACGACGGCCTTGGCGCGCAAGTGCAGGTCGAGTGGACCAGGGCCGTGGCCGGTGACCGGGCGGTCGTGCTGCGCGAGTCCCGTGGCGTCCCGCTGCTCGCGTACGCCGACGCCGGGCGCGTCGAGGCCCCGACCTCGCACGCCTGGGAGAGGTGGTTCAACATCCCTACCGTGGTGGTCAGGTTCCGAGTGCCCGGGGTGCCGGAGGGCATCACGGCGGAGTACCGGTTCGCCGAGGACGGGCAGCCACTGACTGAAGATTTGCCGCTGACCGGCGGTGATACCGGAGCCCTCCACCTCACCTCGGCGCGCGTACGCATGGAACAGGGCTTTATTCACTTTGACAGGATTTGGGTGCCGAGGCCGGGGCCGATGGAGGAACTCCTCCCGGGCGAGGGTTCTGGACGGTTCTCTGTCGACGGACCTTCCGCGATGGCATTGAGGATCGCCGGACGGGCGAATGATGCCCAGTTCTTCTACGGGCGCGGGCACGGCGGTCGCTTGCTCCACTGGAATGTCCCGCTGGGTGGGGACCGCTATCTGCGCGTGCCTGAGGGTGGCTGGGCGGGTGAGCCGCACCTGGTCGACGCCCGAGAGGCGAAGCTCGTCTTCACCGAGCCCGCCTCGGTGCGGATGCCGGTGCCTTATGCGCCGCGGGGAGCGGAGGCTGAGTTCCGGTTCGACGGGGAGGGGGTGCTGGTCCGTCAGGAGTGGCCGCTGGCGGGAGAGAACCAGTTGACGGCCCTCGGGTCGCTGCGGGTGCTTATGCACCGGGATGCGGATCCGTCCCTGCCGGGCTGGACGTATGAGCTGGTCGTGCCGTCGGGCGCGGGTGTGGTGTGGGAGTGGTGGCGGGACGCCGAGGGAGCGGACACACCGTGGCGATGGGCCTTCGAGGGGACCGACGCATCCGGTGCGGTGCACCGCTACTGGATCGAACTGCCGGCCGGGGACTTCCCGTACAGTGACCTGGCCCGGGATCTGGGAAGCCACCGGGTGCTGGTGGTCACCGACCAGGGGACCGGTGAGCGCTTCTTCCATGCGTTCAACGGCGGGTTTCTGGCGCAGGAGTTCCCGGTGGAGGTGTGTCCTGAGCTGGGGCTGGAGGCGCGTTCCGGTCTTCGGCTGGTGGGGCACGCCGACGGCAGCGAGGTGGTCTACGACGCGCGGGGCGACCGGGCCGGGCTGGACGCGGACCAGGTCCAGGTCCAGGTCCAGGTCCAGGTCCAGGTTCGGGTGGACGGGGCGCGTGCCGGGGAGGTTGATCCCGGTGATGTGCTGGTCTATCGGGCGGTGCCGGTCGATCTGGGCGGTGGCGCGCGTGGTTTTCTGCAGGTCGACATGCAGGGCGGGGAGGGTGTGCGCGGATCGCTCCGGCTGTTCCCTGCGGGCGAGGTCGGTGCTCCTGTTCCGTTGGCTTCATTGGAGGGCTGGCGGGCCGAGTGGCTGGGCGACCAGGGCGAGCGGGTGGCGCTGGTGCGCACGGCCTCGGAACCCCTGGTCGGGGGCGCGCAGCCGCCGGCCCGGATGGTGATCGACGTCCGCAGCGGGCAGCGGATCGCCGACCCGGCGGCAGTGCGGCGTAGACCGTGGTGGGCCAAGATGCGCCTTAGGGTGGGCATGGCCCTGACGTATGTGGAGCATCCGGAGGAGCACTCCGGGGAGGTGCCGGTCACTGTCGAAAACGGCCGCACGGTGGTGCGGAGCGCGTCGGGTGTGCGTGTGGAGTACGACGGGCGGGGAGAGTGGGTTCGCCGGGAGATCCCGCTGCTGAGCGCCATCGAGCACCGGGCCGGGTTGACTGTCGTTCTGACCCGTACCTGGGACGAGAGCGGGACGGCGCGCGTCTTGTACCAGGGGGAGGGGGATTCCGCGCTGGTAGCCCGGTACCACATTGAGGCGGCCCCGCAGGGATCGGCTGAGCACGGCGAAGACCTCGTCGTCACGGACCTGGCGTTCGGTCATCGGCGCTACTTCAATGCCGAGGGCCACCCGGGCATCCGAGAGTGGTGGGTGGGTGACCCGGGGCAGGCCGTGGGGCTGGGCTATCTGCGGTGCGTCGGCGATCAGCGGGAAGGGGAGCTTCCCCGTCTGGTGGATGAGCACGGCAGGCCGCTGGAGACGCTGCGGGTCGAGGCGCTTGATCATGGGCAGTTTGCGCTGGTGCCGAATGCCGGCTGGGGGGAGCCTTTGGAGCGGCTGGTGATCGGCGCCGACTACCGGATGGCGGAGGAGACCACCGCCGTGCGTGACACGGCGGGTGCGTTCACGGGCAGGTACTGGAGGGTCGACCGGACAACGAGGATCACTTCTCTTCTCGATGCCTCCGGGAACGTGCTCGGCCACTGGTCAGACAGGATCAGCCGTATCAGGAACGGATCGTTGTGGGCTCTCACCCCTGATCGGCGGCTGCTGTTTGCTCGTCCGGCGTTGGGGTTGGAGCCCGGAGCGCGGTCGGATGAGGGGTGGGATTGGGCGACTGTCCCTGGGTGGTTGGCGCGTCGGGGGACCGGTATGCGGCTGCCGTTCGGTGCCAGGGGTGCCTTCGAGTTGGGTCAGCTTCTGGGTCATCGTCTGACATCGGTCAGGGTCATGCCGACCGACAACGGCTTGGGGCTGGTGGGCCTGCGTGGCGGCGGGCAAAGGGTCGTTCTGCGGGGCGAGTTCGCCAGGGACGCGGATGGTCTGACGGTGCGGGTGCGGACATCCGACCGGCCGAACGCGCTCATGGCTGAGTACCGGTTCAACCTGGACGGGAGGCTGGTCGGCCAGGTGTGGCAGTTGCCGGGCACCGGGCTTTGGGAGCCGCTCGGCTCACTGAGCGTGGTGCTCCGGGATCCCGTGCCGGGCCCGGGTGGTGTGCTGAGCTGGACACATGAGCTGACCGGACCGCCCGAGGTGAGAAGGCGGTTCGTGATCGAGCCTCCGACCGCGGAGTTCCAGTCGAGCGATCTGGCCATGCAGGCTTTCGGGGCGAGCCGCGAACACATCTTCGCGATCTTCGAACCTGGCACCGGCATCCGCCGCTACTACTCCGACCTCACCCCTGGCGTGGCCTTGCCGTCCTGGGATGTCCAGCGGGCGGGTCTGCGCATTGTCGCCGCG
>JAFAUH010000094.1 GCA_019243445.1 Streptomycetaceae bacterium | reverse complement strand
GGCAATGCCTCTCTGCGGCTCCGCCGGGTAGTTGCGCAGCGTGACCGTAGGCGTTGGTTCTCTCGGTTGCGGAAGCTGAAGGCGTTACGGGCTTCGAGCTTGATGAGGCGGTTGTTTCCCTCGCTGGCGGCGTTCGTTATGCCGGTTTTGATGTAGTTTTCGATGCCGTCCCACCACTGCTCGATGGTCTCCGCCAGAGTGAGGAGTTCGGGCAGGTGGGCATGGTCGGCGACGTGGGCGAAGAAGCGGTGGCGGGCGGCGGAGATCGCGGAGCGGTCGGGGGTGATGCGGGTGCGGCTGACAGCCAGGCCCAGGAGGTCACGCAGGAGTTCCTTGGCCTGCCAGGCCGCGTAGATCTGTCGGCCGTAGGTGCCCATGTGATCCAACTCGACCTTGAGGAGGGCCCGTTGCTCCTTGGTGAGGTCCTCTTTGTTGCGGCGCAGGAGTTTGCGGACGGTGTAGATGCTGTCGCCCTTGCGCGCTCGGCGGCCGTGCTGTTTCCAGGTGAGGCGTCGGCGCAGGTCGGCGAGGTGGCGCTGGGCGAGTTGCACGATGTGGAAACAGTCGACGACCACGGCCGCGTGCGGCAGGGCACGGTGGACGGCGGCGCGGAAGGTGGTGCACAAGTCGATTGCCACGTACTTCACCTGGTCGCGCCAGCTGTGGGGCTGGGCGGCCAGCCAGGCGGCGACAGAGTCGGCGTTGCGGCCCTCGACCTGTCCGAACAGGCCGCGTCCGCCGATCGCGTCGACGAAACCGATGTGCCAGGCATCCGCGATCAGTTCCCACTTGCCGGTTTCGGGGTTTTGTCTCCAGACCGGTTTGCCGCGGCGGATCTCGTCGATACCGACCGCCTCGGTCGCCGCCGGCGTCTAGTCCAGCACGTGGGCGGCGTACTCGGCGAAAGCCTGCTGCACGGTCGGCCAGGACAGGCCCAGGTCACGGCCGGCCTGTACCACGGTGCGGCCGCCGTCGGCCACCGCCTTCCCGGCCTGGTGCCGCAAGGCCTCGGTGAGGCGCATCCGTGCCGGGATCTGGCGGGTCTGTTCGGTGAACGAGGTGCGCGGACACTGCGATTCGGCACAGCGCCAGCGCGACTTGTGCCAGCGGATCACCGCCGTACGACCACCACAGGACAGGTGCCGTGGACGGGTGACGACCCGCTCCTTGCGCGAGGTGGCGAAGACCCCGCAGCTGGGACAGGCCCGAGCACTCGCGTTCGTGGTGACCACGTGCACCACTGTGCCCCCGGCTCCGTCGTCCTCGACGTGGACTACGCCCACCCCTTCTATTCCCAGCAGGTGTGTGGCCGCAGTGTTGATCTCGGTATCGTTGTTGTTCAAGCCCGTAGGTTTCTGTGAGCGGTTGCGTAGAGAACAACCACGATCACGGATGCCTGCGGGCCCCTTGCATCCGGGGTGCCAGAACCACAGACCCGTCACGCAACGTCACAACGACACGGACCGCCTATGGTGCTGCCCGGTTAACTTCGAAGACCCGATGTCCATGCCGTGTACGGTGACGCCCGGTTCTACATAGGCGGGGATGCTTTCTTCCGCGAGCAGCTCGCGTACGGCGGCGTAGTGGCGTTGCCAGTCCGCCGGCCAGTTCGGGTTCCAGTCCAGATCGATTTCGCGCAGCGCCGTCTCCCACTCGGGGTGACCGTCCAGGGCGCCGGGGCGGCGTAGGTTGGACAGCCACTGCCCGATCGGCCGTTCCAGCGCTGTGGCGGTGCGGGGCGCGCATAGTGTCCAGTGCTGGTCGTAGTACGCCTTGGCGGCCTCGAGGTTCTCTTGGAACCGTTCATCGGCGAGGGACCAGACCATGCCGAGCTTGTTCAGCCGTTTCATCCGGATCCCGGTCATTTGCCCGGCCCCGTAGGCGCGTCGCTGCTCAGCGATCCACTGTCCGAGGGGGTAGGCGCCCTCCTTGTGTCCGTACGGAACTCGGGCGTGGCCCTCGCGTTGCGTGAAGGTCTTGAGCTTCGCCCAGCCGCGCGCCCAGTCCTGTTTCTCCGTGTCGATCACGTTGAAGCTGACCCACTCCGCGACCATCACCGGGTCACGCGGAGCCGCGAAACGCAGCAGCAGACGCGATTCTTCCTCGCCTTCCTCGGGAGTCGCGCCGATATTCTGGGACGGCTGCACCACGTCCTTTTGCGGCTCTTGAGGAATGGCGAGCAATTCCACGGCTTCTTCATCGTGAGCCCGCAATCCTTCGAGGACCTTCACCAAAGGCAGATATGAACCAGAGGTGAACATGTTCGCGGGTTTTTCTCCGGGCTGGAGGAATACCGGCACGATCAGGGAGGCCAGTTTTTCCTCTCCGGGTTTTTGCCTAATGCTACGTTCGTTAAAAGGGGTGTGGTCTGTCGGGCGTCGGGGGCGCATGATGCGTGGTGGAGGACTGTGCCATGTATCCACCTTTGTACGCGCGTCCGGCGCGTGATCCGGACGAGGAACGAAAGATCTACAAGCTGGCCGGTGCCCGCCATGCTCCCGCCGACTGGATCCAGCGAGCCCGGATAATCGCCCTGAGCTGGGACGGGGAGCACGTCACCGCCATCGCCGACGAGCTGGACTGCCATCCCAAGACGGTGCGCGAGCGCCTGCACCGGTTCAACGCCGAAGGACTGGACGGGCTCGGTGACCGGCCGATCCCCGGGCGTCCGCCCCGGCTGGCCGAAGACGAGCGCTCGCAGATCATCGCCTTGGCCCGAAGCGACCCGCCCGGGCGCCTGGTACGCGGCCCTGACGGCACCTTGGAGGCTGCCGAGGAGAGCGAGCCGCCGACCTGGACGCTGGATTCGCTCACCGAAGTCGCCCAACAGCGCGGTATCGAGGTGCACCGCAGTCAGGTACGGACGATCCTGCTGCGCGAGAAGGTCCGCTGGCGGCATCCGCACTCCTGGGCGCACAGCGACGATCCGGACTTCGCCCCAAAAGGGCGAAGGTCATCGAGCTGTACACCAACCCGCCGCCGCGCTCCACGGTGATCTGCGGCGACGAGCTCGGCCCGGTGATCCCGCGTACCTTCGCCCCCGCCCCCGGCTGGTCCCCTACCGGCCACCGGATCAAAGCACCGCTGGAGTACTCCCGCGGACCGGAGAAGACCTGGGTCTACGGGGGGTTGCGGATCCGCGACGGGAAGGAGACCGCCTTCTGCGCGCCGTCCCGCAACACCGCCGGCTGGCTGCGGCTGCTGCAAGAGCTCGCCCGCGCCAACCCGCGCGGACCGCTCTACATCGTCACCGACAACCTCTCCAGCCACACTTCCGGCCCCATCCGCAAATGGCTCAAGAAACACCCGAGAATCCATCAGGTCTTCATCCCCGTCGGAGCCTGCTGGCTGAACCTCCAAGAAGGCTGGTGGCGGATCTTCCGCAAGACCGCGCTGGCCGGACAGACCTTCGCCGATCCCGAAGAGATCGACCAGGCCACGGCCCTGGCCACCGCCCAACTCAATACCCGTGCCAAACCATGGGTTTGGGGACGACCCCAGCCAACTCACCGCCGACGACGCCG